>NZ_VCMY01000002.1:0-393611 GCF_005924235.1 Mycobacterium sp. DBP42
TACCTAGACTGTGTCGGTGCGTCTTGTCTTTGCCGGAACCCCAGAGCCCGCCCTCCCTTCGTTGCAGCGGCTGATCGACTCGCCCCGCCACGATGTGGTCGCGGTCCTGACCCGGCCCGATGCCGCCGCCGGGCGCCGCGGGAAACCCGCTCCGTCACCGGTCGCGAAGCTGGCGCTCGAGCACGACATACCGGTCCTGCGGCCGGCTAAGCCCAACTCCGACGAGTTTGTCGCCGAGCTGTCCGAGCTGGCGCCGGACTGCTGTGCGGTGGTCGCCTACGGTGCGCTGCTGAGCGAGCGCCTGCTCGCGGTGCCACAGCACGGCTGGATCAATCTGCACTTCTCGTTGCTGCCGGCCTGGCGCGGGGCCGCTCCGGTGCAGGCCTCCCTGGCGGCGGGTGAAGAGGTGACCGGAGCGACGACGTTCCTGATCGAGCCGGCCCTCGATTCCGGTCCGGTCTACGGGGTGGTGACCGAGCGGGTCCGCGACACCGATACGGCGGGCGAACTGCTTGGGCGGCTTGCTGATTCAGGTGCCGCGCTGTTGGAGTCGACCCTGGACGGCATTGCCGAGGGATCACTGACCGCGGTGCCGCAACCGGCCGACGGAGTCAGCCTGGCGCCCAAGATCACCGTGGAGTCGGCCCGGGTGCGCTGGGACCTGCCGGCCCACGTCATCGACCGCCGGATCCGCGCCGTCACCCCGAATCCCGGTGCCTGGACGATGATCGGGGACCTGCGGGTCAAGGTCGGGCCGGTCACGGTGGACCCGACGGAAGATTCGTTGGATCCCGGTGAGATCCGCGTCGAACGCAACGCAGTGCTGGTCGGTACCAGCTCGCAACCCGTCCGGCTCGGGCAGATCCAGCCGCCCGGAAAGAAACTCATGAATGCGGCCGACTGGGCCCGCGGCGCGCGGCTCGACGAATCGGTGCGCGCCTCATGAGCAATAGGCCGAACCGTCCGAATCGTTCGCCGCAACGCGACCGTCAGCACCGCCGCACACCGCTGGATCCGGCCCGCCGGGCGGCATTCGACGTGCTGCGCGCGGTATCCGAACGTGATTCCTACGCCAACCTGGCCCTGCCCGGGCTGCTGCGGGAACGGGGAATCGAAGGCCGCGACGCAGCCTTCGCCACCGAGCTGACCTACGGCGCCTGCCGCACCCGGGGACTGCTCGACGCCGTCATCGAGGCGGCCGCCGGGCGCCCGCCCGAGCGCATCGACCCGGTGCTGCTCGACCTGTTGCGCCTGGGCACCTACCAACTGTTGCGCACGCGCGTCGAACCGCACGCAGCGGTGTCCACCACCGTCGAACAGGCCGGCATCGAATTCGACACGGCCCGAGCGGGTTTCGTCAACGGTGTGCTGCGGACCATCTCCCGCAGCACCGAGCAGGAATGGATGGAGCAGCTGGCGCCGCCGGCGGCCACCGATCCGGTGGGGCACGCCGCGTTCCTGCACGCCCACCCGCGGTGGATCGCGCAGGCCTTCACCGACGCGCTGGGGGCCAGGGCGGGGGAGCTCGACGCCCTGCTGACCAGTGACGACGAACGTCCAGTGGTCCACCTGGCGGCCCGACCCACGGCGCTGACGGCGGCTGAGCTGGCCGCGCAGGCCGACGGGACCCTCGGGCGCTACTCGCCGTACGCGGTCTACCTGCCCGGGGGCGACCCCGGACAGTTGGCGGCGGTGCGCGACGGCGCCGCCCAGGTCCAGGACGAGGGCAGTCAGCTGGTGGCCCGCGCGCTGACGCTGGCCGAGCTGGACGGCCCCGACAACGGCCGCTGGCTGGACCTGTGTGCCGGCCCCGGTGGCAAGACCGCGCTCTTGGCCGCCATCGGTGCGGCGGCCGGTGCCCGGGTCACGGCGGTCGAACCGGCGTCGCGCCGTGCCGACCTGGTCGAGGAGAGCACCCGGGGCCTCGACGTCGACGTGCACCGTGTGGACGGGCGGGAATCGGGCCTGGAACCCGGATTCGACCGGGTACTCGTCGACGCCCCGTGCACCGGGCTGGGAGCGTTGCGCCGACGCCCCGAGGCACGCTGGCGGCGCCAGCCCGGTGATGTTCCCGGTTTGGCGAAGCTGCAGCGTGAGCTGCTCGCCGCGGCGATAAGGCTGACGCGTCCCGGTGGCGTGGTCCTCTACGCGACCTGTTCACCGCACCTGGCCGAAACGGTCGGGGTGGTGGCCGACGCGGTGCGCCGGCATCGGGTGACCCAGGTGGACACCCGGGAGTTGTTTGCCCCGGCCGACGACCTCGGCGACGGGCCACACGTGCAGCTGTGGCCGCACCGGCATGGGACGGATGCGATGTTCAGTGCGGCCCTGAAGGTCGACCGATGAGCGCTTGCGCGAAGAGCATGAGCGTGAGCATGAGCGCTTGCGCGAAGAGCATGAGCGTGAGCATGAGCGCTTGCGCGAAGAGCATGAGCGCTTGCGCGAAGAGTGTCGAGATAGGCTGACGGCCATGGCAGAACCCCTGATCGCCCCATCCATCCTGTCCGCTGATTTCGCGCGGCTGTCCGATGAGGTCGCCGCGGTGGCCGGGGCCGACTGGCTGCACGTCGACGTCATGGACAACCATTTCGTCCCCAACCTCACGTTGGGCCTGCCGGTGGTGGAGTCGCTGCTCAAGGCCACCGACATTCCGATGGACTGCCACCTGATGATCGATCAGCCCGAGCGCTGGGCGCCGCCGTACGCCGAAGCCGGTGCCTACAACGTCACCTTCCACGCCGAGGCCACCGACAACCCCGTCGGTGTGGCGCGTGACATCCGGGCCGCCGGCGCCAAGGCCGGCCTGTCGGTGAAGCCCGGCACCCCGCTGGAGCCGTACCTGGAGATCCTCAAGGAATTCGACACGCTGTTGGTGATGTCGGTCGAACCCGGTTTCGGTGGCCAGAAGTTCATCCCGGAGGTGCTCGCCAAGGTGGGGACCGCGCGGCGGCTCGTCGACTCCGGTGAGCTGACGATCGTCATCGAGATTGATGGCGGCATCAATGCCGACACCATCGAACAGGCCGCCGAAGCCGGTGTGGACTGCTTTGTCGCCGGCTCGGCGGTGTACAGCGCCGCCGACCCGGCCGCCGCGGTGAAGTCATTGCGTCAGCAGGCTGCGAGCGCGTCGAGACATCTGACGCTATGACGCTCGAGGCCGCGATGCGGCTGGCCGTCGAGCAAGCCGAACAGGTCAAAGGTTCGACGTACCCCAACCCGCCGGTCGGTGCGGTGATCCTGGACAGCGACGGACAGATCGTCGGTGTGGGTGGTACCCAACCGGTCGGAGGCGCGCACGCCGAGGTGATGGCGTTGCGGGCGGCAGGGGAGCGCGCCAAGGGTGGTGCAGCTGTGGTCACCCTGGAACCGTGCAATCACCATGGTCGCACCCCGCCGTGTGTGGATGCGCTTCTGGCGGCAGGCATTTCGTCTGTCACCTACGCGGCTTCCGATCCGAATCCGGCGGCGGCCGGCGGTGCGCAACGGCTTGTCGATGCCGGTGTCACGGTCAGCCCGGGTTTGCTTGCCGACGAGGTGGAGCAGGGACCTCTGCGCGAATGGCTGCACAAGCAGCGCACCGGATTGCCCCACGTCACGTGGAAATTCGCCACCAGTGTGGACGGCCGCAGCGCCGCTGCCGACGGTTCCAGCCAGTGGATCACCAGTGAGGCCGCCCGCGCGGATGTGCATCGCAAGCGCGCCGCAGCCGATGCGATCGTGGCCGGTACCGGGACAGTGTTCGTCGACGATCCGGCGTTGACCGCGCGCCGGCCCGACGGCTCGCTCACCGATCATCAGCCCCTGCGGGTGGTGGTGGGTATGCGCGAAGTATCGCCGGATGCCAAGGTACTCAACGACGATTCTCACACGATGCTGATCCGCACCCACGATCCGCATGAAGTGATGCGGTCGCTGGGGGATCGGACTGATGTGCTTCTTGAGGGCGGGCCGACGCTGGCCGGGGCCTTCCTGCGGGCCGGCGTGGTAAACCGGATCCTGGCCTATGTGGCGCCGATGCTGCTGGGTGGCCCGATCACCGCGGTCGATGACATCGGGGTGCCGAGTCTCGTGCACGCGCAGCGGTGGAGGTTCGACGGCATCACCGCCATCGGACCCGATGTTCGCCTGAGCCTGGTGCCCAACTGACGGCAGGCCGGCCGGAGGTATCCAGCTGTAGTTAGGGTTACCTAAGTTAGGCTGGGCGGCGAACCGGCCGCTGGTGGTGTTGATCGGTACACTCGTACCAAAGCGCGTTCACTGCCGAATTCGCGCCCGGTGAACCCGAGCAAAGGACGCGAGCATGACTGCACTGCAGGACTGGCTCCCCGCCACACCATTTTCCCCTCGCGCAATTCGGGCGTTGGTGCGCGCCCCACTCCGCCTCGTGCTGCCCAGCCGGCCGGCTGAGGCCGGCCGGACACCACGTTTGCTCCGCCCTGGTGTCGAGCGTTGCTGAACGGCTCAGTCGGATCGGTGCCGCCCCGGCTGCTGCTGGCGCGGTAGCTGGACCGTCCCCTCGGCGGACTGCGCCGGCAGTACCTGCGTGGGTAAGTAGAGCTGGCCGGTCGAAACGTCACCGTCGTCGCGGGTAGGCGCGGCATCGCCGGCCGGCGGGCCGTCGAGCTCGTCGGCGTGGAAGTGGCGCGCGGCGATCAGCAGGCCGAGCACCGCACCCACCACGCAGACGATCGCGGTGATGCCGAAAATGTCGCCGTACATCGACACATACGCCTCGCGATAGCGGGTGGCTTGCGACGCCAGCCGCTCCTGCAGCGACATTTCGCTGGTGTTCGCCGCAGCTGCCAGGCCGGCCAGGTGCTGATTGAAGCGGTACAGACCCCAGGCCGACAGCGCCGCCATGCCGATGAGCATGCCGATCATGCGGGCCACCACGACGAATGCCGAGGCGATGCCGTGTTGCGCGGCCGGTACCACCCGCAAGGTGGCCGAGGTGAGCGGAGCGATCACCAGTCCGAGCCCCAGGCCCACGATCGCCAGATCGGTGTCGAGCACCGGCAACTGGACCAGGGCCAAGTCGTAGGTCTTGTCGAGCACATCGATCGACCACTGGGTGATCAGCCAGAAGCCACCGGCGGCGATCATCAGGCCGACGAAGCTGACGATGCGATCCCCGACCCGGGTGGCGATCCAGCCACCGATCAGCGCGCCGATCGGCAATGCGATCAGGAACCGCAGCAGCAGGAAGGCGGCCTCGTATTTGTCCTTGCCGAGCACGCCCTGACCGAACAGCTCGACGTTGACCAGCGTCACCATCAGCGCCGCGCCGGTGCACAACGATGCGGCGAGCGCGGCGAGGAACGGCACGAACTTCACGCCCGCGGGCTCGATCAGTCGGGTGCGGGCGACCTTCTCCCATACGAAGAACGCCACCGCCGCCACCAGCGCACCGATCAGCAGCGGAAGGCCCCATTCGGGCAGGACGTGCTTGCCGTCCGGCTCCGGGTTGTACAGGCCCACGACGGCCAGACCCAACGCGATCGCCAGCAGGACACCACCGACGACATCGACTTTCTCGGGATGGTCGCTCGGCTCCTTGCCCGGCAGGCTGAAATGGATCATCGCCATGGCGATGGCGGCCAGCGGTACGTTGATCCAGAACACGGCCTGCCAATGGTGGAACAGCGCCACCGCACCGATGCCGTAGAGCGGGCCGAGCACGCTGCCGAATTCCTGTGCGGCACCGACACCACCCAGCACCGCGGCCCGGTTGCGGGCCGCCCACAGGTCGGCGGCCAGCGCCAGGGTCACCGGGAGGAGCGCGCCACTGGCGGTGCCCTGTACGACGCGGCCGATGACCAGCATGGTCAGGTCGCCCGACAGCGCGGTGATCACCGAGCCGACAGCAAAACCGGCCAGGCCGACCTGGATCAGCATCTTGCGTCCGAACCGGTCCGAGGCCCGGCCCAGCAGCGGCATCGCCGCGATGTAGCCCAGCAGGTAACCGGTGATGATCGGCGTGACCTGCTGGATCTTGTTTATCGCGATCCCGACGTCGGCCATGATGTCGGTCATGATCGTGACCACGACATAGGTGTCGAGAGCGCCGAGCAGCACGGCAAGGCTGCCCGCGCTGATCGCGATGTGGCGGTTGCGGCCGGACCTCACCGACTCCGCGGCCCGCATCAGGACGCGGGCTTGGTGACGGTGACCTGCTTGCCCCAGTCAGTCAGGGTCATGGTGACGCTGTTTCCGGGGGTGGGTTCGAGCTTGGCCTGCAGCAGGGCGTGGTCGCCTTCTTCGGAGATCCACGCGGTGCCCGGGACCGGGCCCTCCGCCTTGAGCTGCGGGGCGATCTTGTTGACGGCGTCAGCGCTGACCGTGCCGGTCACGCGGACCCCCTCGGTGCCGTTGATGGATTCGCGACCCTCGGCCTTGGGGTCGGTGAAGTTCGACAGCACGTTGGCCAGGCCGAGGTCGGGGTTCAGGATGGTCGACACGTCGTAGATCTTCTCGGCCGGTCCGTAGTCGGACAGCGGATCGCCCGCGGTCAGTGCGGCATACAGGGTCCCGTCGGCGACCACGAACTTCGCGTCGGAGATCTTCTGGCCGAAGGCGTCGAGATCGACGGTGCCCTGCGCGGCCACGGCGGGCGTGTTGGTCAGGTCGCCGTCGAGTTTCTCGATGGGCAGGCCCTTGATCGTGCCCTGCACGGTCAGCAGCAGATGCACGCTCTGCTGGGCCTTGGTGGTGGCCGCGGAATCCTGCAACAGCGTGGCTGCATCGGGCAACGGGGCGTTCGACGTCTCCGAAGACGACGAGCAGCCGGCGACTAGGGCCGCCGCGGTGAAGAGGATTGCGAGTAAGGACTGGACTGCGAACCGTGGGCGCGTCTGCATGACTGCATCGTAGAGGCTCACCGCCCCCGGGCGTTTTCCCCGACGCACAGTTGAATGAATACTCTGGTCGGCGTGTTCACCGGAATCGTTGAAGAACTGGGTGTCCTGGTCGACAAGGCGGAGCTGACCGATGCTGCCCGGTTCACCATTCGTGGGCCCGTGGTCACCGCAGATGCCGGTCACGGCGATTCGATCGCGGTGAACGGGGTCTGCCTGACCGTGGTGGATGTGCTGCCCGACGGCGTGTTCACCGCCGACGTGATGGGGGAGACGCTCAACCGGTCGAGCCTGGGCGGAGTCGGGGTCGGTAGCCAGGTCAATCTGGAGCGGGCTGCTGCGGTCAACAGCCGCCTCGGTGGCCACATCGTTCAGGGCCATGTGGACGGCACCGGCACTGTGATTTCCCGCACGCCGTTCGAGCATTGGGAAGTGGTGCGCATCGGCCTGCCTGCTGCGCTGTCGCGTTACGTCGTGGAGAAGGGCTCGATCACGGTCGACGGGGTCTCGCTGACCGTGTCCGCGGTGGCTGACGACTGGTTCGAGATATCGCTGATCCCCACCACTGTCGAGCTCACCACCTTGGGCCGGGCCAGGGTGGGAACCACGGTCAACCTCGAGGTCGACATCATCGCGAAATATGTGGAACGGCTGATGGCCGGTCCCGGTGAGTAAGAGCTGGCAATAACCGCTGGATTTCGGTGGTTCATACTGGAGTCGGCACATGGTCCCGGATTGGGGGCCTGGCACGAGAACAGGCAAGGTGGCGCAGATGACCAGGCTCGACTCCGTCGAGAGGGCGATAGCCGATATCGCGGCGGGCAAAGCCGTGGTGGTGATCGACGACGAAGATCGCGAGAACGAGGGCGATCTCATCTTCGCCGCCGAGAAGGCGACTCCCGAACTCGTGGCGTTCATGGTCCGCTACACCTCCGGGTATCTGTGTGTGCCGCTGGACGGCGAAATCTGCGACCGGCTGGGCCTGTTGCCGATGTACGCGGTCAACCAGGACAAGCACGGCACCGCCTACACCGTCACGGTCGATGCGAAAAAGGATGTGGGAACGGGTATTTCGGCATCCGACCGGGCCACCACGATGCGCGCGTTGGCCGATCCGTCCACCGTCGCCGACGACTTCACCAAGCCCGGCCACGTGGTTCCGTTGCGTGCCAAGGACGGCGGGGTGCTGCGCCGCCCTGGGCACACCGAGGCCGCCGTGGATCTGGCCCGCCTGGCCGGGCTGCAGCCCGCCGGGGCGATCTGCGAGATCGTCAGCCAGAAGGACGAAGGCGACATGGCGCGCACCGATGAGCTGCGTGTCTTCGCCGACGATCACGACCTGGCGCTGATCTCGATCGCCGACCTGATCGAGTGGCGCCGCAAGCACGAGAAGCACATCGAGCGCATCGCCGAGGCCAGGATCCCGACCCGGCACGGCGAGTTCGTGGCCGTCGGCTACAAGAGCATCTACGAGGATGTCGAGCACGTGGCGCTGGTTCGCGGCGACATCTCCGGGCCGGCCAGCGACGGTCACGACGTCCTCGTTCGCGTGCACTCCGAATGCCTGACCGGTGACGTGTTCGGTTCGCGGCGCTGTGACTGCGGTCCGCAACTGGACGCCGCGATGGCGATGGTGGCGCGTGAAGGTCGCGGCGTGGTGCTGTACATGCGCGGCCATGAGGGCCGGGGCATCGGTCTGATGCACAAGTTGCAGGCCTATCAACTGCAGGATGCCGGTGAGGACACCGTCGACGCGAATCTCAAACTGGGTCTGCCCGCCGACGCCCGCGACTACGGCATCGGCGCCCAGATCCTGGTCGACCTCGGTATCCGGTCCATGCGGTTGCTGACCAACAATCCGGCCAAACGGGTGGGGCTCGACGGCTATGGGCTGCACATCATCGAGCGGGTGCCGCTGCCGGTGCGGGCCAACTCGGAG
The DNA here is from genome assembly GCF_005924235.1 of Mycobacterium sp. DBP42. NCBI lineage: Bacteria > Bacillati > Actinomycetota > Actinomycetes > Mycobacteriales > Mycobacteriaceae > Mycobacterium > Mycobacterium sp. DBP42. The sequence continues at coordinate 8,794 of NZ_VCMY01000002.1, forward strand.
AACATCCGCTACTTGATGACCAAGCGGGACCGGATGGGTCACGACCTCATCGGGCTTGAGGACTACGACGAAGCGGTGAGCATGGACGACTACGACGAGGCGGTCTACCTCCTCGGCGACCGCAGGCCGCCCAGCGGGACCGATTCGGGTTCGAGCCTGTGAGCGGCCACGGGGTTCCCGATCTGCCCCAGGTGGACGCGTCGAACGTGAAGCTGGCGATCGTGGCCAGCACTTGGCACACCCAGATCTGCGATGCGCTGCTCGACGGTGCCCGCAAGGTCGCCGCCGAAGCCGGGATCGACGATCCGACGGTGGTGCGGGTGCTCGGCGCCATCGAAATCCCGGTGGTGGCACAGGCATTGGCGGCCACCCATGACGCGGTGGTGGCGTTGGGTGTGGTCATCCGTGGGCAGACCCCGCATTTCGACTACGTGTGTGACGCGGTGACGCAGGGCTTGACGCGGGTGTCGCTCGATGCGTCCACTCCGGTCGCCAACGGTGTGCTCACCACCGACAACGAGGCCCAGGCCCTGGACCGCGCCGGTCTCCCGGATTCCACCGAGGACAAGGGCGCCCAGGCGGCAGCCGCCGCCCTGTCGACAGCGCTGACCCTGCGGGAACTGCGCGCCAAGGCGTGACCTCGATGACCGAGAAGAAGACCGAAGAAATGACGAGGGACAGCTGGGACATCGACATCCGGCCTTACCGGACACCGTATTTCGCGTACGGCGCCGCCTTGATCATCTTTCTGGCGCACGTCGCGGTCGGCATCCTGCTCAAGGTGGGTTCTACCGGCGTGGTCTTCCAGACCTCCGACCAGGTGGCGATCGCCTTGCTGGGAGCGATCATCGCGTGCGTGGTGCTGTTGTTCGCCCGGCCCCGGCTGAAGGTCGGCCCCGCGGGCGTAGCGGTCCGGAATCTGGTCGGTTTCAAGGTGATTCCCTGGTCCGAGGCGCTCGGGGTGTCCTTCCCGGTGGGAGCCCGCTGGGCTCGTTTGGACCTGCCCGATGACGAGTACATCCCGGTGATGGCGATCCAGGCGATCGACAAGGGCCGCGCCGTCGAGGCCATGGACGAAGTCCGGGATCTGATCGACCGGTACCGCGCGCAACGCGGCTGAGTCGCGCGGGATCAACCGACGTCGCCGAGCACCAGACCTTCGCGCCGCGGATCGGCGCCCCCGATCCAGCCCGACGATGTGCGCACCAGCGCTGAGAGCCCACTGGACTGATCGGCCAGTGAAACCTGATGTCCGCGTGCCCGCAGGCCCTCGATCAGTTGATCACGGTCTCCGTTGGCGACGGTGTCGACCAATGGGTGCTCACCGCCCACATTCGTGACCGGTGTATTGGCCGCGCCGAAATCGATCATCGACACCGCCTGCTGCGGATCCAGTTTCCAATCCAGGATGCCGACAAGGGTTTTCACGACGAACTGGATGATCAGCGCACCGCCGGGGGAGCCCAGTACGGCGTACAGGGGCCCCCGCTGCGGCCCGGTCTTGTCGAATACCAGGGTGGGTGCCATGGTGCTGCGCGGGCGTTTGCCGGGTTGAACCCGGTTGGGCAGCGGTTGGCCTTCGGCGCTGGTCGGCTCGGCGGAGAAGTCGGTGAGCTGGTTGTTGAGTAGGAAGCCGTCGACCATGTGGAACGAGCCGAATGCGGACTCGATCGTGGTGGTCAGGGATGCGGCATTGCCGAAGCTGTCGATGACGCTGATCTGGCTGGTGCCGTGCTCGGGCGCCGGTGGGATCGTCATCGGGGGCGCGAAATCCCCGGGCGCGGCCACACCCATCGTGTGGTCCCGGGAGATCAGGGCGGCCCTGCCGGTGAGATAGGCAACGTCGAGCAGGGTTTCGGGCGATCCGCCGGGAAGCGGGACGAAATCGGTGTCGGCGACGTAGCGGTCTCTGTCGGCGTAGGCGAGACGTTCGGCCTCCGAGACCAGGTGCACGCCGGTCACCGACGGGTGACCGCCGTTGCGGTCGAGGCGGGCCGGCTTGTAGTTGCTCATGGGGAAGTGCTCGAGGATGCCGAGGGTGGCTGCCACCGCGATGCCACCCGAGGAAGGCGGCGGCATACCGCAGACCTCGCGGCCGCGGTAGGTGGTGCACACCGGTTCGCGTTGTTTGACGGCGTAGGTGGCGAGGTCCTGCTCGGTCATCAGTCCCGGTGTGCGGCCGCCGCTGGTATCGGCGGTGGCCGCCACGACGGCGCGGGCGATGTCGCCGGTGTAGAAGGCCCGGGCTCTCTCGGATGCGATGGCGCCCAAGGTTTTCGCGTAGGCGGGGTTGGTCATGCGGGTGCCGACCGGTTTGGGGCTGCCGTCGGTGTTGAGGAAGTAGCGTGCGGCGGCGGGGTCCAGTCGCAGTTGGGCGTGAGCATCGTCGATCGAGGCCGCCAGCCGGGGACTGATGTCGAATCCCTGATCGGCCAGTGACACGGCGGGATCGAACAGCTCGCGCCAGGCTTTCTTGCCGAACTGGTGGTGGACGTCGTCGAGCAGTCGGACAATGCCCGGCACCCCGATGGAGCGGCCCGATGCCCGGGCATCGGGTTTGGGCACGGTGCGATCGGAGTCCGAAACCCAGCGCAGGTAGTTCTCGGTCGCCGCGGCCGGGGCGGTCTCGCGTCCGTCGAATGCACGTACGGAGTTGCCTGCCGCGTCGTAGTACAGCAGGAATCCACCGCCGCCGAGCCCGGAGGACTGAGGCTCGACCAGGCCGAGGACGGCCTGTGCGGTCACCAGCGCGTCGGCGGCGCTGCCGCCGCCGCGCAGCACCTTGCACGCTGCTTCGGTGGCCAGCGGATTGGCGGTGGCCACCGCGTAGGTTGCCGTGCGGACGGCGGTCATGTCGCTGCGGTAGCCGGTGCCGATCTCGGGGTTGGTCGCCAGGTCGGGCGGCGGAGCCGGTGCGGCCGGGCCGGCCGGCGGCCGCGGAGGGGGAGGAGGTTTGGGTAGCGGGGTGCCGTTCGACACAATCTGGCAGGGTCCGGCGACGGCCTTCGCCGGTCGCCGATGGTCGCCGGCGCATCCGGCCAGGACTGTCGCGGCGACACTGAGCAGGGCGATGACCGAACGTGTGGACGCCAGCAATCGCACACCTCGACGGTAGCGGAGTTCAGTCCGATCGCGGCAGTAACCTGGAAACCGTGCCCGATCCAGCGACGTACCGGCCGGCGCCCGGATCGATACCAGTGCAGCCGGGTGTGTACCGATTCCGGGACCCGCATGGCCGGGTCATCTATGTCGGCAAGGCCAAGAGCCTGCGCAGCCGGCTGACGTCGTACTTCGCCGATGTCGCGAGCCTCGCGCCGCGCACTCGGCAGATGGTGATGACCGCGGGCAGTGTCGAATGGACGGTGGTCACCACCGAGGTCGAGGCACTGCAGCTGGAGTACAACTGGATCAAGGAATTCGATCCGCGCTTCAACATCCGCTACCGCGACGACAAGACGTACCCGGTGCTGGCGGTCACGCTCAACGAGGAGTACCCACGGCTGATGGTGTACCGCGGGCCACGGCGTAAGGGCGTGCGGTACTTCGGCCCGTATTCGCATGCATGGGCGATCCGCGAGACACTCGACCTGTTGACCCGGGTGTTTCCGGCCCGGACCTGCTCGGCAGGAGTGTTCAAGCGGCACAGGCAGATCGACCGGCCGTGTCTGCTCGGCTACATCGACAAGTGTTCGGCGCCGTGCATCGGCCGGGTCAGTGCCGAGGAGCACCGGCGGATCGTGCTGGACTTCTGCGATTTCCTGTCGGGCAAGACCGACCGGTTGGCCCGCGACATGGAGCAGCAGATGACCGCGGCCGCCGAGGAGCTGGACTTCGAGCGGGCCGCCCGGTTGCGTGACGACATCGCGGCGCTCAAGCGGGCGCTGGAGAAGCAGGCCGTGGTGCTCGGCGACGGTACGGATGCCGACGTGGTGGCGTTCGCCGACGACGATCTTGAGGCGGCTGTGCAGGTGTTCCACGTGCGTGGCGGTCGGGTCCGGGGGCAGCGCGGATGGATCGTCGAGAAATCGTCGGAGCCGGAGGCGACCCGTGATTCGGGTCCCGGAGCCGCCCCGGCGGCGACAGAGGACCAGAGTCAATCCGGGCGACAGCAATTGGTCGAGCAGTTCCTCACCCAGTTCTACGGCGAGCAGGCCGAACTGGGCGGTGCGGCCGACGAGGCGACGAACCCGGTGCCGCGGGAGGTGCTCGTGCCGGTACTGCCGCCCAACGCCGATGAACTGTCCGCCTGGTTGTCGGGGCTTCGCGGCTCGCGGGTGAGCCTGCGCGTGCCGGTACGCGGCGACAAGCGCACCCTGGCCGAGACCGTGGCGCGCAACGCCCATGAGGCCCTGACCCAACACAAGCTCAAGCGTGCCGGCGACTTCAACGCGAGATCGGAAGCGCTGCAGAGCATTCAGGATTCGCTGGGCCTGGCCGAGGCGCCGTTGCGGATCGAGTGTGTCGACATCAGCCATGTGCAGGGCACCGATGTGGTCGCCTCACTGGTGGTGTTCGAGGATGGGCTGCCGCGCAAGTCGGACTACCGGCATTACGCGATCCGGGAGGCCGCCGGTGAGGGGCGTTCTGACGATGTCGCGTCGATCGCCGAGGTGACGCGGCGTCGCTTTCTGCGGCACGTCAGCGATGGGCAGCCCGACCCGAGCGCCGAGCAGCGCCCGCGCCGGTTCGCCTATCCGCCCAACCTGTTCGTGGTGGACGGCGGCGCCCCCCAGGTCAACGCGGCCGCTGCGGTGCTCGACGAACTGGGCGTCACCGATGTCGCGGTGATAGGGCTGGCGAAGCGGCTTGAAGAGGTGTGGGTGCCGTCCGAGCCGGATCCGGTCATTTTCCCGCGCAACAGCGAGGGGCTGTATTTGTTGCAACGTGTGCGCGACGAGGCACACCGGTTCGCGATCAGCTATCACCGCAGCAAGCGGTCCAAGCGGATGACCGCCTCGGCGCTCGACTCGGTGCGTGGTCTGGGCGAGCAACGCCGCAAGGCGTTGGTGACGCACTTCGGCTCGGTGGCCAGACTCAAAGAGGCCACAGTCGAGGAGATCACCGCGGTGCCGGGGATCGGGGTGGCGACGGCGAAGGCCGTCCTCGCCGCACTCGGTGGATCACCCGAAAATGGTGACCCGCGAAGTGAGAACTCCGGACTGGGCGATTCAGGGGCGCCCGCAACGCTTATCGAGGATGATCGACGCAGGGTGTCGGGATGACGGGTAACGGGGACATGTGTAGCCAGGCGGGTCGCGGATGAACGAACATCTGCGCGAGGGCGGCATCGCGGGTGGTGCGGATGCGGATTCGGATATCGACGTGGTGCTGGTCACCGGCCTGTCCGGCGCGGGCCGCGGCACCGCCGCCAAGGTGTTGGAGGACCTCGGCTGGTACGTCGCCGACAACCTGCCGCCGGAGCTGATTGCCCGGATGGTCGAGTTGGGGTTGGCGGCCGGATCACGGATCACACAGCTTGCCGTGGTGATGGATGTGCGGTCGCGCGGTTTCACCGGCGACCTCGATTGGGTTCGCAACGAGTTGGCGGCTCGCAGCATCACCCCGCGGGTGTTGTTTCTCGAGGCGTCCGACGACATCCTGGTCCGTCGTTACGAGCAGAATCGGCGTAGCCACCCGCTGCAGGGCACCCAGACCCTGGCGGAGGGAATCGCCGCCGAGCGGGCGTTGCTGGCGCCGGTGCGCGCAGCCGCCGATCTGGTGATCGACACGTCTGCCCTGCCGGTCCCTGCCCTGCGGGAGAGCATCGAGCGGGCGTTCGGCGGTGAGACCGTCGCCTACACGAATGTCACGGTGGAGTCCTTCGGTTACAAGTACGGCCTGCCGATGGACGCGGACACCGTGATGGACGTGCGGTTCCTGCCGAACCCGCACTGGGTGGACGAGCTACGGCCGCATACCGGTCAACATCCGGACGTGCGTGACTACGTGCTCGGCCAACCGGGGGCCAGGGAATTTCTGGACACCTACCATCGTCTGTTGGACGTGGTGATCGCCGGTTATCGCCGGGAGGGGAAGCGATATATGACCGTCGCCATCGGGTGCACCGGCGGCAAACATCGGAGTGTGGCGATCGCCGAGGCGCTGGCTGAGCGTTTGCAGGGCGGTGACGGGCTGACCGTGCACGTGCTGCACCGGGATCTGGGTCGCGAATGACCCCGCGCATCGTGGCCCTCGGTGGAGGGCACGGGTTGTACGCCACCCTGTCCGCGGCGCGTCGGCTCAGCCCACACGTGACGGCCGTGGTGACAGTCGCCGACGACGGCGGATCGTCGGGTCGGTTGCGCGGCGAACTCGACGTGGTGCCCCCTGGTGATCTGCGAATGGCTTTGGCGGCGTTGGCTTCTGACAGCCCGCATGGCCGGCTGTGGGCGACGATCATCCAGCACCGCTTCGGCGGTAGCGGCGCGCTGGCCGGTCACCCGATCGGCAATTTGATCCTGGCCGGCCTCAGTGAGGTGTTGGCCGATCCGGTTGCGGCTCTCGACGAGCTCGGGCGGATCCTGGGGGTGAAGGGCCGGGTGCTGCCGATGTGCCCGATCGCCCTGCAGATCGAGGCCGACGTTGCGGGCCTCGAATCCGATCCTCGGATGAGCCGGGTGATCCGCGGCCAGGTGGCAATTGCCACCACGGTGGGCAAGGTGCGCCGGGTCCGGCTGCTGCCCGGCGATCCGCCGGCCACCCGGCAGGCGGTTGAGGCGATCATGAGTGCCGACCTGGTGGTGCTCGGGCCAGGCTCGTGGTTCACCAGCGTGATCCCTCATGTGTTGGTGCCGCAGTTGGCCGCGGCACTGCGGTCGACGACGGCGCGGCGGGCGCTCGTCTTGAATCTGGCGGCCGAGCCGGGCGAAACCGCGGGGTTCTCGGCCGAGCGCCACATCCACGTTCTGGCCCAGCATGCCCCGGACTTCAGCGTGCATGACATCATCGTCGATGCCAGCCGGGTGCCGAGCGACCGCGAACGGGAGCAACTCAGCCGCACTGCCAACATCCTCAATGCCCGTGTTGAGTTTGCTGACGTGTCCCGACCTGGTACACCTTTACATGACCCGGCGAAGTTGGCCGCGGTGCTGGAAGGTGTCCGGTTGCGCGCGATGGCGCCCGGTGCCGTGCAGGAGCCCACCGTTCCCACGCCCGCAGCGAGGTCGGTCGACGTGGCGCGCCAGGAGCCGGCGCCGAATACACCGAGAGGGGACGATCCGTGGCGATGACAGCCGAGGTGAAGGACGAGCTGAGCCGTCTCGTAGTCAACTCGGTCAGCGCTCGCCGTGCGGAGGTGGCCTCGTTGTTGCGCTTTGCCGGCGGCTTGCACATCGTGGCGGGCCGGGTTGTGGTCGAAGCCGAGGTAGACCTCGGGATCATCGCGCGCCGTCTGCGCAAGGACATCTACGACCTGTACGGGTACAACGCGGTGGTGCACGTGCTGTCGGCCAGCGGCATCCGCAAGAACACCCGCTATGTGGTGCGGGTGGCCGCCGACGGCGAGGCGCTCGCGCGGCAGACCGGATTGCTCGATCTTCGTGGACGACCGGTGCGCGGCCTGCCCGCGCAGGTGGTCGGAGGCAGCGTCGGTGATGCCGAGGCGGCGTGGCGTGGCGCGTTCCTCGCGCACGGATCGTTGACCGAGCCGGGACGGTCGTCGGCGCTGGAGGTCAGCTGCCCCGGTCCGGAGGCGGCACTGGCCCTCGTCGGTGCGGCCAGGCGGCTCGGAGTCAGCGCCAAGGCCCGCGAGGTGCGTGGCAGTGACCGGGTGGTGGTCCGTGACGGCGAGGCGATCGGCGCGTTGCTGACCCGGATGGGAGCCCAGGACACGCGGTTGACGTGGGAGGAACGGCGCATGCGCCGCGAGGTCCGCGCCACCGCCAACCGCCTTGCCAATTTCGATGACGCGAACCTGCGCCGGTCGGCGCGTGCCGCGGTGGCAGCGGCGGCCCGGGTGGAGCGCGCGCTGGACATACTGGGTGACGGGGTGCCCGATCATCTGGCTGCGGCGGGCAAGCTGCGGGTGGAACACCGGCAGGCCTCGCTGGAAGAGCTGGGCCGGCTGGCTGATCCGCCGATGACCAAAGATGCTGTGGCCGGCCGTATCCGGCGCCTGCTCTCGATGGCCGATCGGAAGGCCAAGCAGGAGGGGCTGCCCGACACCGAGTCGGCGGTGACTCCGGATCTGCTCGACGACGCCTGAGCTTCGACTCGCGCCTATTTCAGGTGGACGCCGCGCCTGATGTCCGTCACGAGCAGCGGATTGGACTCGGCCATCGATTCGAGCATCTGAAGTGTCCCTTGCACTCCGTCGCCCTGTGATTGGGCGGCAGCAAGGGTGTCGGCGGTAGCGCCGACCAGTTGTACGAAGCGCAGGGGACCGAAGCCGGTATCGATCTGTGCGAGTTGCGGGTCTTCACCGAACATTCGCTCCGTACAGGGGCAGGGTGAGATCAGCGGGATCGGTCGCGCCGACAGGTTCGGACGGGCTTTCCTCGCTGCGGGTCACGGATTCCTCTGCTGGACTATTCGATTGGATGCGCTATCTGGCGCACGCTAGCACCGCCTCGGCATTGCCATGTACGCAATGCGAAATGTGTTATCAGAGCGCGTCTTCGGTCCGGATCGGGTGAGAATCCCGTCACCCCAACCAAGCTCGGCTCCGGGCAAGTCGAGCCCATCGGCATTTGCCGCCCGCCGAACTGCCGTGTTTGCGATCCGTCGCGTTTGGTTTCGTACCGCAGCAGGACCGTTCCGCACGGAAAGGCGCGGTCCTCCAACAGTCGTAGCGCGATCCATGACGGAAACCGCAGGGTGAAACTCGTCGCGGCGCCACACGAGTTCGGATAGCGGACACTATCCGAAAGTTCAGATAACGGCTACTATCTGAAATATGGTCGACGAACGAAGTGACAAGGACGCCACGCCGGCGCGGCTGACCAGGGCTGAAACGCAGGCCCGGACCCGGGCGGCGCTGCTGGAGGCAGCCGCCCAGACCTGCGCCCGTAAGGGTTATGCCGCGGCATCGGTGGATGAGATCGCCGCGGCGGCGGGATACTCGGTAGGCGCGGTCTATTCGAACTTCTCCAGCAAGGAGAAGCTGTTCTCCGAGCTGATGAACGAACGTGCCTCCGGTCGGCTCGACCAGGTGGTACAGACCATCTCCGGGAACGCCGACACAACACCGCTGAGAGCCCTGGGTCGGGTACTCGTCGAGATCGCCGACAACGACATCGAGTTCGAGGCGATCCAGGCCGAATTCTGGTTGCACGCCGTGCGTCAACCCAACTCCATGCAGACCCTGCGGGACCGCTCGGCGCACACGCTGCTCTCACTGCGCGAAATCCTGGCTGATGCGCTGGAGCGCAACAACATCGACGACAGCGTCTCCGTGGAGGGTTTCGCCGTGGTGGTTCTCGCGCTCTTCCAGGGGTTGATCCGGCAGCGGCGCATCGACCCCGATCGCGTTCCCGAGGAGCTCTTCGGTCAGGCCCTGGCCTGGCAGCTGGCCGGTATGCCCAAGAAAGACAACAAGAAGGGCAAGAGGTAGCCCCCCGATGGATCCCGTGCGCATCGGGCTCTACGCCCTGCCCGCCTTCTTCGTCCTGATGGCGGTCGAGTTCCTCAGCTATCGATTCGACAAGGCCGACTCGGGCAAGGGCGACGATTCAGCCCGGCCCCGGTCCGGCGTGTCTTGGCGGGACACCGGCACAAACCTGTCGATCTACGCGCTGGGCATCGTCGGGCGGCCGCTGGAAAAATTCATCGCCGTGCCCATGGTGGCGGTCGCCGCGGCCGTGACGCCCCTGCACCTGTCGGCATCGCATTGGTGGGTCTGGCCGTTTGCCATCGTGTTGGCCGACTTGGCCTACTACCTGCAACACCGGATGTCGCACCGCGTCCGGATGTTCTGGGCGGCGCACAACGTGCACCACTCGAGCCGGTACTTCAACCTGTCCACCGCCCTGCGCTTGTCGTGGCTGATTCCCGGATCGTTTCTGTCCACGATCGGCTTTGTCGGATTGGCACTCGTCGGCATTCCGGCCTGGCTGGTATTCGTGTCGCAATCGATCGTGCTGCTCTACCAGTTCCCGATCCACACCGAGCGCATCGACAGGCTGCCTCGCGCAATCGAGTTCGTGTTCAACACCCCGTCGCACCATCGGGTGCATCACGGCGCCAACAACCCATACCTCGACAAGAACTATGCAGGCATCTTCATCCTGTGGGACCGAATGTTCGGCACCTTCGTCGCCGAGGACGAACCCGTGCGCTACGGCCTGACGAAGAACATCGACACCCACAACCCGGTCAAGGTCAATTACCACGAATTCGTGGCCATGGTCGGCGACGTCTGGCGGGCCCGCACCTGGCGCGGCCGGCTCGGCTACCTGTTCGGCCCGCCCGGGTGGCATGAAAACAGCGATCCCACAACGACTGTCGAGCGTACGGTTCAGGAGCTGCCGGTGCAGAGCGCCATGCGCTAGCCCGTTGGCTCCCAGTCGTTGCCGCCACATGCCAGTTTGTCGCCCTTGAGTCACGCTGGTGCCATCGGAGCGATGTAGTGTGTTGCGACAAACTTCGACGTCAACCCCAAGATTGAGGCAGCGGTCGCGATGAGACTGATTCTTGAGCTGATCCGCCCCTACCGGTTGCTGGTCGCCGGAATCTTCGCGGTCCTGCTGGTGCAGATCGCCACCGGCCTGGCCGCGCCGTGGCCGCTGAAGGTCGTGCTGGACAGTGTGGTCGGCCACCACCCCTTGCCGGGGTGGCTCCACGGGATGCTGCGGCCGCTGCTCGGCGGCGACAGCAAGATGCACATCGCGGGTCTGGCGGCGATCATGGTCGTGGTCATCGCCGTGGTGGCAGCGATCGCGTCATATGTGTCCAACTACCTGACCGAAACGGTCGGCCAGCGCATCGGCAACGACCTGCGCACCCGCGCTTACCATCACCTGCAGCAGTTGTCGCTCAACTACTTCGACACCCATCGGGTCGGTCCCATCCTGAGCACGCTCACCGACGACGTCGACACCATCCAGGGCTTCGCGTCGTCCTCGACCCTGGGCATCGCGACCGACCTGCTGACCATCGTGGGCATGCTGGCGATGATGTTGTGGCTGCAGTGGGATTTCACGCTCGTCGCGCTCGCCGTCGCGCCCCTGCTGCTGTTGTTCGTGTCCCGGATCCGGAAGGCCGTCAAGGCGGCGACCCATGAAGTGCGCAAACGCGAATCGGACATCGTCGCGGTCGCCGAGGAGGGCCTGCAGTCCATCCGCGTGGTCAAGGCATTCGATCGCGAGGACATGCAGGAACGTCAGCTGGCGCTGGCCGGTCAACAGGCGGTCGACGCCGCGCTCGATGCGCGTCGCGTGAAATCGGTGGTGTCGCCGATCGTCGGCGTCGTGGTAGCGGCCTGCACCGCGCTGGTGTTGTGGCGCGGGTCGGCGCTCATCCTCGCGGGCGTGATGACGGCAGGCACGCTGACCGTGTTCATCTCTTATCTGGCGTCGTTCTTCAAACCGGTCCAGGATCTGGCCAAGCTCACCAACACCATCGCCATGGCCTCGGTCGGCGTGGATCGCGTCAACGCCCTGCTGACCGCCGAGACGTCGGTTCAGGAGAAACCCGACGCGGTCGTGCCTGAGCAGCTCACCGGAGCGATCAGCTTCGATCGGGTGGCGTTCGGCTACGACAGCCAAACCCCCGTGTTGCGTGAGGTCACCTTCGACGTGCAACCCGGTCAGCTGGTGGGCGTAGTCGGGCACACCGGGAGCGGAAAATCCAGTCTGGTCAGCCTGATTCCGCGGTTCTACGACCCGAGTGCGGGCACCGTCCGGATCGACGGGGTCGACCTGCGCGACTACAAACTCCATGAACTTCGCAGCCAGATCGCCTATGTATTGCAGGACACCGTGCTGTTCCGGGGCACCATCGGCGACAACATCGCCTTCGGCCGGCCCGAAGCCGATCACGACGAGATCGTCGAGATGGCCAAGTTGGCGAATGCGCACGAGTTCATCTCGGCAATGCCACTGGGCTATGACAGCCCGGTCGGTGAGCGGGGCCTGACCCTCTCCGGCGGTCAACGTCAGCGCATCGGCATTGCCCGTGCCCTGATCCGGGACAGCCCCATCCTCATCTTGGACGAACCGACCGCTGCGCTGGACGCGGAGTCCGAGCACCTGGTGATGTCTGCGTTGCAGCGATTGATGACCGGGCGCACGGTGATCACGATCGCCCACCGGCTCAGCACGATTCGCGACGCGGACAAGATCGTCGTGCTCGAGCAGGGCCGGGTGGTGGAGGAGGGCACCCACACCGAGCTCCTGACCGCAGACGGCAGATATGCCGAGTTGCACCGCATCCAATACGAGGACGAGACAACGTGACGCGTTCCCTGATCATCCTGCCCGACGACTCTGCCAAGCCCGTGATCGATGCGATCGCCGGCGCCGAGCGATCCGTGCGGATCAAGATGTTCGCCTTCACCCATCGGGCGCTGCTGGAGGCAGTGGTGGCTGCTCGTCGACGCGGCGTGGACGTCAAGGTCATGCTCAACCCCGAGCGCCGCGACGGGCAGACCGACAACGACGCCGTGCGAGAGACGTTGCAGCGGTACGGCATCGAGGTCCGTCAGAGCAACCCGGCATTCGACCTGACCCACGAGAAGTCCATGGTCGTCGACGACGAGTACGCCTTCGTCGAGTCGCTGAACTGGACCGAGGAGAACTTCACGGTGACGCGCGATTACGCCGTCGTCACTCCGAGTGCCTATGAGGTTGCCGAGATCATCGACTGCTTCGAAGCGGATTGGGCGCGTGAGGATTTCGATCCCGGCGGCGGGGCCCACCTGATCTGGTGCCCGACCAACGGCAGGCATCGCATCGCCGAGTTCGTCGACAGCGCCGAACACACCCTGTTCGTCCAGAACGAGCGCTATCAGGATCCGGTGATCATCGAGCGACTGGTCCGCGCCGCGCACCGGGGGGTGAAGGTCCACGTCATGGCCCGGGCGGCCCATCATCTCAAATCGGGCAAGCTGCTGGAGGGCGTGAGTGGGATGCGCATCCTCGACGACGTCGGCATCAAGATCCACCGGCTCAAGCACATGAAGCTGCACGCCAAGATGATCCTGGCCGATCACGAGCGGGCCATCGTCGGTTCGATCAATTTCTCCCCGGGCAGCTTTGACCACCGTCGCGAACTGGCCATCGAGGTGACCGATCACCACATCATCAAGCGCCTGAACGAGGTGGCTCATCACGACTGGAAACACTCTGAGCCGATGGATCTGTCGGATGAGGGACTGATCGCCGATCTGATGGGCCAGGACCCGCACGAAGTCGACCAACTCGCCCTACACGACCGCGACATCTGATGCACTAGCCAAGCCGCACAGTGGGGCTTTTTCGGCACTAGGCTGGCGGCGGGCAGTTACCGGCAACCGAGGGAGAATCACGTGACCATCCGGGTAGGCGTTAACGGCTTCGGCCGCATCGGGCGCAACTTCTACCGGGCCCTGGCGACGCAGCAGGCCGAGGGCAAGAACTCTGACATCGAGATCGTGGCGGTCAACGACCTCACCGACAACGCGACCCTGGCTCACCTGCTGAAGTTCGATTCGATTCTCGGCCGCCTGCCGCAGGACGTCAGCCTCGAAGGCGAGGACACCATCGTCATCGGTGACAAGAAGATCAAGGCCCTCGAGGTCAAGGAGGGCCCGGCGGCCCTGCCGTGGGGCGACCTCGGCGTGGACGTGGTCGTCGAATCGACGGGCATTTTCACCAAGCGCGACAAGGCACAAGGTCACCTCGATGCCGGCGCCAAGAAAGTCATCATCTCCGCACCGGCGTCCGACGAGGACATCACGATCGTGCTGGGCGTCAACGACGACAAGTACGACGGCAGCCAGAACATCATCTCCAACGCCTCCTGCACCACCAACTGCCTCGGCCCGCTGGCCAAGGTCCTCAACGACGAGTTCGGCATCGTCAAGGGCCTGATGACCACGATCCACGCCTACACCCAGGACCAGAACCTGCAGGACGGCCCGCACAAGGATCTGCGCCGCGCCCGCGCTGCCGCGCTGAACATCGTGCCGACCTCCACCGGCGCCGCCAAAGCCATCGGCCTGGTGCTGCCCGAGCTCAAGGGCAAACTGGACGGCTACGCGCTGCGCGTCCCGGTTCCCACCGGTTCGGTCACCGACCTGACTGCCGAGCTGGCCAAGCCGGCACCCGCCGAGGAGATCAACGCAGCGATGAAGGCCGCTGCCGAGGGACCGATGAAGGGCATCTTGAAGTACTACGACGCGCCGATCGTGTCGAGCGACATCGTCACCGACCCGCACAGTTCGATCTTCGACTCCGGCCTGACTAAGGTCATCGACAATCAGGCCAAGGTCGTCTCCTGGTACGACAACGAGTGGGGCTACTCCAACCGACTCGTCGATCTGGTCGCTCTCGTAGGGAAGTCGCTCTAGTAACAATGACTGTCAAGACACTCGCCGACCTGTTGGCCGAGGGCGTAGAAGGGCGCGGCGTTCTGGTCCGCTCCGACCTCAACGTCCCTCTCGATGACCAGGGGCAGATCACCGATCCCGGCCGTATCATCGCCTCGGTCCCGACCCTGTCCGCGCTGGCCGAGGCGGGGGCCAAGGTGGTCGTCACCGCGCACCTGGGCCGCCCCAAGGGTGTCCCGGACCCGAAGTTGTCGCTGGCGCCGGTCGCCGCGGCGCTGGGGGAGAAGCTGGGCCGCCACGTGCAGCTGGCCGGCGATGTCGTCGGCACCGATGCGTTGGCCCGGGCCGAGGGCCTGACCGATGGCGACGTCCTGCTGCTGGAGAACATCCGCTTCGATCCGCGAGAGACCAGTAAGGACGATGCCGAGCGGTTGGCGCTGGCCAAGGCGCTGGCTGCCCTGGTAGAGGGCGCCGACGGCTCACCGGGCGCCTTCGTCTCCGACGGGTTCGGCGTGGTCCACCGCAAGCAGGCTTCCGTCTACGACGTCGCCACCCTGCTGCCGCACTACGCCGGCACGCTGGTCGACGCCGAGGTGAAGGTGCTCGAGCAGCTCACCAGCTCGACTGAACGGCCGTATGCCGTGGTCCTCGGCGGGTCCAAGGTCTCGGACAAGCTCGCGGTGATCGAGAACCTTGCCACCAAGGCTGACAGCCTCATCATCGGCGGCGGCATGTGCTTCACCTTCCTTGCCTCTCAAGGGGTTTCGGTTGGAACCTCGCTGTTGCAGGAGGAGATGATCGACACCTGCAAGCGACTGCTGGACACCTACGCCGACGTGATCCACCTTCCGGTGGACATCGTGGTAGCCGACAAGTTCGCCGCCGACGCCGAGCCGGAGACCGTGGCCTCGGACCGCATCCCCGACGGCAAGATGGGTCTGGACATCGGTCCGGAGTCGGTGAAGCGTTTCACCGCTCTGCTGTCCAACGCCAAGACCGTGTTCTGGAACGGCCCGATGGGCGTGTTCGAGTTCCCGGCGTTCGCGGCGGGCACCAAGGGAGTGGCCGAGGCCATCATCGGCGCCACCGAGAAGGGCGCTTTCAGCGTCGTCGGTGGTGGGGATTCAGCGGCCGCGGTGCGCCAGCTGGGCCTGGCCGAGGACGGTTTCTCGCACATCTCGACCGGCGGCGGCGCGTCGCTGGAATACCTTGAGGGCAAAACCCTGCCCGGCATCGAAGTACTGGAGTCGTAGAAACCATGTCGAAAGCCGCACGCAAGCCTTTGATCGCCGGCAACTGGAAGATGAACCTCAATCATTTCGAGGCCATCGCGCTGGTGCAGAAGATCGCATTCGCCTTGCCGGACAAGTACTTCGACAAAGTGGATGTCACGGTCATTCCGCCGTTCACCGATCTGCGCAGTGTGCAGACGCTGGTCGACGGGGACAAGCTGCGTCTGACCTACGGGGCGCAGGATCTGTCACAGCACGACTCGGGCGCCTACACCGGTGACATCAGCGGGGCGTTCCTGGCGAAGCTCGGCTGCAGCTTCGTGGTCGTGGGGCACTCCGAGCGGCGTACGTACCACCACGAGGACGATGCAGTGGTGGCCGCCAAAGCCGCCGCCGCGTTCAAGCACGGCATCACCCCGATCATCTGCATCGGCGAGCAGCTCGAGGTGCGCGAGGCGGGCAACCACGTCGAGTACAACGTGAACTCGCTGCGCGGGTCTCTGGCCGGTCTGAGCAAGGAGCAGATCGGTCAGGCCGTCATCGCCTACGAGCCGGTGTGGGCCATCGGGACGGGCCGGGTGGCCAGTGCGGCCGACGCCCAGGAGGTCTGTGGAGCCATCCGCAAGGAGATCGCAGCATTGGCGTCTGCTGAGCTCGCGGCCGGAGTCCGGGTGCTCTACGGCGGTTCGGTCAATGCCAAGAACGTGGGTGAGATCGTGGCGCAGACCGACGTCGACGGGGCGCTCGTCGGTGGCGCGTCGCTGGACGGCGAGCAGTTCGCCACCCTGTCCGCCATCGCCGCGGGCGGACCGCTGCCGTAACCCGGGAGCCTGGGCCGGACACCGCACCCGGTAGTCTTACAGCCATGGAATTGGCTCTGCAGATCACTCTGGTCGTGACCAGCGTGCTGGTCGTGCTCTTGGTGCTGCTGCATCGCGCCAAAGGTGGCGGTCTGTCCACCCTGTTCGGTGGCGGTGTCCAGTCCAGCCTGTCCGGCTCCACCGTGGTCGAGAAGAACCTCGACCGCCTGACGCTGTTCGTGACCGGTATCTGGCTGGTCTCGATCGTCGGCGTTGCGCTGCTGATCAAGTACAGCTAGCGCTGGGTTGACCGGCCCGTACCCTCCACCGGGCGGTGTGATCGCCGTCACCGCCCGGTTTCTTCGCGTTGCCGCACCGTTCGGGCGCCCTGCTCCGCGGCTGACCCTGAACGGACATGTCGTTCCGTCTGCCGGATGGGGTCGGACCGAGCTCCCGGTCCTGCCCGGCAGGCACTACCTGCACGTCGAGATTCCGCCGCGCTGGTTCGGATCCGTGCGCGGTCTTGCCGACACCGTGGTCGACGTGTCTCCGGGCTGCATCGTCGAACTCGAATACCTGGCGCCGCTGGCCGAACCGATACTGCGAGGCCTCGCCAGCCCGCGTGGGGCACTCGGGCCCGTGCCGCAGAATTATCCCGGCGTTGTGAATTACGCCGCAGCATTGTTCATCGTGGGGTTCTTGGCGGTGGTCTTCAGCCCTGCGCTGCTGTTCTGGCTGATGGGTCTCTGAGGGCGCCGTGCGGTGCGCCGCGGCTGCACCGATACTGGGGGCATGGCTGACGGTCTCGACACCGCACTCGATCCGATCGGCGCGGTTCAGCGCACCTCGGTAGGCCGTGAGGCCACCGAGCCGATGCGCGAGGACATCCGGCTGCTCGGCACGATTCTCGGCGACACCGTGCGCGAGCAGAACGGCGCGGAGGTCTTCGACCTGGTGGAGCGGGCGCGTGTGGAATCCTTCCGCGTTCGTCGCTCCGAGATCGACCGGGGCGAGCTGGCCGCTCTGTTCTCCGGCATCGATGTCCATCAGGCCATCCCCGTCATCCGGGCATTCACCCACTTCGCTCTGCTGGCCAATGTGGCCGAGGACATCCACCGGGAGCGGCGCCGGGCGGTGCATGAGGCGGCCGGCGAACCGCCACAGGACAGCAGCCTGGCTGCGACGTATCTCAAGCTGGACGCGGCCGGTTTGGACGGCAGCGGCGTCGCCGATGCACTTGCGGGCGCCCTGGTCTCGCCCGTCGTCACCGCGCACCCCACCGAGACTCGGCGCCGCACCGTGTTCGACACCCAGCATCGGGTGACGGAGTTGATGAGGCTGCGCCTGCACGGGCAGACCCGCACGGCCGAGGGGCGCGACATCGACATCGAGTTGCGCCGCCACATCCTCACGTTGTGGCAGACCGCCCTCGTACGGTTGTCCCGGCTGAAGATCTCCGACGAGATCGAAACCGGTCTGCGGTACTACCCGGCCGCGTTCTTCGAGGTCATTCCACAGGTCAACGCCGAAGTGCGCACCGCGTTGCGGGCCCGCTGGCCCGAAGTGGACCTGCTGGCGCAGCCGATCCTGCGGCCGGGGAGCTGGATCGGCGGGGACCGCGACGGAAACCCCAACGTCGATGCCGGCGTGGTCCGGCTGGCCACCGGACGAGCCGCCTACGTCGCCTTCGCGCACTACTTCACCGAGATGACCGCGTTGGAAGAAGAGCTGTCGATGTCGGCCCGGCTGGTCACCGTCAGCGACGATCTCAACGCGCTGGCCGACGCCTGTCACGAGCCGGCGCGTGCGGACGAACCGTACCGGCGGGCACTGCGAGTGATCCATGCCCGGTTGACCGCCGCCGGCCGCGAAATCCTCGACGAGCAACCCGAACACGAACTCGACCTGGGCCTTGAGGCTTACCGTACCCCGCAGGAGTTTCTGGCCGACCTCGATGCGGTGGACGCCTCGCTGCGCGGCAACGGCAGCGCGGTGCTCGCCGACGATCGGCTGGGCCGGCTGCGAGAAGCGGTGCGGGTCTTCGGTTTCCACCTGTGTGGCCTGGACATGCGGCAGAACTCCGAGGTACATGAGCAGGTGGTCGCCGAACTGTTGGCCTGGGCCGGGGTGCATCCCGACTATGCCTCGCTACCCGAATCGCAACGGGTCGAATTGCTCGCGGGGGAAATCTCGACCCGCCGCCCGTTGATCGGTGAGGGCGCGGAGCTCTCGGAGCTGGCGCGCAAAGAACTGGACATCGTCGGTGCCGCAGCGCGGGCGGTCAACGTTTTCGGTGCTCAGGCCGTACCCAACTACATCATCTCGATGTGCCAATCGGTGTCGGATCTGCTCGAAGCGGCCATCCTCTTGAAAGAGGCGGGCTTGCTGGATGTTTCGGGTGCCGCTCACGGCGGCGAGGTGTATGCGCCGGTCGGGATCGTGCCGCTGTTCGAAACCATCGACGATCTGCAGCGGGGGTCGACGATCCTGCAGGACGCCCTCGCCTTGCCCGTCTACGGCAGCATCGTCTCCGCCCGCGGTCGGCATCAGGAAGTGATGCTGGGGTATTCGGACTCCAACAAGGACGGCGGCTACCTCGCGGCGAACTGGGCGTTGTATCGAGCCGAGTTGGAGCTGGTCGACGCCGCGCACACCACCGGGATCCGGTTGCGCCTGTTCCACGGCCGGGGCGGCACCGTGGGCCGTGGCGGCGGCCCCAGCTACGACGCGATCCTGGCCCAGCCGCCCGGTGCGGTGAAGGGCTCGCTGCGGATCACCGAACAGGGCGAGGTGATCGCGGCGAAGTACGCGGAGCCCCGGATCGCACACCGCAACCTGGAGGCACTGCTGGCCGCGACGCTGGAATCCACGCTCCTCGATGTCGAAGGGCTCGGAGACGAGGCCGAGCCGGCCTATCGGGTGCTCGATGAGCTGGCCGCCCTGGCGCAGCGGTCCTATTCCGAATTGGTTCACGAGACACCGGGATTCGTCGAGTACTTCAAGACGTCGACACCGGTCGGCGAGATCGGTGCGCTCAACATCGGCAGCCGTCCCAGCTCACGCAAGCCGACCACGTCGATAGCTGATCTGCGGGCCATCCCATGGGTGCTGGCCTGGAGCCAGTCCCGGGTGATGCTGCCCGGCTGGTATGGCACCGGTACCGCGTTCGAACAGTGGATCGGCCAGGACGACGGCCGGGTTGCGGTGTTGCAGGACCTCTACGAGCGATGGCCGTTCTTCCGCACCGTGCTCTCGAACATGGCGCAGGTGCTGGCCAAGTCGGATATGGGTCTGGCGGCACGTTACTCCGAGTTGGTCGACGACGAGGAACTGCGGGCTCGGGTGTTCGACAAGATCGTCGCCGAACACGATCGCACCATCGCGATGTACAAGCTGATCACCGGCCAGGACGACCTGCTGGCCGACAACCCGGCATTGGCCCGCTCCGTGTTCAACCGGTTCCCCTACCTCGAACCGTTGAATCACCTCCAGGTCGAGCTGCTGCGTCGCTATCGCGCGGGAGACTCTGACGAACTGATCCAGCGCGGAATCCTGCTCACCATGAGCGGTTTGGCGACAGCGCTGCGCAACAGCGGCTGAAGTCCCGTCCTACAGGCCCGCGCCCTTGCGCACCCGGTTGATCATTCCGCGCACTGCGCTCTCGGTAGCGGCCAGCGGCGACATCACCGCCTCGCCGATCCCGACGATGACCTCGACGCGCTCCACGATCGACTCCAGACGGTCGACCATGGCGATGAGGCGGGGCGCGAGCTCATCGATACGGGTGATGGTCTCGTTGAACCGGTCCAGGGTGACATCCAGCCCGCCGGTCGACTTGTTGAGATCGACCAGCGTGGTGCTCAGGTCGGTGAGCAGGGTATCGACCTGCTCCACCGTCATGTCGGCGTTGAGCGCAGCCTGGGTCAAGGTCCGGATTCTCTGCCGCCCGGAGTTTGGGCGGTTGCGGCCGTCACCTTTGTCTGCCATGCCGAACAGTATGGCCGCTGGGGAACCGAACGCCGAGTAACGGCGTCTGAATCTTTGTGCGGCTTTATTGCGAATCACGCCCCAGGCCGGTCACGGCGGCGGGCCGGGTGACACCCAACCACGAGGTGGCCGACTATCTGGCCGGCTACGCCGAAGCGTTGGCGGATGCCACAGGCGAGCGGTACGGAGATGGCCCCGACGACCAGTTGTGGTGACCCGGGACGCTCAGAGCTTGCCGGCGGCAGCCTCGTCGAGCAGCCACACCGTCTTCTCCTGCCCGATGGCTCCGGCGGCCGGGATGTCGATCGGATCGGCACCGCCGATCGCGGCCGCGACCGCATCGGCCTTCGCCTCGCCGGAGACCACCAGCCAGACTTCGCGGGATCGGCGAATCGCGGGCAGGGTGAGGCTGATTCGGCGCGGCGGTGGCTTGGGAGAATCGGTGACCGCGACCACCAACCGGGTGGCCTCCCGCACCGCCGGGGTGTGGGGGAACAACGAATTGATGTGCCCCTCACCGCCCATGCCCAGCAGGTGCACATCGAACTGGCCGGGCAGCTGCTGTTCGTACGCGGCGGCGGCATCGTCTATGGCATCGCCGAATTCGCCGTCACTGGTCGCCATTCGATGCACATTCCCCGGCGGGATGTTGATGCCTTCCAGCAGCGCGTCGTGGGCCTGCTGATCGTTGCGTTCGGCGTCGCCCTGGGGGACGAAGCGGTCGTCACCCCAGTACAGCCGCACATTGGACCATTCGATCTCGGCGCCGGCCACGTGACGCAGCAAGGCGATCCCGACGGTGCCGCCGGTGAGCACGATGTCCGCGCCGCCGCGGGTGGCGATCGCCGAGGTGATCGCCCCGACCAGCCGTGCTCCCGCCGCAGCCGCCAATTCTTCTGCGCCGGCGTAGGTCTCGATGATGCGCTCAGACATAAGTCACCTTGTCGATGCCCTGGAGGGCGTCGTAGTAGATTTCGTCGGGGTCGAGACGGCGCAGATCCTCGGCCAGGCACTCCTTTGCCTCGCGGCGGGCCAGCGGCACCAGCGCATCCGGCTTGCCGGTGCGGCTCAATGTGGCGGTGACACCTGTCTGCGGTCGAACCAGGCTCACGGTCTCGCTCGGCCGGGTGAGTTCGACCTTCAATTCGCCGACCGCGCGGGTCACCGGTCCGTCGATCCGGCTCGCCAGCCAGCCGGCCAGGATGTCGAGCGCCGGTTCGTCCCCCAGCCCGGACACCAGCGCCGAGGTGATGGGTTCGTACGGTGGCTGATCGATCGCCGCGGCCAGCAACGCGCGCCAGTAGGTGACGCGGCTCCAGGCCAGGTCGGTGTCACCGGCGGTATAGCCGTTGAGCCGGCTCTTGATGCAGGCGAGGGGATCAATACCGTTGGTGGCATCGGTGATCCGGCGAATTGCCAACTTGCCCAGCGGGTCCTGAGCCGGCACCGCGGGTGCGAGATCGGGCCACCAGGTCACCACCGGCGTATCGGGGAGCAGAAACGGCGTCACCACGCTGCTGGCATGGTTGGCCAGCGGGCCCGACAACCGCAGTACCACGACCTCGTTGGCGCCGGCGTCGCGGCCCACCCGCAACTGGGCGTCCAGCCGCGCCTCGGTGGTCAACCTGTCGCCGGGAATGACCACGATCACGCGACAGGGATGCTCACGGCTGGCCGCGTTGGCCGCATCGATCGACTCCTCGAGCATCGCTTCGGAATCGGTGGAGATCACCAGCGTCAGCACCCGGCCGAGGGTGATCGCGCCGCCCTCTTCACGCATCGCGACGATCTTCTTGTTGATCGCGCCGGTATTGGTGTCGGGCAGATCGACAATCACGGTCGCCTCCATTCCCGCCCGGACCGGCGCAGCATCTCGAACGCGGAGTCAGGACCCCACGTCCCGGACTCGTACGGATCGGGCTTACCGTGCGTGGCCCAGTACTCCAACGCGGGATCCAGTATCTTCCAAGACAATTCAACCTCGGCGTTGACCGGGAACAGCGATGGCTCACCCAGCAGCACGTCGAGGATGAGACGCTCGTAGGCTTCCGGTGACTCCTCGGCGAAGGCCGAGCCGTAGGAGAAGTCCATGCTGACATCTCGGACTTCCATGATGTGCCCCGGAACCTTCGAACCGAACCGCAGGGTGATTCCCTCGTCCGGCTGGACCCGGATCACCAGGGCGTTCTGGCCGAGCTCATCGGTCATCGTGGCGTCGAAGGGTAGATGCGGTGCGCGCTTGAACACCAAGGCGATCTCGGTGACCCTGCGGCCCAAGCGTTTTCCGGTACGCAGATAGAACGGCACGCCGGCCCAGCGGCGGGTGTCCACTTCCAGGGTGATGGCTGCGAACGTCTCGGTGGTGGAGGTCTTGGAGAAACCTTCTTCGTCCAACAGTCCGACGACCTTCTCGCCACCCTGCCAGCCGCCGACGTACTGCCCGCGGGAGGTGGTCTCGTCCAGCGGCTCGGCAAGCCGGGTCGCCGAGAGCACCTTGATCTTCTCGGCCTGTAGTTCAGCGGGGGAGAAGCTCACCGGCTCTTCCATCGCCGTAAGGGCCAGCAACTGCAGCAGGTGGTTCTGGATGACATCACGCGCAGCGCCGACCCCGTCGTAGTAGCCGCCGCGCCCGCCGAGTCCGATGTCCTCGGCCATCGTGATCTGCACGCTGTCGACGTAATGCGAGTTCAACACCGGCTCGAACAGCTCGTTGGCGAAGCGCAGCGCCAGGATGTTCTGGACCGTCTCCTTGCCCAGGTAGTGGTCGATGCGGAACACCGATGACTCCGGGAACACACTGTTGACGACGCCGTTGAGCTCCTCGGCGCTCTTGAGGTCGTGGCCGAACGGCTTCTCGATGACCACCCGGCTCCAGCTGCCCTCCGGCTTGTCCGCCAGCCCAGATTTGGACAATTGCTCGCACACCTGGGGGAACGACTTCGGGGGGATGGACAGATAGAAGGCGTGATTGCCGCTGGTGCCGCGCTCGACATCGAGTTTGTGCAGGGTGTCTTTGAGGTGCTCGAACGAGGCGTCATCATCGAAAGTGCCCTGCACGAACCGGAATCCCTCGGCCAAGCGGTCCCAGACCTCCTGGCGGAAAGGGGTGCGCGCGTGCTGCTTGACCGCGTCGTAGACGATCTTGCCGAAATCCTCGTCGGCCCAGTCGCGGCGGGCGAAACCGACCAACGCGAAGCTGGGCGGTAACAGGCCGCGGTTGGCCAGGTCGTAGATGGCCGGCATCAGCTTTTTGCGGGCCAGGTCTCCGGTCACGCCGAAGATCACCACCGCGCACGGCCCCGCGATGCGGGGCATGCGCTTGTCGCGCTTGTCCCGCAGCGGGTTACGCCAGGCGGTCGTGTCGGCGCTGGCCGCGCTCATCGCTGCCCCCGGCTCTTCGCGCAGGCGCTCATCGCGTGGCGGCGTCGAGTTGGCCCTGTGTCGCGTCGAGCAGTTCCTGCCACGACTTCTCGAATTTCTGGACGCCCTCGTCCTCAAGCACCTTGAACACATCGACGAGGTCGATCCCGATGGCGCTGAGCTTGTCGAAGGTCTCTTGCGATGCCGCGGCGGTCCCGCTGATGGTGTTGCCGGTGATCTCGCCGTGATCGGCAACCGCCTCGAGCGTCTTCTCCGGCAACGTGTTCACCGTATGCGGCGCAACCAACTCGGTGACGTAGAGCGTGTCCGAGTACTCCGGATTCTTGACGCCGGTGGACGCCCACAGCACGCGTTGCACCCGGGCGCCGTCGGCCTTGAGTGCGGCGAAACGTTGCCCGCCGAAGACTTCTTCGTACGCCGCGTAGGCCAGGCGGGAGTTGGCCACACCGGCCTTTCCGCGCAGCGCCAGCGCCTCATCCGATCCGATCTTTTCCAGCCGGCCGTCGATTTCGGTGTCCACCCGGGAAACGAAGAACGAGGCGACCGAGTGGATCTTGGACAGATCGTGTCCGGCTTCCTTGGCAGCCTCCAGCCCGGCCAGATACGCGTCCATCACCGCGCGGTGCCGCTCTACCGAGAAGATCAGGGTGACGTTGACCGAGATGCCTTCGGCGATCACCGCGGTGATCGCGGGCAGGCCCGCCAGCGTCGCGGGAATCTTGATCAACAGGTTGGGCCGGTCGACGATCTTCCACAGCTCGATCGCCTGCAGGATCGTCTTGTCGGTGTCGTGGGCCAGCCGCGGGTCGACCTCGATCGACACCCGGCCGTCGATGCCGTCGGAGGCCTCGTACTGCTTGGCCAGCACGTCACAGGCGTTGCGGACGTCGTCGGTGGTGACGGTGCGGACGGTGGCGTCGACGTCGGCGCCCCGCTCGGCGAGTTCCTTGACCTGGGCGTCGTAGGCGGTGCCCTTCGACAGCGCCGCTTGGAAGATCGACGGGTTGGTGGTCACCCCCACGACACTGCGGGTGTCGATCAAGTTCTGCAGGTTGCCGGTCTGCAGCCGCTCCCGCGACAGATCGTCGAGCCAGACGGATACACCCGCGGCACTCAGCGCCGCGAGATTCGGGTTCTGAGTCATGTTCGCCTTCTCCTGCCAGTCGTCCTGATTAGTTGTCCAGGGATCGTTCCGCCGCGGCCGCCACGGCCTCGGGGGTGAAGCCGAACTCACGGAACAGCGTCTTGTCGTCGGCCGAGGCGCCGTAGTGCTCGATCGACACGATCTCGCCGGTGTCCCCGACCAGCTTGTACCAACTCTGCGCCACGGCGGCCTCGACCGCCACCCGGGCCGAAACCGCAGGCGGCAGCACCGAATCGCGGTACTCCTGAGGCTGCGATTCGAACCACTCGACGCACGGCATCGACACCACGCTCGCGTTGATGTCCTTGTCCGCCAACAGCTTCTGCGCTGCGACGGCCAACTGGAGCTCGGAACCGGTGGCGATGATCACCACGTCGGGGTTCTCATCCGGGGTGCCGCCGAGCACGTAGCCACCGCGGGCCACGCCCTCGGCGCTGGTGCCTTCGATCACGGGGACGCCCTGGCGGGTCAGGATCAGCCCGACCGGGCCGGTGCTGGCGGTGCGCTCCAGGATGGTCTTCCACGCGTAGGAGGTCTCGTTCGGGTCGCCGGGGCGCACCACCGACAGGTTCGGGATCGCGCGCAGCGCCGCCAGATGCTCGATCGGCTGGTGCGTGGGACCGTCCTCGCCGAGGCCGATCGAATCGTGCGTCCAGACGTAGATCGGGTCGATGTTCATCAACGAGGCCAAACGCACGGCCGGCCGCATGTAATCCGAGAACTGCAGGAACGTGCCACCGTACGGCCGGGTTGGGCCGTGCAGCACGATGCCGGACAGGATCGCGGCCATCGCATGCTCACGGATGCCGAAGTGCAGGGTGCGGCCGTACCAGGTCGCATTCCAGTCCTCGGTCGAGATCGACGGCGGCCCAAAGGAGTTCGCGCCCTTGATCGTGGTGTTGTTGCTGCCGGCGAGGTCAGCCGAACCGCCCCACAGTTCGGGCAGCGTCTGACCGACGGCGGCCAGCACGGCACCGGAGGCGGCACGGGTGGCCACCGGCTTGGACTCGAGCTCCCAGTGCGGCAGGTCGGCATCCCAGCCTTCGGGCAGCTCACGCGCCTGCAGCCGGTCCAGCAACGCCTTGCGCTCCGGCTCCCGCTTGGCCCAGGCGTCGAAGCTCAGCTGCCACTCGTCGTGCACCTTCTTGCCGCGAGCCACCAGCTCACGGGTGTGGGTGATGACGTCGTCGCGCACTTCGAAGCTCTTGTCGGGGTCGAAGCCGAGGATCTTCTTGGTGGCCGCCACCTCGTCGGCTCCCAGTGCCGAGCCGTGCACCCCGCCGGTGTTCATCTTGTTCGGGGCCGGGTAGCCGATGATCGTGCGCAGCGCGATGAACGACGGCTTGTCGGTGACCTTCTTGGCCTCGGCGATCGCCGCCTCGATTCCGGCGACGTTCTCGCCGCCCTCGACCTCCTGCACGTGCCAGCCGTAAGCGCGGTAGCGCGCGGGCACATCCTCGCTCAACGCGATGTCGGTGTTGTGCTCGATGGAGATCTTGTTGTCGTCCCAGAACACGATGAGGTTGCCGAGCTGCTGGGTACCTGCGAGCGACGAGGCTTCGCTGGTGACACCTTCCTCGATGTCGCCGTCAGAGGCGACCACATAGATGTAGTGGTCGAACGGGCTCTCGCCCGGCGCGGTGTCGGGGTCGAACAGTCCGCGCTCGTAGCGAGCGGCCATGGCCATGCCGACCGCCGAGGCCAGCCCCTGGCCCAGCGGACCGGTGGTGATCTCCACACCCTTGGTGTGGTGGTACTCGGGGTGTCCCGGGGTGAGCGAGCCCCAGGTGCGCAGGGCCTCGATGTCGGCCAGCTCCAGGCCGAACCCGCCGAGGTAGAGCTGCAGGTAGAGGGTCAGGCTGGAATGCCCGCAGGACAGTACGAAGCGGTCGCGACCGATCCATTCGGTGTCGCTGGGATCGTGGCGCAGCTGCCGCTGGAACAACGTGTAGGCGAGGGGAGCCAGGCTCATCGCGGTACCCGGGTGGCCGTTGCCGACCTTCTGCACCGCGTCAGCCGCGAGCACCCGGACGGTGTCGACGGCAACGCTGTCGAGCTCGGTCCAGTCATCTGGGTGGTTGGGCTGGGTGAGAGCGGTGATCTCTTCGGCGGTGGTCACTAAGCTCACTTCCTCGTCTTCTATCTGCTGGCATGTGCTCGCAGTTGCCATGCTGCTACGACAAACACCCTAGTGGGGCGGACTCATCCGATGCAGACTGGTTCTCGCACCGATACCCGGTCGTTTACCCGTAGTTGCCCCGGAACAGACCCTGCGGTGCCGAGGCATTCGGGCGGCGGTCTACCATCGTGTGTAGTAGAAGCCGCGTGACGCCACCCGAGGAGTTATTTGCGTGAGCATTCGCGAGCGCCGGCTCATCAATGGGGCGCCGAGCCGAATACGGACCACGTTCCTGTCGTATCTGGCATTGACCAAGCCGCGCGTGATCGAGTTGTTGCTGGTCACCACCATTCCAGCGATGCTGTTCGCGGACCGCGGCACGATTGACCCGCTGCTGATCCTCAACACCCTGATCGGCGGTGGGCTCGCGGCGGCCGGCGCCAACACGCTCAACTGCGTGGCTGACGCCGACATCGACAAGGTGATGAAGCGGACCGCGCGCCGACCGCTGGCCAAGGCTTCGGTGCCTACCCGCCACGCCCTGATCTTCGGGCTCGTGCTCTCGGTCACGTCCTTCTGCTGGCTGTGGTGGACCTCGAACCTGCTGTCCGGGTTACTGGCCGTTGCCACGATCGCGTTCTACGTCTTCGTCTACACGTTGCTGCTCAAACGCCGCACCTCGCAAAACGTGGTGTGGGGCGGCGCGGCCGGTTGCATGCCGGTGATGATCGGCTGGTCCGCGGTGACCGGCACGATCCAGTGGCAAGCGTTGGTGATGTTCCTGATCATCTTCTTCTGGACACCGCCGCACACCTGGGCACTGGCCATGCGATACAAGGACGACTACAAGGCGGCCGGGGTGCCGATGTTGCCCGCGGTGGCCACCGAGCGCGAGGTTACCCGCCAGATCCTGATCTACACCTGGCTGACAGTGCTCACCACGCTGGTGCTGGCGCTGGCCACCGGATGGCTCTACGGCGCGGTGGCCCTGCTGGCGGGCGCGTGGTTCCTGGTGATGGCGCACCAGCTGTACTCCGGGGTCAAGCGCGGCGAGCCGGTGAAGCCGCTGCGGTTGTTCCTGCAGTCGAACAACTACCTGGCCGTGGTGTTCTGCGCGCTGGCCATCGATTCGGCGCTGGCCCTGCCGACGATCTTCGGTCACTGAGCCCGCACCGGACCGTGGGCTAGGGTATCCACGATCCATAACGCGATGGGACCCAGGAAACCGGTGTGAATCCGGTGCGGTCCCGCCACTGTGACCGGACCGCGAACCTCGATGCATCCAACGGGGTAGCTCAGTCCGGGAGCCACGACACTGACCCATCGCGGACAACATCCACGGAGCGCGGACTCCCGGGAGGTATTCGTGAGCGGTCAGTTCATCGCGCGCCGGAAAATGTTGGGCGGAATCCTGGCCACCGCCGCGGCATCGGTGGTGGGCGTCGGGTGCGGACGGGCCGAATCAGGCAGTGGGGTCGGGGCCGTCACGGTCACCGATCTCGCCGGTGCGACCGTGCAGTTGCCGCGGCCGGCCCGGCGGGTGGTGACCATCCCGAAGCCGGCCGCGTCGATGATGGTGGCCGTCAACGGCGGACCCGAGGTTCTGGTCGGCATGAACGCCGCCTCGCGTTCTGCGATCGAGGACAGTTTCATCGGCGCGGCGTATCCGGGGCTGCTGACGGTTCCCACCGACGTGGCAGGCGCCGAGTTCGCACCGAACGTGGAGAGCGTGCTGGCGCTGGACCCGGATGTGGTGATCCAGTGGGGCGACCGTGGCCCTGGCATCGTTGAACCATTGCAGAATGCCGGGTTGACCGTGGCGCAGCTGCGTTACGGAACCCAGCAGGATCTCGAGGACGCGGTTGCGCTCTACGGCGAACTGCTCGGCAAGCCGGAGCGGGCCGCGGCACTGATCGGTTGGATGCGCGATCGAATGCGGTTGTTGCGCAGTGAGATTCCGGTGCCCGATGCCAGCTCGACGCGGCCATCGGTGCTGTACCTGCGGGGCGCCGCCGACACGCTGGATGTGGGCGGCCGGGCGTCCTACAACCACTTCGTCACCGAACTCGTCGGTGCCCGCAATCCCGCTGTGGAGATCGACGCCGACGAGGCCCCCATCGACACCGAGCAGCTGCTGAGGTGGGATCCCGACATCGTCCTGCTGGGCAACTTCGGTCCGAAGCTGCCCGCAGATCTTTACCGTGACCCGGCGCTGGCGAGCCTGCGGGCCGTGGCGCAACGTCGGATCTACAAGGTGCCGTTGGGCGGATACCGGTGGGATCCCCCGAGCCAGGAATCACCTTTGATGTGGCAGTGGTTGGCCGGAGTGGTCCACGGGACCGGGGCACCCGGCCTGCGCGCCGAAGTGGCCAGGCAGTACGCGCTCTGGTACGGCACCGAACCCACCGATGCGCAAATCGGCGAGATCCTCTACTCCACAGCCAATTCCGACTCCAGTGACTATGTTGACTTCGGCCGCTGAGCGCTCGGCCGTATCCAGCGTCCGTACCGCGTATCTCGTCATTCCGGTGGGTGTCGTGCTGGTGGCCGTCATCGCGCTTGCCGTGGGCAGGTACTCGGTCGCGCCGGATCAGGTCGTGCGGATTCTGCTCGGTCGGCTGCTGCCGCTCGAGCAGACCTGGACTGCGGCCGAGGATGCTGTCGTGCTCAACGTCCGGCTGCCCCGCGTGTTGTTGGCCATTCTGGTCGGCGCGGGACTCGCCGGCTGCGGGGCCGCGCTACAAGCGGTGTTCGGCAATCCGCTGGTCAGCCCACAGATCCTCGGCGTCTCGTCCGGCGCATCATTCGGGGGTGCGCTCGCCATCGTCCTGAGCCTTGGCTCGGCTGCCCTGGTACTGGGTTCGTTCGGGTTCGGGATGGCCGCACTGGTGGCGGTCTTCGCCGTCAGTCGAACTCGAGGACCGACCCCACCGCTGGCGATCGTGTTGTCGGGCATTGTGGTCGGAGCGTTCTTCACGGCGTTGGTGTCGTTCATGACCTACCTCGCTGATCCGTACGGCGAACTGCAATCGCTGGTCTTCTGGTTGCTGGGCAGCCTGGCCACCGCCACTTACGCGAAGGTCGTCATCGCCGGGGTGCCGGTACTGCTCGGCGGCGCCGTCATCTACGCATTGCGCTGGCGGATCAACGTGCTTTCGCTGGGCGACGAGGACGCTGTGACACTGGGATTGCATCCCGGCCGGCTGCGCTGGCTGATTTTCACCGCTGTCGCGGCGATCGTTGCCGGGGCGGTGGCGGTCAGCGGCGTCATCGGTTGGGTGGGGTTGGTGGTACCGCACCTGGCCCGGCTGTGGGTCGGGGCGGACAACCGGGTGCTCATCCCGGTCAGCATCGGCCTCGGCGCCGCATATCTGACCGCGATCGACACCGTCACCCGCACACTGGGGGTCGCCGAGATCCCGCTGGGCGTACTTACCGCCATCGTCGGCGCACCGGTGTTTCTGATCCTGTTGCGTAGCCGCCGGCAACGGATGTGGTCGGATGCTTGAACTCGATGGACTCGGCTTCGCCTACGACCGTGAGCGATGGCTCTTCCGCGATGTCTGCTACCAACTCGCGCCGGGCGAGATTCTCTCGGTCCTGGGCCCCAACGGCCGCGGTAAGACCACCTTGTTGCGCTGCGTGGTCGGTCTGGCGGAGCCGTCAGAAGGCCGCGTCCGCGCCGACGGGGTGATCGGGTACGTCCCGCAGAGCCACCGCTCCACCTTCGCCTACACGGCGATGGACATGGTGCTGATGGGACGCGTTCGGCATCTGGGCCGGATGACCAGGCCGGGACGGCGGGATTATCGGTGCGCGCAGGCCGCCCTCGAACGGGTCGGTATCGCCCCGCTCGCCGACCGGGACTATCCCTCACTCAGCGGCGGCGAGCGTCAGCTGGTGCTGATCGCGCGGGCAATCGCCGCCGAGGGACAGGTATTGGTGCTCGATGAACCCGCCGCCGCACTGGATCTGCGTAATCAGGGCCGGGTGCTGCATCTGCTGCGCGGCCTGGCCGACGAGGGACACGGCATCGTGTTGACCACTCACCATCCCGACCACGCCCTCGAGATCGCAGACACCGCGTTGCTGTTGGGCGGTGGCGCCGATGTCCGGGTCGGCCCGGCCGACACGCTGCTGACCGACGTCGTTGTTTCCGAACTCTACGGTGTCCGTGCTCATTCCCTGACCCTGACGCCCACCAGCGCGACGGACTCGCCCCGACGCACCATCGTGGTCCGCTACGACCAGGAGTTGCACCCATGACTGTCCTTGCCTGCACCGTGCGACCGTGGGCCAAGCTTCCCTTCGAGCGGGCCCTGCGTGGCATTGTGACGGCGGGGTACGACGCGGTCGCACTGCCGGTACACGGTGTCACGGCATTGATCACCGCGGACACCACGGTTGCCCGCGCCAGGAAGGTCGCGGCGGTCATTGATGACCACGGGCTGGATCTCGTCATTCTCAGCCACGCGGCCGATCTGAGTCGTGACGACGCTGCAGCACTGTCCACCCTGCGCCGCCAGCTCGACCACTGTGCCCGCCTTGGGGTTTCGACCCTGGTCGACATGGGCTGCCCCGAGCTCACCGACGGCGACCGTTACCTGCGCCTGATGGCGGCGGCGGCCCCGTACGCGGCTGACCATGGGATCACCATTGCAGTCAAACCGCATGGGGGACTTACCCGTACGGCTGCTGACACCTTGACGGTGGTGGAACGCGTTGGGCACGAATCGTTTCGGGCGTGCTGGGATCCGGGCAATCTGGTGCACTACGGGGGCGAGCCGCCCGGGCGCGGGTTGGCCGACCTGGCACCCTATATCGCTGCCGTGGGGGCGCGGGACCACCCACCTCGCAGCGGGCACCGGGTGGTCGCCGGCGGTATGCCCCCGCCGATCACGCCCGGCGACGGCATCGTCGACTTTGTCGAGCTCTACCGCACACTGGGTGCGCACGGCTTCACCGGACCCAGCGCGGTCGAGTCCGTCACCAAGCTGGGTACCGGTGCCGAACTGGATTCCGAGGCGGCGCGGGCCCGGCAGAATCTGCAGGACGCGGTGGCCGGCCGAATCCCGCAGCGCTGCGCACCGGCCATCCCGACCCGGCAATCCTGCTCCCTGGTGGCCCGAGCCGCCGGCGAGGACCCGATCGGCACCGCCAGGAACTTCGACCGTTACCTGATGCTGGAACTGCCGCTGCCATGGCCGCCCGGCATGGGTACCCCGGTATGGGAGACCGCCCGGACACCCGCACCCTTGCGAGCCGCGTTGCGGGCGGCTACCCGGCGCACCGAGGAACGCGGACTGACCATGAAGACCTTCGCCGCGGCGCCAGACCCGCAGTACTCGGTGGCCGGCCTGATGCGCATCATCCTCTTCGACCGAACCGGCAGTGCCGCAGCTGAATTCGCGCGTCAGGAATACCATGTCCCGCTTTCCGGCGCGCCCCATTTGATCGACGCCCTGTTCCCGGAGGACGCTGCCGGGGAGATCTCCGCGCCGGCCGAATTCGAACCCCACCGCGTGCAGGACACCCACCGAGATCTGGTGGTCTGCACCCACGCCGCGGTCGACGCATGCTGCGGCACCTACGGCTACCCCCTCTACCGGCAACTGCGCGATGCACACGGCGGAACCGGAGTGGCCCGGGTCTGGCGCTGCAGCAGTTTCGGCGGGCATCGTTTCGCCCCCACCCTCATCGACTTTCCCGAGGGCAGGTGGTGGGGCAACCTCACCCCCGACCGATTGGCACAGCTGGTCGACCGCACCGGGCACCCCACCGATCTGATGGACCTGTATCGGGGCTGGAGTTACCTATCGCACCCCGTCGAGCAGGTCCTGGAGCGCGAACTGTTCCGGCACTACGGCTGGGGCTGGCGTCATCACC
Organism: Mycobacterium sp. DBP42; assembly: GCF_005924235.1. Lineage (NCBI taxonomy): Bacteria > Bacillati > Actinomycetota > Actinomycetes > Mycobacteriales > Mycobacteriaceae > Mycobacterium > Mycobacterium sp. DBP42. The sequence goes on from NZ_VCMY01000002.1 coordinate 41,807, forward strand.
AGCTGGTGGTGACGCCGACCTCGGGGCAGTGTTACGACATCGCGGTGCACGATCCCCGGACCGGCACCACGCGCCATCACACCGCCGACGTACATGCGCTGACCCCGCGTGAGGTTCTGGTCGGTTGTGACCGCACCGTCGGCGAGGCGCCGGCTTACGCTGCCCGGCTCGTCTGTGGTTGATCAGAAGACCACCAGCGCCGTTGATGTGGCAGCGTCATACGCATGACCGCATTGGTCAGCCCCGACAACTTTGTGCGCGCTGAGTCCGATCGCTATTTCGCCGGCATCGTCGGCGACGGCGGCTTCGGGCGGTTTCCTCACCGACGTCGCATGGGGTCTGGCAGCACGTTTCTAGGGCACCAGCACGACCGAGCCGACGGTCTTGCGGCCCTGCAGGTCGGTGTGGGCTGAGGCGGCCTCGGCCAGCGGGTAGCGGCCGCCGACGGTGATGGTGATCGAACCGTCCGCGATCGCGTTGATCAATTCACCGGCACGCCAAGAGAATTCGTCAGATGTGCGGGTGTAGTGCGCGAGCGTCGGCCGGGTCAGGAAGACCGATCCGGCCGCATTCAGCCGCTGCGGATCCACCGGCGGCACCGGTCCGCTGGCCGCGCCGAACAAGGCCAGAGTGCCGCGCACCGCGAGGCTGGCCAGGCTGGCGTCGAACGTCGACGCGCCGACCCCGTCATACACGGCGGCCACGCCCTCCCCGCCGGTGAGATCGCGAATCGCGGTCGCGAACTCGTCCGGGTCCTCGGGATACTCGAGCACCTCGATCGCACCTGCCTGCCGGGACAGTTCGGCCTTCTCCGGCGTCGACGCGGTGGTGATCACCCGGGTGCCGATGCTGGTGGCCCACTGGGTCAGGATCAGGCCGACACCGCCTGCGCCGGCATGCACCAGGATGGTGTCGCTCGGTTGCACGGCGTAGGTCGACTTGATCAGGTAGTGCGCGGTCATGCCCTTCAACAGCGCGGACGCAATCGCGTCGGGCGCCACGCCGTCGGGCACGTAGGCGACGAAATCGGCTGGGGCGACACAGAAGTCCGCGTAGGCGCCGGTGGCATTGGCGGTCACCACGCGGTCTCCGACGGCCAGTGCGGCCACATCGTCCCCGACCGCGGCGACGGTGCCACAGACCTCGGAACCGACGATGAACGGCAGGTCCCGCGGATACAGCCCGGACCGGAAATAGGTGTCGATGAAGTTGACGCCGATGGCCTCGGCCTTGATCAGCACCTCGCCGGGGCCCGGAGCGGGCTCAGGCCGTTCGACGTAGCTCAGGACTTCGGGTCCGCCGGTCTCGGCAACTTCGATGGCATACACGCCATCCATCATCCACACCTATCATCGCGGGGGTGAAGCTCGCCCGTCCGGATGTGTTCCATCCCCGCATCGTGTTGGCCGGTTGCGCCGCATTGCCCGAAGGCGACGGCGACGACGCCGGCCTGCTCATCGCACTGCGCAACCGCGGTCTGCACGCCAGCTGGCTGCCCTGGGACGACCCGGCGACGCGCGATGCCGACCTGGTGCTCCTGCGGGCCACCTGGGACTACACCGAGCGTCTCGACGAGTTCCTGGCGTGGACGCGGTCGGTGTCCCATCTGATCAACCCCGCACCGGTCGTCGAGTGGAACGTCGACAAGCACTACCTCGACGATCTGCACCGCTCGGGTGTGCCGGTGGTGCCGACCGGATACTTCGCGGTCGGTGAGCAGGTCAGCGTGCCCGACGGCGAAGTGGTGGTGAAGCCCGCGGTGGCGGCCGGTTCGACGGGAGCGCAACGTTTCGTCGACGCCTCGGCGGCTCTGGCTCACGCGGCGGTGCTGCACGCCAAGGGCCGCGCGGTGTTGGTGCAGCCCTATGACCCGCGCATCGCCGACGGGGAGACCGCGCTGGTTTTCCTGGGCGGCAAGGAGTCCCACGCGTTCACCAAGGGGCCGATCCTGCCTCCGGCCGGAGAATCACCCGAGTTCGAGGAGACCGGCACCTACGCGCGGGAGTCGTTGTCACCGGCTGATCCCGACGACGAGGTCTGGGAGGTGGGGCGCGCGGCAGTCGACGCGGTCATCCGGTTGTTCGACCTCGCGCCCGAGGATCTGGTGTATGCCCGGGTCGACGTGATCGGCGGTCCGGAGGATCCCCGCCTGCTGGAGCTCGAGCTGATCGAGCCGGGACTGGGATTCCGGCAGCTCGGCTCGGCCGCCCGGGGGACTGCCGAGCGGCGGTTCGCCGTCGCTGTGGAAGACGCGCTGCAGCGGCTGGGGTTGGGCCCGCTGTCGCACAAAGGGCTCTAGCTGCCGCCGTAACGTGGCTACCGGGCGCTGGGTTCGACGCGCTCACGCATCGAGGCCCACAGCGCCGCGGTGGCCGCGGTGCATGCCGCCGCACCCGCGACGTGCACGGCGACCAGGGCGGCGGGCACGCCGGTGTAGAACTGCACGATGCCGACGAGTCCCTGCGCGCACACCAGCACCGCGAGAACAACGAGCCGGACCATGACCGGGCGTGGGGCGCGCACCGCGACGAGTGCGAATCCCAGCGCGACGATCAGGGACAGATAGGCGACCAGCAGCGAGGAATGCATGTGCACCAGCGTGGTGATCTCGACCTGCAGACGCGGCACCACGCGATCGAGGCTCTTGTCCCCGGCGTGCGGTCCGGCGCCGGTCACCAGGGTGCCCGTCACGAGGACTGCGGCCAGGAGGGCAGCGCTCAGCACGGTCAACTGTCGCAACGGTTTCGGCACCGTTTCCGTCGGTGCGCCGTTGTCGGACTGGCCGATCTTGACGAACAGCAGAACCGCGAGCCACACCATTGCCATGGACGCCAGCAGGTGGACGGCCACGGTCCACCACAGCAGGCCGGTCCGCACCGTGATGCCGCCGATGATGGCCTGGACCACGGTGGACGCCGGCATCAGCCAGGCATAGACCAGCACTTCACGCCGGCGGCGGGCCCGCGTGACGGCGAGGACGGCGGCGATGGCGGTCAGCACCACCAGGAAGGTGATCATCCGGTTGCCGAACTCCACCACCTGGTGCACGACAGCGACTTCGGCGTGCGGGACGGGCGTGAAGCTGCCCGGGAAGCACTGGGGCCAGGTGGGGCAGCCCAGCCCGGAGGCGGTGACTCGGACGATCGCGCCGGTGACGGAGATGCCGCCCTGGGTGAGGATCACGAGGAACGCGATCAGGCGCTGGACCCGCAGGCTCGGCATGGGCAGCAGATCGACCAGTCGCTGGAAAGCTGTTCCGACGGGCACGGCCTGATCGTAGTTGATCAATAACTACAGCCCGTAGTAGGGCCGTTGCGGGTCAGGTGAACCGGAACCAGCGCAGCGCGCAGATCGCCGCGACGACACCCCACACCAGCAGCACGGCCACGCCGAACCAGTCCATGGATACCGTCATCGCCTGGGTCAGGGCTTCGGTGAGCGCACCGGATGGCGTCAGCCGGGCGGCCCAGCGCAGGGCAGAGGGCACCGGGCCGCCCTCCAGGGTCAGCGCGCCGAGGCCGGCGAACACGAACCACAGCAGGTTCGCCAACGCCAGCACGATCTCGGCCTTGAGCGTGCCGCCGAGCAGCAGCCCCAACGCGGCGAATGTGGCGGTACCCAATGCGATGATGACCGCGCCCAGTGCCAGCCCGGCCGGCGACGGACGCCAACCCAACGCAAAACCTATGGCGCCCAACAGGATCGCCTGCAAGAACACGACGGTGACGACGGCCAGGGACTTGCCCGCGATGATTCCCCACACCGGAAGCGCGGTGGCGCCAAGGCGTTTCAGTGCGCCATAGCGGCGGTCGAAGGCCACCGCGATGGCCTGTCCGGTGAATGCGGTGGAGATCAGCGCCAGGGCCATGATGGCCGGGGTGAACGTTGCGGCCCGGTTGTCGCCGAACGAGCCCAGCGGCAGCAGCGTCATCCCGATCAGCAGCGTGATCGGGATGAACATCGTCAGCAGGAGCTGTTCGCCGTTGCGCAGCAGCAGCTTGAGCTCCAGCCCGAATTGGGCGGCCAGCATGGCCGGCACCTTGGCCGGGCGGGGGTCCGGCGAGAACGTGCCCGGGGCGAATCGATTCGGGGTGCTCGTCATGACCGCAGCTCCCGTCCTGTCAGGTCGAGGAATACGTCTTCGAGACTGCGCTGTTCCACCCGCATGCCGGTGGCCAGCACGTTGAGCCGCGCGCACCAGGCCGTCACGGTGGCCAGCACCTGTGGATCGATGTGTCCCTCCACCAGGTACTCGCCGGGGGCCGTCTCGCTGGCCTTGTAATCCTCGGGCAGCGCCGCGGTCAGCAGGGTCAGATCCAGTTTGCGCGGGGCGCTGAATCGCAGTTGATTCTCGGCGCCGCTGTGGGTCAGCTCCGCCGGTGTGCCGGTGGCAACGGCAATCCCGTGGTCGATGATGACGATCCGATCGGCGAGTTCTTCGGCCTCGGCGAGGTGATGGGTGGTCAGCACCACCGTCACACCGTCTCGGCGCAGCGCATCGATCAACTCCCACACCACAATTCGGGCGTGCGCGTCCATCCCCGCGGTCGGCTCGTCGAGGAATACCAGTTCGGGGCGCCCGACCACGGCGCAGGCCAGGGCCAGGCGTTGTTGCTGGCCGCCCGAGAGCCGCCGGTAGGTGGTGCGGGCGGATTCGGTCAGGCCGAGGGTGTCCATCAGCCAGCCCGGATCCAGGGGATCGGCGGCGTAGGAAGCGACGAGGTTCAGCATCTCGCCGGCCTTGGCGGCGGGGTACCCGCCGCCACCCTGCAGCATCACGCCGATCCGCTCGCGCAGCTGGGCATTGTCCGCAATGGGGTCCAGGCCGAGGATCTCGACCTGCCCGTCGTCCGGGCGGATGAATCCCTCGCAAATCTCGACCGTGGTGGTCTTGCCCGCACCGTTGGGGCCGAGCAGGGCCAACACCTCGGCGCGCTGCACCTCGAGATCGAGGTTGTCGACCGCTTTGGTCGACCCGTAGCGCTTGCTGACGCCGCGGAGCAGCACAGGATGGTCAGAACGCGAGGTCACGGGGATTCAGCGTAGGCGCCGGGGGACTGCGTAGGTGCCGGCGGTCGGCTTATGTCGGGTTGAGGTGATGCGCGCCACGGCAGCCGGCGCCACGTCAACCCGATCAAGATCAGCACGATCACCGTGCTGGCCAAGGTTGCCATCACGATCTGGAACAACGTGAACCGGTCGCCGTTGGCGGTCGGGCCGAAGATCCCGACCACCAGGGTGATGGCGATCGTGGACCCGCGGAATCCGGGCCGGGTTGCCCACGCTGCCAACGGGATCACCGCCCACAGCAGGTACCACGGCTGCACCACCGGGAACAGCAGGATCGTGCCGCCGAGCGCGACACCCAGACCGCCGACGGGGTGCAGGCGGCCGCGCATCACGGCCAGCAGCAGCCAGCTGACCAGGATTGCGATCAGGAAGACGCCGATGGCGCGGGTCAGTGCGAGCACCGCGGTGGTGTGGTCACCGAGACCCAGCAGGATGCCGACCTGACCGGTACCCAATGCCAGCAGTGTCGGCGGAGACATCCAGCTACGGACCACGTTCGCGGTGCCGAGGGTGCCCAGCCAACCGAAGCCGAGGCCGCTGGCCCAACCGATGAGGGCCATCACGGCCAGCGATACCGCACCCAGCGGGACGCTCGCCACGAAGAACGCCTTGATCGTCCCGCCCAGGCGCCAGGCCAAGGCCATCGCCACGAATCCCAACGCCAGCAGGGACGGAAGCTTGACCTGGGAGGACAGCGTTATGAGCACGGTCCCGAACAGCAGCATCCCCGCGGGGTACCAGTGCTGCCAGTCTTCGCGTGAATGCGGCCAGGTCAGCGGCCGGGGGATGATCGGCGCGACGACCGATCCCGATGTCGCCGACCGGGCGGCTCCGATGCCGCGCAGCGCGAATTCCGTGCCGGCCAGCATCAGGCCCAGCATCAGTGCTTCGTTGTGGATCCCGGCCACCAGGTGCATGAACAGCAGCGGATTGCAGGCGCCCAGCCACAGTGCGCTGACCTCGGCGACCCCGCAGCGCCGGGCCAGTCGCGGGGTGGCCCACACGATGAGACCGACACCGAGAAGCACCACGATGCGGTGGCAGAGCACGGCCGCGACGATGTTCTCGCCGGTCAGCGCGGAAATACTCTCGCCGATCCACAGGAACAGTGGCCCGTACGGCGCCGGGGTCTCGCGCCAGAGGCTGGGCACCGACAACGTGAACACGTGATCGAGCCCGAGTCCGGTCGCCGGACCGACCTGGTACGGATTGAGCCCGATGTAGCCGATCTCGCTCTGCGCCAGATACGAGTAGACGTCCTTGCTGTACATCGGTGGCGCGATCAGCAGGGGCAGGGCCCACAGCAGCAGGGTGCGGTCGAGCTGGCTGCGCGACATCCGCCGGGGGCCGAGGGCGAACCGCCCGAGCATGAGCCAGGCCAGCGCCATCATCACGGCGCCGGTCGTGGTCATCGTCAGTGAAACGGTCTGGATGCGGGAGGGCAGGTTGAGCAGCCGAACACCGAACGTAGGGTCCTGCACCACGGGACGGGCGCCGGCGCCGAGAGCACCGATGGCCATCAGTACGGTTCCGGTCGCCCCGAACAGCCGGGTCCGGCGCTGAGCGACGACCTCGGCGGGGTTGAGTGGGGATCCGACGGTTCGTTCGTCGCCGTGCCACCGGGCGATCGATGAGCTGAAGGTCGACAGGCGGCTTGCCATCAGGGCAGCCTAACCGTCGGCGGAGGCGCGCTACGCCACGCAAACGGTGGCCCAGGTCACGTAAGGGTGCCCTTGCTAGAACCCTGCGGGGAATTCCGTCACAATGGTGTTGTGAAAATGCGTCGGACGGCTGAGGGCTCTGCGTCGAGTCCAGCTTCGGTGGGAACACCGAAGCCGGTCACCGATGTCGTGCCGGTCTCCGACGGGCACACTCGGCGCGCGATCATCCATCTGCTGCTCGAGGGGCCCATCACGGCCGGGCAGATCGGTGAGCGGCTCGGCATCTCGGCTGCCGGCGTGCGTCGTCACCTCGATGCCCTGATCGAGGCCGGTGATGCTCAGGCCAGTGCCGCGGCCGCGTGGCAGCACAACGGCCGGGGTCGCCCGGCCAAGCGCTATCGGCTCACTGCAGCGGGACGTGCCAAGCTCGGGCATACCTACGACGACCTCGCGGTTGCCGCGATTCGGCAACTGCGCGAGATCGGCGGCAAGGATGCCGTGCGGACTTTCGCGCGGCGGCGCATGGACACCATCCTGGCCGGGGTCACCGAGGGATCCGGCAGCGTCGCCGACACTGCCGAGCGCGTCGCGGACGCGCTGACCCGGGCCGGATACGCCACCACCACGACACCGGTGGACGGTCCGATTCACGGGGTACAGATCTGCCAGCACCACTGTCCGGTGTCGCACGTCGCCGAGGAGTTCCCGGAGTTGTGCGAGACGGAGAGTGAGGCGTTCGCCGAGATTCTGGGCACCCACGTGCAACGCCTGGCCACCATCGTCAACGGTGACTGTGCCTGCACCACCCATGTCCCACTCGACGTGGACGGCGTCGGGGTAGAGACAACCACAGACAGTGCAACGGAAGTTCGGGGCACAGCCCGCGCCCGGACGACCGCAACGATCAAACAAGGAGCGGCGAAATGACCATCACGCCCGAAACGCCATTGACCCAGGAAGAGGCCATCGCGTCGCTGGGTAACTACGGCTACGGCTGGTCGGACTCGGATGTCGCCGGCGCGAGTGCGCAGCGGGGTCTTTCCGAAGCCGTCGTGCGTGACATCTCGGCCAAGAAGAACGAGCCGGAATGGATGCTGGAGACCCGGCTGCGGGCGCTGCGCACCTTCGACAAGAAGCCGATGCCTCATTGGGGTTCCAACCTCGAGGGCATCGACTTCGACAACATCAAGTACTTCGTGCGCTCCACCGAGAAGCAGGCGGCTTCCTGGGAGGAGCTGCCCGAGGACATTCGCAATACCTATGACCGCCTTGGCATTCCGGAAGCCGAGAAGCAGCGCCTGGTGGCCGGTGTCGCGGCCCAGTACGAGTCCGAGGTGGTCTACCACCAGATCCGCGAGGACCTTGAGGCCCAGGGGGTCATCTTCCTCGACACGGACTCGGGCCTGCGTGAATACCCGGAGATCTTCAAGGAGCACTTCGGCACGGTGATCCCCGCCGGGGACAACAAGTTCTCGGCACTGAACACCGCGGTGTGGTCGGGCGGATCGTTCATCTATGTACCGCCGGGCGTGCACGTCGACATCCCGCTGCAGGCCTACTTCCGGATCAACACCGAGAACATGGGCCAGTTCGAGCGGACCCTGATCATCGCCGACGAAGGTTCCTACGTGCACTACGTCGAGGGGTGTACCGCACCGATCTACAAGTCGGATTCGCTGCACTCCGCGGTTGTCGAGATCGTGGTCAAGCCCGGTGCCCGGGTGCGCTACACCACGATCCAGAACTGGTCCAACAACGTCTACAACCTGGTCACCAAGCGGGCCCGGGCCGAGGCCGGCGCCACCATGGAGTGGATCGACGGCAACATCGGTTCCAAGGTCACCATGAAGTACCCCGCGGTCTGGATGACCGGTGAGCACGCCAAGGGCGAGGTGCTCTCGGTGGCGTTCGCCGGTGAGGGGCAGCATCAGGACACCGGCGCCAAGATGCTGCACCTGGCACCGCACACGTCGAGCAACATCGTGTCCAAGTCGGTGGCGCGGGCCGGCGGACGGGCTTCCTACCGCGGCCTCGTTCAGGTGAACAAGGGTGCCCACGGCAGCCGTTCGAGCGTGAAATGCGATGCGCTGCTGGTCGATACGATCAGCCGCTCGGACACCTACCCGTATGTGGACATCCGTGAGGACGACGTCACGATGGGGCACGAGGCCACGGTGTCCAAGGTCAGCGAAGATCAGCTCTTCTACCTGATGAGCCGTGGCCTGACCGAGGACGAGGCGATGGCGATGGTGGTGCGTGGCTTCGTCGAGCCCATCGCCAAGGAACTGCCCATGGAATACGCGCTCGAGCTCAACCGGCTGATCGAGCTGCAGATGGAAGGCGCGGTCGGTTAAGTGGGTTCAAATCTGACTGAAGCGGCCGAAAGCGCGGCCGCCAACTCCGGTTCGACATTGGCCGGGGCCAACAAGGGCGAGCTGTTCGCATCGTTCGACGTCAATGCGTTCGAAGTGCCCGGCGGTCGCGACGAGCTGTGGCGGTTCACCCCGCTCAAGCGGCTGCGTGGCCTGCATGACGGTTCCGCCGTCGCGAACGGCAGTGCCGGCATCACCGTGACCGAGCGACCCGGCGTGACCGTGGAGACCGTCGGCCGCGACGACAAGCGGCTCGGCGAGGGTGGTGTGCCCACCGATCGTGTTGCGGCCCAGGCCTATTCGTCGTTCGAGACGGCGACCGTGGTGACGGTCAAGCGCGACACCGAGGTAGCCGAGCCGATCGAGATCGTCGTCGACGGACCCGGCGAGGGCGTAGTGGGCTACGGGCATCTGCAGATTCGCGTCGAGGAGCTGTCTCGCGCGATCGTGGTCGTCGACCTGCGCGGCAGCGGAACCTACGCCGACAACGTCGAGATCATCGTCGGTGATTCGGCCGGCCTCGGATTGATCTGGATCGCGGACTGGGCCGACGACATGGTGCATGTCAGCGCCCACCACGCCAAGCTCGGCAAGGATGCGGTGCTCGGACACGTCAACGTCACCCTCGGTGGCGATGTCGTGCGCACTTCGGCCACCGTGCGCTTCACCGGGCCCGGCGGCGACGCGAAGATGCTCGGCACCTATTTCGCCGACGACGGGCAGTTCTTCGAGTCGCGGTTGCTCGTCGACCACGCCCAGCCGCACTGTAAGTCCGACGTGCTCTACAAGGGTGCGCTGCAAGGCGATCCGGATTCGAAGAAGCCCGACGCGCACACCGTGTGGATCGGCGACGTGCTGATCCGCGCCGAAGCCACCGGCACCGACACCTTCGAGGTGAACCGCAACCTGGTGCTCACCGACGGTGCCCGCGCCGATTCGGTGCCCAACCTCGAAATCGAGACCGGCGAGATCGTCGGAGCCGGGCACGCCAGTGCCACCGGGCGTTTCGACGACGAGCAGTTGTTCTATCTGCGCGCTCGCGGCATTCCCGAGGATCAGGCCCGGCGCCTGGTCGTGCGCGGTTTCTTCAACGAGATCATCGCCAAGATCGCCGTGCCCGAGGTGCGCGAGCGTCTGACCGCCGCCATAGAGCAAGAACTGCAAAAGAACGAACTTAACGAATCGGAAGCATCGCACTCATGACCACTCTGGAAATCAAGGACCTGCACGTCTCGGTCAATGCCGCCGAAGGCGCCGAGAACACCGAAATCCCAATCTTGAAGGGCGTCGACCTCACCGTGAAGTCGGGGGAGACCCACGCCGTGATGGGTCCCAACGGCTCGGGCAAGTCGACGTTGTCCTACGCGATCGCCGGACATCCCAAGTACACCGTCACCTCCGGGTCGATCACCCTCGACGGGCAGGACGTCCTGGAGATGAGCATCGACGAGCGGGCGCGGGCGGGCCTTTTCCTGGCCATGCAGTACCCGGTCGAGGTGCCCGGGGTGTCGATGTCGAACTTCTTGCGTACGGCGGCCACGGCGGTTCGCGGCGAGGCCCCGAAGCTGCGGCACTGGGTCAAGGAAGTCAAGGCCGCGATGGACGATCTGGAGATCGATCAGGCGTTCGGTGAGCGCAGTGTCAACGAGGGCTTCTCCGGCGGTGAGAAGAAGCGCCACGAGATCCTGCAGCTGGGTCTGCTCAAGCCGAAGATCGCGATCCTCGACGAGACCGACTCGGGGCTGGACGTCGATGCGCTGCGCATCGTGAGCGAGGGCGTCAACCGCTATGCCGAAGCCGAGCACGGCGGCATCCTGCTGATCACCCACTACACCCGCATCCTGCGCTACATCCGTCCACAGTTCGTGCACGTGTTCGTTGGCGGGCGCATCGTGGAATCGGGCGGGCCGGAACTCGCCGACGAGCTCGAAGAGAACGGATACGTGCGCTTCACGCAGGCGGTCGGAGCCTGATATAGCGCGGACGGGAGGAGCGAAATTGTGACTGTTGCACAAACTTTCGACCCCACCGTGCTGGCTGAGGTCAGGGCGGATTTCCCGATTCTGAGCCGGGTCATGCGCAGCGGAAAGCAGCTGGCCTACCTGGATTCCGGGGCTACGTCGCAGAAGCCGCTGCAGGTGCTCGATGCGGAACGGGAGTTCCTGACCACCTCCAACGGGGCCGTGCACCGTGGTGCGCACCAACTGATGGAAGAGGCCACCGACGCCTACGAGCAGGGCCGTGCTGACATCGCGGCGTTCGTGGGTGCCGAGCCGGACGAGTTGGTGTTCACAAAGAACGCCACCGAGGCGATCAACCTCGTCGCATATGTGCTCGGGGACAAGCGGTTCGAGCATGCCGTCGGGCCCGGCGACGTGATCGTCACGACCGAGTTGGAGCACCACGCGAATCTGATTCCGTGGCAGGAACTCGCCCAGCGCACCGGTGCGACCCTGCGTTGGTACGGGGTGAGCGAAGACGGGCGCATCGACCTGGATTCGCTGGAGCTCGACGAGCGCGTGAAGGTGGTGGCGTTCAGCCATCATTCGAACGTCACCGGCGCCATCGCCCCAGTGGCCGAGCTGGTTTCGCGGGCGAAGGCGGTCGGTGCGCTGACCGTGCTCGACGCCTGCCAGTCGGTGCCGCACCAGCCGGTCGACTTCCATGCCCTCGACGTCGATTTCGCGGCGTTCTCGGGTCACAAGATGCTCGGGCCCACCGGCATCGGTGTGCTTTACGGACGGTTGGCGCTGCTCAACGCGATGCCTCCGTTCATCACCGGTGGCTCGATGATCGAGACCGTCACGATGGAACAGACCACCTACGCACCGGCCCCGCAGCGCTTCGAGGCGGGCACCCCGATGACCTCGCAGGTGGTCGGACTAGCCGCTGCGGCACGGTATTTGACCAACATCGGGATCGACGTGGTCGAGGCCCACGAAGCCGAGCTCGTCGCCGCCGCCCTGGAAGGCTTGGCCGGTATCCCGCAGGTCCGGGTCGTCGGTCCGCAGTCGATGGAGCACCGTGGCTCGCCGGTCAGTTTCGTGGTGGACGGGATCCACGCCCACGATGTCGGGCAGGTGCTCGATGACGAGGGCGTCGCGGTACGCGTCGGGCACCATTGCGCCTGGCCACTGCACCGCCGTTTCGGTATCGCCGCCACGGCCCGCGCGTCGTTTGCGGTCTACAACACGCTCGACGAGGTGGACCGCCTGGTGGCCGGCGTCAAACGTGCTGTGGAGTTCTTCTCGTGAAAATGGAACAGATGTACCAGGAAGTGATCCTGGACCACTACAAGCACCCGCATCACCGGGGCCTGCGTGAGCCGTTCGCCGCCGAGGTGCACCACGTCAACCCGACCTGCGGGGACGAGGTGACGCTGCGGGTCGCGCTGTCCGAGGACGCCGAGACGGTGGCCGACATCTCCTATGACGGCCAGGGTTGTTCGATCAGTCAGGCCGCCACCTCGGTGTTGACCGATCAGGTCATCGGCCAGAGCGTCGGCGACGCCCTCAAGACGGTCGAGGCCTTTACCGAGATGATTTCCTCACGCGGCAACGTGGAGGGGGACGAAGATGTACTCGGTGACGGCATCGCATTCGCCGGTGTCGCCAAGTATCCGGCGCGGGTCAAATGTGCGCTGCTGGGTTGGATGGCTTTTAAAGACGCGCTGGCACAGGCCAGCGACGACGTGGAGGACAAGCGATGAGTGACGTACCGGCGGACACGAGCGCAGCGAGCGGGGAAGTCTCCGGGGCCTCAGAGGAACTGTTGGCCGACGTAGAAGAAGCCATGCGCGACGTGGTAGACCCCGAGTTGGGCATCAACGTCGTCGACCTCGGTCTGGTTTACGGCCTCGACGTCGAACAGGGCGATGAAGGCGCCGTCGCGCTGATCGACATGACGCTCACCTCGGCGGCCTGCCCGCTGACCGACGTGATCGAGGACCAGTCGCGTACCGCATTGGTGGGCGCGGGTCTGGTCAACGAGATCAAGATCAACTGGGTCTGGAACCCACCGTGGGGTCCGGACAAGATCACCGACGACGGCCGCGAACAGCTGCGCGCCCTCGGTTTCACCGTCTAGACCTTCTGGTTGCCGGGCGAAGGTTAGAGTGAGCCTCCGACCTTCTGCTCGCTTCAGAACCGTCAGGACGCGCACATGGCTTCGAAACGTTTGGCCTACCGGGTGTTCTGGACAGTCGGGGCATCGGCCATCGTCGCGATGCTTTCGGTGACCGTCGGCTGTTCAGACACTGCCGAGACCCCCGAACAAACCACCACGACGACAACCACCACGACCGCGCCGCCAGTAGAGCCGACCGAGAACATCCCCGATTACGGTCCGACACTCGATCCACGTGATCCCAACTCATTCGGGCCGACGGATCCGGCACCCCGAGACCCGGGGTTCTAGACCCGCGACCGGTGAGGTAACGCAGCGTGCGCGCAATCTCCAGGTGTCGGCCGCTGGTTGTGATGGCCATGGCCGGGGTGTTGTTTCTGACCGCCGACGTTCAGACCATGCCGGGGCCCGGCTCGCCGAATGTCATTGATGGACCGTACGCGTCGTTGCTCCATGCCTCAGCCGACCTTGGTCCGGCACGCAGCGGTCCTGTCCAGCTCACCGCCACCCTGCAGGGCCGTTCCCGGCCTGTCCGGCTGATGGAATGGGCGGGCCTGCGGAATCTTTCAGTGCGGTGGCAGCCGGCTCACGACTGGGCGATTTTGGAGGGTGCACCGAACCAGGTGGCCGATGCCTTCGGCGTCACCATCAACGAATACCGGGGTCGGCGTGGTCAGCTGTTCTACGCGTCGCCGCAGCAGCCCACGATCCCCGCGCCGCTACACGGTGAGGTCGCCGAAATCGGTCGCATCCTCGGCTATACGCCGCACCGCGAATCACGCCCGACGATCATGGCGCCATTGGACGTTCCCGATCGGGGGCTGACTCCCGACGCATTGCGGACCGCCTACAACGCGAACCAATTGGCCGCCGAAGGCTATACCGGCAAGGGCACCACCGTCGTGATCTTCGCGTTCAGCGGGTACGACCAAGCCGACCTCGACGCATACGCGACCACCTACAGGCTGCCGAAGTTCACGCCCGTTCTTGTCGGCGGTCAGCCGAGTGAACCACGGGCCGAAACGACAATGGACCTGCAACTCGTCCACGCCATCGCGCCGGACGCCCAGAAAGTGGTCGTCAACGCGAGGCCGACCGTCGAGGGGGACGGAGGCTTCGAACGAATCGGACAGCTGCTGGCGACGACTGATCGACAGTTCCCCGGCGCCGTCTGGAGTTTTTCGATCGGCTGGGGATGCGACAAGCTCTATACGGCCGCAGACCTGGCTCCGGTCCGGTCCGCCCTGGCCGCCGCGCATGTCAACGGCACAACCTCTTTCAGCGCCAGCGGCGACCTCGCGGGGCTGGAATGCAAAGGCGGACAGGACTGGTCGTCGCCCCCGAGCACCGACGACATCGGGCTGGATGCGGTCGCCTCGTTGCCCGAGATCACTTCTGTCGGTGGTACCACCCTGTCCACCGGCGCCGACGGTCGCTGGCTGGCCGAACAGGCCTGGTTCCACATTCCGCTGTCGCAGGGCAGCGGTGGCGGGGTGTCGTCGCTGTTCGAGCGGCCCGATTGGCAGCGCACGGTGTCTCCCGAGGAGCATGCCGCCAACCGGTTGGTCCCAGATGTCTCGGCTGTCGCCGACCCATTCACCAGCGTGAGAATCGTCCTGCACCAACGGAATCTGGTTGGTGGAGGGACTTCGCAGTCCGCACCGATCTGGGCCGGACTGACAGCCGTCATGAATCAGTACCTACTCGTCAACGGCGGCCGTGCGATCGGAAACATCAACCCCCTGCTGTACCGAATCGCCGCGGATTCCCCATTACCGGCGTTCCGCGACGTCACTCTCGGCGGCAACGCGGCACACGATGCCGGGCCCGGCTACGACCTGGTGACCGGGCTCGGCACACCCGACGTCGAAAAGCTCGTCCAAGACGTTCTGCTCGTCCAGAAGTTGACGCAATGACGTGCCCGGCCTGCCGAAACGACGTGCCCGCAGGAACTTTCTGCGGGCTCTGCGGCGCACCGCTGACCGTCGGCCGTGGTGACGGGCCGCCCTGGTTGCGATTGCGGGCATACGCGGCCGCCGCCGGGGAACGACTGCTCCGGCCGGCCCTGGCCAGTTCGCTGTTTCCGCAGCTGCCGACCCGTTCCAGGATCGCGTTCCGCGTCGGACTGGCGGTCCTGGTGCTGGCTCTGATGGCCTGTACCCTCCTGCGCATGCCGGCCGCCGCCACCGCGGTGGGCACGTTGGGACTTCCGGTGCTGTTTGGCCTCTACCTGCGCGAGTCGGGAGCCGACCGCGACGCTCCGGCCTGGATCCTGCTGCTCGACATCGTTCTCGGGGTTGCGTTGGGAGTCGGTTGGGCGCTGTGGACCGGTCCGAGTCTGGCCCGGGCCTACAGCGTCCCAGTGGGCGATGGCCTGACTTCGTATCAGATATTTCAGGACGGCCTCGGCGTTCCAATCGGTGCGCTGCTGCTCGTGCTGCTCCCCGCAGTCGTGGTGCGGTCGCTGGACCGGACGGCTCGGGAGTCCCTGCACGGGTTCATGATCGGGGCGGTGGGCGCGCTGGCATTCACCGCCGCCGCCACACTGACGAGGCTGGAGCCACAGTTCACCACCCAGTTGGTGGTGCGGAACCGGCCCATGACGGGGCTCATGGTCGAGGCCGCGATTCACGGCGTGACGCTTCCGTTGTCGGCCATCGCGGTGGGCGGCCTGGTGGGTGCAGCACTGTGGTTCACTCGGTCGGCCGCTACAACGCGCCGGCATCCCGGCTCAGTGCGGGGCGCGATGGCGGCGGCTGCCGCGGCGGCGGTCACCGTCTATGCGATCCTGGGGCTGATCGACGTAGCCCAGGTTCCCGAACTGCTGCAACTGGCCGTGCACCTGGCTGTCACGGCCCTGGCGCTGCTCGCGCTGCGGATTGGCCTGCACCTGGCGCTGCTCCATGAGGCGCACGACCCGATCGCCGCCGACGAGTCGGCGCTGTGTCCGTACTGCGACCAGGTCGTACCCGACATGGCCTTCTGTCTGACATGTGGAGCCGCAGCCCGGGCGTCCTCAAGCTGGTCGCGGACGCACCGCCGCGAACAACGCCCGCTTCGCACTGCCTCGGTGGGACGGCTGCTGGTGATCTGGGGCGCGGCCAACGTGACTGCCGCGGTGGCGCTCATCGGGCTGTCGGGGTTGCTCAGCGCGCCGCCGGCACGTTACGCGTGCCCACCGGAATGTGGGAGCCCACCGGTCGGCGAACCGGTGACCGCCAGTCCGGTGTTCACCGCCGCCGACGGCGCCTTCTCCGTCTCGTACCCCGCGGACGGCGAACCGTATCGGATCACCACCGAATCTGACGGGGTGACGGCGGAATCCGTTCGTGTGGATGGCGGCACCATGCGGCTGCTCGGCCGGCGCGCCGACGGACGGAGCTCCGACGAAATCGCGAATTCATTTGTCGAGCAGTCCTTTCCCCATGCCCAGCTGGCCTATGAAATTCCCAACGCGATGGTCGGCTATCAATCCGGCTACGGCCTGGTTGCTGACTACTGGCCGCAGGGTGCGATGAGCAGTCTGGTGCGGATGCGGGTGATCGTCCTGGTTGCGGTGAAGGGGGACGTCGCGCTCATCGCCGACGCGGTCGGTCCGTATCGGGAATCCCGGCCCGGTCCAGGATCCACCAAACCGTCGGGCGCGGGTCTGGAGTTGGCGAAGGATCTGGGGAGATATGTCAACACGTTTCGCTGGGCCGGGGATCCACCGCGTTGATTGCCTCGCTGTCGGTGCTCGGTGCTCGGTGCTCGGTGCTCGGTGCTACCAATTTCGTCGGTGGACGAAATCGGAGGCACGCATGGAGCACAGTCCTGAGGTAAAGGTGGTCGGTGACCGATTGGTGTTGGGGCCGGTCACTGTGGAGTTTCAGCGGACCCCAACTGCTCGCCCGGGTCGATCAGGCCTGTGGATAACTCGCGATTTCGGAGCGATCTCAGTCCGGACTTGTCGGGCGCTCTCGTTAGCTTCCGGGCAAAGGGACCAACAGGGTCTCGCTGAACGGAGGGCACCGTCATGAACGCCGACATCACGAGCGCCGAAATCGAGAGACTGCGTGCGGCTTGCGAGCGCGACCTGGGGGATCCGGCAGGCTGGCCGGCTTCGGTGGGGTATCCGAAGTCGTTGGCGCTGTGCATCATTGATGCGATCTATGCGACGGGGGCGCGTCACCTGACCGTTGAGAAAGTGGTCGAGCGGTACCGCAGCCGCCGGGCAGATCAGGGAGGCGACGCCGATACCGACGGTGCCGCAGTACTGCTGGCGAGCGTCGATGAATTCGGCGGCCCGGACCGGTGGGCATCGGAGATCGGCAATCGTCGTCCTACGTCGACTGCCAAGAACGCCCCGCTGCGCGCGGCCGCGCTGGTGCAGGCTGCCCAGGCGCTCGTCGAGTTGGGTATCGAGACAACCGCGGACCTGCGAGCGGTCGCCGAGGACGCCGAGCGTTGCGGGCCGGCCAGGGCGGCCTGGTGCGGGGTGACCGGGCAACGGTCCGGCTTCACCTGGACATACCTCGTGCTCCTCGCGCAGCTGCCGGAGGTCAGGGTCGACGTTGCGGTGGCCGATTATGTGGCCCGCGAGGCAGGTGCCGGCGACCCTGCCGCTGCGCTGCGTGCCGTATCGCGCTCCGCGGGCTGGGATCTCGCCGCGCTTCACACCGCACTTTGGCGGTTCGAGTCGGGACGGCGCCGTGAGCTGCCCTCGTATGCCTGATACGGCACGACTTCGCGCTGAGTAAATCGGAATCCGGACGCCACGGCGGGTGTTGGTCCCGCACATGAGCCAACCTCTCCGTGACTTGTTCAGTCCGCTCACCATCGGATCGGTGACGATCCCGAACCGTTTCGCGATGGCGCCGATGACCAGGCGGGCATCGCCCGACGGTGTCCCCGGGCCCGATGTCGCGGCGTATTACGCGCGGCGGGCCGCGGGAGGTGTCGGACTGATCATCACCGAGGGGGTCCGGCTGGCCGATCCGGTGGCTGGCTGGCCGTTCAGCATTCCGACGCTATCCGGAGATCGCGTGCTGGACGGTTGGCGGGAGGTTACTGCCGTCGTACATGACCACGGATCGGTGATCGCCGCGCAACTGTGGCACCAGGGCGGCGAACGCGACGACTCCGACGGGCTGGTTCCGGTCAGCCCGTCGGGGATCGACAGTGCCGGTGCGGCGAAAGGCCGAGCGCTGCGGACCGAGGAACTCGCCGGAGTCGCTTCAAGTTTCGCCGAAGCCGCCCGCAACGCCCGGGCCGCGGGATTCGACGCCGTGGAGTTGCACGGAGCACATGGCTACCTGCTGGACGAATTCCTTTGGGAAAAAACAAACCAGCGCACGGACGGCTACGGTGGCTCCGTCGCCGCCAGGACACGTTTTCCGGCAGAGGTGGTCGCGGCGGTGCGCGCTGCCGTCGGCTCCGAGTTCCCGATCATCTTCCGGTTCTCGCAATGGAAGGCGAAAGCCTATGACGCGCAACTGGCGGCATCCCCGGCCGAGCTCGAGACGCTGCTGGGGCCCCTGGTCGACGCGGGCGTCGACGTCCTGCACCCGTCGACCCGCCGGCACTATGTGCCGGCGTTCGACGGATCGCCGTTGAGCCTTGCGGGGTGGACCAAGAAGGTGAGCGGGCTGCCCGTGATCAGCGTCGGTTCGGTGGGCCTGGCTACGGAGTTCAGGCCCGGACGGATCGACGGGGAGCCGATCACGCCGGCACCGGTGGACCGGCTGCTGGAGCAGTACCGGGCCGGTGAATTCGACATCGTTGCGGTCGGCCGCGCACTGTTGGCCGATCCCGGTTGGGTGAACCGTCTGCGGGACGATTCGCTGAGCGGGTTCGCCGGATACCACGCTGAAACCGCGTTGGCAGCCCTGCACTGAAATATGGTGGGAACAGGCCGTCAAGCCCCGACGTTAGGAAAAGTGTGAGTACGCAAGACATCACCGCAGATCAGTTCAATGACATCGTCAACGGCAACGAGATCGTGCTGGTGGACTTCTGGGCGTCATGGTGTGGGCCGTGCCGCGCGTTTGCGCCGACGTTCAAGGCTGCCTCCGAGCAGCATCCCGACGTCGTCTTCGCCAAGGTGGACACCGAGGCCGAGCAGGGGCTCGCCGCGGCGGCCGACATCAAGTCGATCCCCACCCTGATGGCGTTCAAGAAGGGCAAACTGGTCTTCAACCAGGCCGGAGCGCTGCCGCCGGCGGCCTTGGAGGATCTGGTTCAGAAGATCAGGGAGTTCGACATCGACGCCGCGATGAAGGAGCAGGCCGCGCAGGGCGACGCCGAACAGGTGTGATGCCCGGCACGCGATAGCGTGCTGACCGTGACTGCGCAGAACGAATTCGTCCTGGTCGACCGTCCGCGCCCGGACCTGGCCCTGGTGACCCTCAACCGCCCCGAGCGGATGAACTCGATGGCCTTCGATGTCATGGTGCCGCTCAAGGGCGTCCTGGAAGAGTTGCGCTACGACAACAGCGTGCGCGTCGTGGTGCTGACCGGGGCCGGTCGAGGTTTCTCCTCCGGGGCCGATCACAAGTCGGCGGGATCGGTGCCGCACGTCGCCGGGCTGACCAGGCCGACGTACGCGCTGCGGTCGATGGAGATCCTCGACGATGTGATTCTCGCCCTACGGCGGCTGCACCAGCCGGTCATCGCCGCGGTGAACGGTGCGGCCATCGGCGGCGGCCTGTGCCTCGCCCTGGCTTGTGACGTCAGAGTCGCCGCCGAGGGCGCGTATTTCCGCGCCGCGGGGATCAACAACGGGCTTACCGCCAGTGAGCTGGGCTTGTCCTACCTGCTGCCGCGGGCCATCGGGTCGTCACGCGCGTTCGAGATCATGCTGACCGGCCGCGACGTCGACGCTCAGGAGGCCGAACGCATCGGTCTGGTGTCCAGCGTGGTGGCCGAGCACGCCCTCCTGGACACCTGCTATGCAATGGCGGAACGCATGGCAGCGTTCTCCCGGCCGGGTATCGAGTTGACCAAGCGCACACTTTGGAGTGGACTGGACGCCGCTAGTCTGGAGGGGCACATGCAGGCCGAGGGCCTGGGACAACTCTTTGTGCGCCTGCTCACCGCAAACTTCGAGGAAGCGGTTGCCGCGCGCGCGGAGAAGCGCCCCCCGGTCTTCACCGACGAGCGCTAGCGCGAGGAGCCGACCGGCACCACGAGAAGTAACCCACGACACGCCACCGCGACGAGAAAACAGGAGGACCGCAGCGTGATCACCGCAACGGACCTGGAGGTCCGCGCCGGAGCGCGCACGCTGCTGTCCATCGAGGGCTCGGCGTTGCGGGTGCAGCCGGGCGACCGGATCGGCCTGGTCGGACGCAACGGCGCAGGCAAGACCACGACGATGCGCATCCTGGCGGGGGAGGGCGAACCGTACGCGGGCACCATCACGAGCACGGGTGAGATCGGCTACCTGCCGCAGGATCCGCGTGAGGGCAATCTCGATGTGCTGGCCCGCGATCGTGTGCTGTCGGCTCGTGGCCTCGACACGCTGCTGGCCGACTTGGAGAAGCAGCAGGCGCTGATGGCCGAGGTGGCCGATGACGCTGCGCGGGACAAGGCGGTGCGCCGCTACGGGCAGTTGGAGGAACGGTTCTCGGCGCTCGGCGGGTATGCCGCCGAGAGCGAGGCCGGGCGCATCTGCGCGAGCCTCGGCCTGCCCGATCGGATCCTCACCCAGCCGCTGCGCACTCTGTCGGGTGGCCAGCGTCGGCGGGTGGAACTCGCCCGCATCTTGTTCGCGGCGTCCGAGACGGGGTCCGGTTCGGCCACCACGTTGCTGCTCGACGAACCTACCAACCACCTCGACGCCGACTCGATCGGCTGGCTGCGGGACTTCCTGCACAACCACACCGGCGGCCTCGTCGTCATCAGTCACGATGTCGATCTGCTGGCCGATGTCGTCAACCGGGTGTGGTTTCTCGATGCGGTTCGTGGTGAGGCCGATGTCTACAACATGGGTTGGCAGAAGTACCTCGATGCGCGCGCCACCGACGAGCAACGTCGCCGCCGCGAACGTGCCAATGCCGAGAAGAAGGCAGGTGCGTTGCGGGCTCAGGCCGCCAAAATGGGCGCCAAGGCCACCAAAGCCGTTGCCGCACAGAACATGTTGCGTCGTGCCGAGCGCATGATCGCTGAGCTCGATGCCGAGCGGGTGGCCGACAAGGTAGCCCGCATCAAGTTCCCCACCCCGGCCGCGTGCGGCAAAACCCCGCTGGTGGCCAAAGGGCTGACCAAGACGTACGGATCGTTGGAGATCTTCACGGGCGTGGATCTGGCCATCGACCGCGGTTCTCGGGTGGTGGTTCTCGGCCTCAACGGTGCGGGTAAGACGACCCTGCTGCGGCTGCTTGCCGGTGCCGAGAGCGCCGACGCCGGAGTTTTGGAACCCGGCCACGGCTGCAAGATCGGATACTTCGCCCAGGAACACGACACCCTCGACAATGAGGCGACGGTGTGGGAGAACATCCGCCATGCCGCGCCCGACACCGGCGAACAGGATCTTCGAGGCCTGTTGGGCGCGTTCATGTTCACCGGCCCGCAGTTGGAACAGCCCGCGGGCACCCTGTCCGGTGGCGAGAAGACCCGCCTGGCGCTGGCCGGGCTGGTTGCGTCGACGGCCAATGTGTTGTTGCTCGACGAGCCGACCAACAACCTCGATCCCGCCTCGCGAGAGCAGGTTCTCGACGCGTTGCGCAGCTATCAGGGCGCTGTGGTGTTGGTCACCCACGATCCGGGTGCGGCCGAAGCTCTCGATCCGCAGCGTGTCGTTCTGCTTCCGGACGGCACAGAGGACTTCTGGTCCACCGAGTACCGGGACCTCATCGAGCTCGCCTGATCGCGAATTCCCAAGAACTGCCGCATCTTCGAGAACGTCAATTTAAGACGTTGGACAAATCGCCCCGTCGGTGTGTGGGCGCTTCCTACTCTGGGTATGCGTCGGGGCATCACAAGCGGGGAGATGTCGATGAGGGAAACTATGAACAAGAATCGCGGCGAACTGCTGGCTGAACTTCGCAAGGAGTACGAGGGGGGTGCCAGCATTCGATCGCTTGTGGCGAAGACCGGACGTTCGTACGGCTCCATCCACAGCTTGTTGCGGGAGTCAGGCACGACTATGCGCAGTCGCGGCGGCCCGAATCACCGCACCCGGTCAAGGGTGTGACGGGCACAACCGCTGCGCGGTAGCCGATTTCAACCGTCAGCCGCCGCCTGCTGGCGCACGCTGTCCTCGACGAGGTCCAGTACGGCCGTGAGGTTCTTCGGGTCCTCGCCGGAGGCGATCCTGGCCACCAGGCCATCGAGGACCAGATCGAGATAGATGTGCAGGACCGCGCTCGGCACATCGTCGCGGAGCCGCCCGGCCTGCTTCTGCCGGCGTAGGCGTGCGGTGATCGCGGCGTCCAACTCGGCCGACCGTTCCGCCCAACCTCGATGAAAGGCCGGATCGTTGCGCAACTTTCGGGCGATTTCGAGCCGGGTGGCCAGCCAGTCGAACTGTTCGGGTGCCGCGAGCATGTTCCGCATCACCTGGATCAAGCCCTCACGGGCGGCCACGTCGGCCATCCGTTCGGCGTCCTCGCGAGCCAGCTCGAAGAACAAGGTGTCCTTGTCCTTGAAGTGGTGAAAGATTGCGCCGCGCGACAGCCCGATGGTTTCTTCGAGCCGCCGCACGGTCGCACTCTCGTAGCCGTACTGGCCGAAGCAGCGCCTGGCGCCGTCGAGAATCTGACGGCGCCGGGCGGCGAGATGGTCGTCGGTTACCCGCGGCATTCAGACCACTCCTCGCGCGAGCGCCGGTTGGCGCTGTCCCTTACCTGCTTCGGTCAGTCTGGACAGGATTACTTCGACTTCAGCATGTTGCGCAGCACGTACTGCAGGATGCCGCCGTTGCGGTAGTAGTCGGCCTCGCCGGGGGTGTCGATGCGGACCACCGCGTCGAACTCCACCTTGGAACCATCTTCCTTGGTGGCGGTCACTTTCACCGTCTTCGGGGTCTTGCCCTCGTTGAGTGCCTCGATACCGGTGATGTCGTAGGTCTCGGTGCCGTCCAAACGGAGACTCGTCGCGGATTCTCCAACGGGGAACTGCAGCGGGATCACACCCATACCGATCAGGTTCGAGCGGTGGATGCGCTCGAAGGATTCGGTGATGACGGCCTTGACGCCGAGCAGCACGGTGCCCTTGGCCGCCCAGTCACGCGACGAGCCCGACCCGTACTCCTTGCCGCCCAGGACGACCAGCGGGATGCCGGCTTCCTTGTAGTTGACCGAGGCGTCATAGATGAACGCCTGCGGGCCATCCGGCTGCGTGAAGTCGCGCGTGTAGCCGCCGGAGACATCGTCGAGCAGCTGGTTGCGCAGGCGGATGTTGGCAAAAGTGCCGCGGATCATCACCTCGTGGTTGCCGCGACGCGACCCCAGCGAGTTGTAGTCCTTGCGCTCGACGCCATTGGCGTCGAGGTACTGCGCTGCCGGGGTGCCCGGCTTGATCGAGCCGGCCGGGCTGATGTGGTCGGTGGTCACCGAATCGCCAAGCAGGGCAAGGACTCTGGCGCCCTTGATGTCGCCGACCGGCTCCGGTTCGGCGGGCATGCCGTCGAAGTACGGGGCCTTGCGCACGTAGGTGGACGCGTCGTCCCACTCGAAGGTGTTGCCCTCCGGCGTGGCCAGCGAGCGCCAGCGGTCGTCGCCCTTGAACACGTCGGCGTAGGAGTCGGTGAACATCTCGCGGTTGATCGAGGATGCGATGGTCTCCTCGATTTCGGCGGCAGATGGCCAGATGTCCTTGAGGAAGACGTCGTTGCCGTCCTGGTCCTGTCCGAGCGGATCGGTCTCGAAATCGAAGTCCATGGTCCCCGCGATGCCGTAGGCGATCACCAGCGGCGGGGAGGCCAGGTAGTTCATCTTCACGTCGGGTGAGATGCGGCCCTCGAAGTTGCGGTTGCCCGAGAGCACCGCGGTCACCGAAAGGTCGTTGTCGTTGATGGCCTTGGAGATCTCGTCGGGCAGGGGTCCGGTGTTGCCGATGCAGGTGGTGCAGCCGTAGCCGCCCAGGTAGTAGCCCAGCTTCTCCAGGTACGGCCAGAGGTTGGCCTTGTTGTAGTAGTCGGTGACGACCTGTGAGCCCGGCGCCATGTTGGTCTTGACCCACGGCTTGGTGCTCAGGCCCTTCTCGACGGCCTTCTTGGCGAGCAGCGCCGCACCGAGCATGACCGACGGGTTGGAAGTGTTGGTGCAGGAGGTGATTCCGGCAACGACGACCGCGCCGTGGTCCAGCACGAAGTCGCCGCGTTCGTCGGAGCGCACGGTGACGGGCTTGGTCGGCCGGCCCTCGGCACCGTTGGCGGCGGACGGACGGACGTCCACCGCGCCGTCGTCGGCGAACGACAGTTTGGCCGGATCGGAAGCCGGGAACGACTCCTCGACTGCCTCGTCGAGCTGCGTGTGCGGGGTCGGCAGGTTCTCCTCGACGTAGTTGTGGATGTCCTTGCGGAACGCGTTCTTGGCGTCGGTCAGCTCGATGCGGTCCTGGGGGCGCTTCGGGCCGGAGATCGACGGCACGACGGTGGACAGGTCCAGCTCCAGGTACTCGGAGAAGACCGGCTCCTTGTCCGGGTTGTGCCACATGCCCTGTGCCTTGGCGTAAGCCTCGACGAGCGCCAGCTGCTGCTCGCTGCGCCCGGTCAGCCGCAGGTAGTTGATGGTCTCTTCGTCGATCGGGAAGATCGCTGCGGTGGAACCGAATTCGGGGCTCATGTTGCCCAGGGTCGCGCGGTTGGCCAGCGGTACCTCGGCCACGCCCTTGCCGTAGAACTCGACGAACTTGCCGACCACGCCGTGCTTGCGGAGCATGTCGGTGACGGTGAGCACGACGTCGGTGGCGGTGACGCCGGGCTTGATCTCACCGGTCAGCTTGAAGCCGACGACGCGGGGGATGAGCATCGAGACGGGCTGGCCCAACATGGCGGCCTCGGCCTCGATCCCGCCGACGCCCCAGCCCAGCACGCCGAGGCCGTTCTCCATGGTGGTGTGGCTGTCGGTGCCCACGCAGGTGTCCGGGTAAGCCTTGCCGTCGCGGACCATGACGACACGGGCGAGGTACTCGATGTTGACCTGGTGCACGATGCCGGTGCCCGGGGGGACGACCTTGAAGTCGTCGAACGCGCCCTGGCCCCAGCGCAGGAACTGGTAGCGCTCGGAGTTGCGCTCGTATTCGAGTTCGACGTTGCGCTCGAAGGCGCCGGCGTTGCCGAAGACGTCGAGGATGACGGAGTGGTCGATGACCATCTCGGCGGGGGACAGCGGGTTGACCTTGTTCGGGTCGCCGCCGAGGGCGGCCACGGCCTCGCGCATGGTGGCCAGGTCGACGATGCACGGCACACCGGTGAAGTCCTGCATCAGCACGCGGGCCGGGGTGAACTGGATCTCGATGCTCGGCTCGGCCGAGGGATCCCAGTTGGCGATGGCCTGGATGTGATCCTTGGTGATGTTGGCGCCGTCCTCGGTGCGCAACAGGTTCTCCGCAAGCACCTTGAGGCTGTACGGAAGCTTCTCGGTACCGGGTACCGCGTCGAGTCTATAGATCTCGTAGTTCTGGTCCCCGACAGTCAATGTGTCGCGGGCATCAAATGAGTTAAGGGACGAATTTTCCGTATTCTCGCTGCTCACATCAACTCCCGGCTAGATCTCACCGCGACGGGCTGTGTCGGCGGCGTTCCGATGTTAACAGTACGCTTGTCCTGCAAGCCCGAGTGGGCCGGGGTCCAGTCTTCCCTTGTCGGATGCGCGTTTCTACCCAGTCGGCCTGATCTGTCCCATCTCGCCGCCTCGCCGCCGCCTCGCTGCGGCCGCGCCGGTCTCCCGTTGTCACGTTGGAGTGGCTCCGCACGGCGGGCGTCACGCTGGTGTGACGCACGGCAGTCGATGCGGTGTCGATTCCTGTGTCGCTTCGCGGCGCAGCCCAGGCTCGGCGTACCGTGCCCCTGTGACCGGACCTCATGTCATCCCGTTCCTGCCGGCTTACATCCCGGTCGAGGTATGCGACACCGTCGGCATGGATCCGGCGCAACCCGACGGCGTGACCAAGTGCATGGCGGCCGTGCAGGCCGACGTGCGCGACGACGGGGTGAGCGCACCGCAGGCCGATGTCGAGGGCCTCCGGCAGGTCGTCAACGATGCCCGCCAGGAAGGCGTCGACCTCAAGGTCGTGGTGCTGCCGGCCAACCCCGCGATCGATACGCCGTTGCGTGACATCGCTACCGAGGTCGGTGAGGCCAATCCGGGCGCGACCGTGCTCGCGTTGAGTCCGTCGTTCGCCGGTACGTACAGTCCGACCATCGACCGGGTGACTTTGGAAGCCGGACAAGACGTGGCCAAGACCGGTAATGCGGTTTTGTCGGCGAAGAATTTCGTGGGGGAGATTTCGACCCCGGACTTTCCCTGGACTGCGCTCGCAATCGTGCTGACGCTCGGCGTCGCCGCGGCGGCCGTGCTCACTCGCGTTCTTCAGGTGCGCAGCAAACGATTGGCCGGGTCAGGGGCCTCGAGCGTCGACTCTGCGGAGTCCTGAAAATCCTGTCGAACATTCGTTCGTAATACCGCCCAATATCACTAATTGGTCACACTATTCGCAATTACATTCTTGTAATTTGTGACTAAAGTTTCTTTGGCGTCAGATGTGACGTACGGTGCAATCGGTACCCATTGTTGCAGTTGTGCTTCATGTGACTTCTGTGCAAAGGCCCGGAGCAAACGCCGGTACGCCGACGTTGAGCCATAGGAGACTTGAGTCGAATGAGACGCACCGTTGGCGTCCCGCGTACGCGAGGAGCAGATCGGGTTCCGCGCATGCGAGGAGCAGGCCGCGACGCGAAGTGGCGTCGCAGCGGCCGGTTCTGGGCGCTGCCGCTGACCGCGGCGATGCTGTTGGGTACGGCGTTGTCCGGTGGAGTCCCGGCCGCGGCGGAACCCGGTGCGCCCGATCAGATCGCCACACTCGTGGCTGCGGTGGCCACCGCAGACCAGAAGCTGCAGGAGCTCGGCGCCGCCATCCAGACCCAGCAGGAAGCCGTCAACAAGGCCATCGTCGGAGTACAAGACGCCCGCGACGCGGCCGCGACGGCGCAGCAGGAGGTCGAGGCCAGCCGGCAAGGCATCGCTGACGCCAATCGCGCCATCGCCGAGGCACAGAAACGGTTCGACACCTTCGCGGCGGCCACCTACGTCAGCGGACCGTCGGACTCGTATCTGACCGCGTCCGACCCCGCCGACATCGCGCGCACCGCGGCGACCGGTCAGACCCTGGCCGCCAGCACCGACAAGGTGATCGCCGATCTGCAGCGGGCCCGCACCGAGCAGGTCAACCGCGAGTCGGCGGCCCGGCTGGCCAAACAGAACGCCGACCAGGCCGCGGCCAACGCTCAGTCCAGTCAGGACAACGCGGTCGCGGCGCTGCAACAGGCGCAGCAGACATTCAACGCGCAGCGGGGTGAGCTGGACCGGCTGACCGCCGAGCGGAAAGCCGCCGCGGCCCAACTCGCTCAGGTTCACAAGGCATCGGCATCAAGTGCGCCGGCAGCGCCGGCACCGGGACAGACGCCGCAGGTCGCGGCGGGGGACTGGGATCGCGCGCCGGGCGCACCGGTGCAAGCGGGTCAGAAGTGGGACACCGCATGGGATCCCACGCTGCCGGCGATCCCCAGCGCGTTCGTCAGCGGCGACCCGGTCGCGATCATCAACACCGTGCTGGGGATCTCGGCGACCTCCGCCCAAGTCACCCAGAACATGGGGCGGCAGTTCCTGCAGAAGCTGGGCATCCTGCCCACCCCGACCGGCTACACCAACGGAGCGATCCCGCGGGTGTACGGCAGGCAGGCATCCGAGTACGTCATCCAGCGGGCCGGATCGCAGATGGGCGTTCCGTATTCCTGGGGCGGTGGCAACGCCGCCGGGCCGAGCCGCGGTATCGATTCGGGCGCCAACACCGTCGGGTTCGACTGTTCGGGCCTGATCCTCTACGCGTTCGCCGGTGTCGGCATCAAATTGCCGCACTACTCGGGCTCCCAGTACAACGCCGGCCGCAAGATCCCGTCCTCGCAGATGCGTCGCGGCGACGTGATCTTCTACGGCCCCGGTGGCAGCCAGCACGTGACGCTCTACCTAGGCAACGGTCAGATGCTCGAAGCGCCCTACACGGGTTCGCACGTCAAGATCTCGCCGGTCCGCACCAGCGGGATGACCCCGTACGTCGTTCGCTACATCGAATACTGATGGGAAAACATTGCGCTCCTTCGCCTTACGGTGCCTGACCCTGATCGCCGCAACTTTGTTCGCGGCGATCAGCCTGGTGACGCCGGCCAACGCCGCACCCGACGACGGGCAATGGGATCCCACCCTCCCGAAGATCGTCAGCTCCGGGGCACCCGGCGACCCGGTCGCCATCGCCAACGCTTCGTTCCAGGTCAGCCAGATCGCGCTGCAGACCACCCAGAACCTCGGTCAGCAGTTCCTGCAATCCATCGGCCTGGCCCCCAAACAGGCCGCCTCGACATTCCCGGGCGGTCGCGTCCGCGGCCCACAAGCCATCGAATACGTGATCCGGCGTGGAGGCTCGCAGATGGGGGTGCCCTACTCGTGGGGCGGTGGCACGCTGACCGGTCCCGGCCCCGGCGTGGATTACGACGCCGGCAAGGTCGGCTACGACTGCTCGGGCTTCACCCGGTACGCGTTCGCCGGCGTGGGTGTGCAGATTCCGAAGTATTCGGGTGATCAGTACAAGACCGGCCGCCGGGTGCCGGTGGCTCAGGCGAAGCGCGGTGACCTGCTGTTCTGGGGCCCCGGCGGTAGCCAGCACGTGGCGATGTACCTCGGCGGCGGCAAGATGCTGGAGGCATCGGGCAGTGCGGAGCGCGTCACGGTGAGCCCGGTCCGCACCGCGGGCATCCAGCCCTATGCGGCCCGCATCATCGAATCCTGAGGGGAACCTGAACTCTTCCGGGCAGCGTCGACGGATCTCGAAGTGCCTGGAATAGTTGTCGGCGGGCACCCGATTGCCCGCTAGAACAATGAGCTAGACCAGCGTTTTGTAGTCGAACACCGTGGGAGGAAGTTGATGACGTCACCGAGTGGACCGCCGCAGGGCGCCGGAGGTTATCCCGGTTCGAGCCCGGCGCCGGGCTTCCCGCCCGGGTCGACCGGCTCCCACGCCGCGCCGGCTGCCCCGCAGGCCGCGCCCAACGGCAGCCTGCAGGCCGAGGTGCACACCCTCGAACGCGCCGTCTTCGAGGTCAAGCGGATCATCGTCGGCCAGGACCAGCTCGTCGAGCGGATGCTCGTCGGCCTGCTCGCCAAGGGGCATGTGCTGCTCGAAGGCGTGCCCGGGGTGGCCAAGACGCTGGCCGTCGAGACGTTCGCCAAGGTGGTCGGCGGCACGTTCGCCCGCATCCAGTTCACCCCGGACCTGGTGCCCACCGACATCATCGGTACCCGCATCTACCGGCAGGGCAAGGAAGACTTCGACATCGAGTTGGGCCCGGTGGTGGTCAACTTCCTGCTCGCCGACGAGATCAACCGCGCGCCGGCCAAGGTGCAGTCCGCACTGCTGGAGGTGATGGCCGAGCGCAAGATCTCGATCGGCGGCAAGACCTTCCCGTTGCCCAGCCCGTTCTTGGTGATGGCCACCCAGAACCCGATCGAGCAGGAAGGCGTCTACGCGCTTCCCGAGGCCCAGCGGGACCGCTTCCTGTTCAAGCTCAACGTCGACTACCCGACGCCGGAGGAAGAGCGCGAGATCATCTACCGGATGGGTGTCAAGCCCCCGGAGCCCAAGCAGATCCTGAACACCGGTGACCTGCTGCGCTTGCAGGAGCTGGCGGCCAACACCTTCGTGCACCACGCGTTGGTGGACTATGTGGTGCGCATCGTCACCGCCACGCGTGAACCCGAGAAGTTCGGCATGCCCGACGCGAAGGCGTGGATCGCCTACGGCGCATCGCCGCGTGCCTCGCTCGGCATCATCTCGGCGGCCCGCGCGCTGGCGTTGGTGCGCGGCCGTGACTACGTCATCCCGCAGGATGTCGTAGAGGTGATTCCGGATGTGTTGCGTCACCGCCTGGTGCTGACCTACGACGCGCTGGCCGACGAGGTCTCGGCAGAGACCGTGGTCAACCGGATCTTGCAGACGGTGGCCCTGCCCCAGGTGAATGCACTTCCGCAGCAAGGGCATTCGGTTGCGCCCGCCGTTCCCGCCGGGGCCGGCGCGGCGGGTGGTCGGTGACCACTTCCCGACGCACCGTAGACCTGCCGTCCCTGAAGCGCGGGGAGATCCGGGACCCCGCCTTGACGGCGGCGTTGCGCAAGCTCGAGTTGACGGTGCGGCGCAAGCTCGACGGGGTTCTGCACGGCGACCACCTCGGTCTGATCCCGGGTCCGGGATCAGAGCCGGGAGACTCGCGGATCTACCAGCCCGGTGACGACGTGCGCCGGATGGACTGGTCGGTGACGGCGCGGACCCAGACGCCGCACGTGCGACAGATGATCGCCGACCGCGAACTGGAGACCTGGCTGGTCGTGGACATGTCGGCCAGCCTGGACTTCGGTACCACGACCTGTGAGAAGCGGGATCTGGCAGTGGCCGCCGCGGCGGCGATCGCGTTTCTCAACAGCGGTGGCGGCAACCGGATCGGCGCGATCATCGCCAACGGTGACACCGTGCGCCGGGTCCCGGCATTGAGCGGGCGGGTGCACGAGCAGGAGTTGCTGCGGGCGATCGCCACCACGCCCAAGGCCCCGACCGGGGTGCGCGGCGATCTGGCGGCCGCCATCGATGCCTTGCGTCGTCCCGAGCGCCGGCGCGGCATGGCGGTGATCATCAGCGACTTCCTCGGACCGATCAACTGGATGCGCCCGTTGCGGGCCATCGCTGGGCGCCACGAGGTGCTGGGCATCGAGATCCTCGATCCGCGCGACGTCGAGTTGCCCCCTGTCGGCGATGTGGTGCTGCAGGACACCGAGACCGGTGTCACCCGGGAGTTCACCATCGACGAACAACTTCGCAGCGATTTCGAGCGGGCGGCCGCGGCACACCGCGAGGAGGTGGCCCGCACCTTGCGCCGTTGTGACGCACCGCTGCTGAGTCTGCGCACCGACCGGGACTGGATCGCCGACGTGGTGCGGTTCGTGGCGAACCGGCGGCGCGGCGCCCTGGCCGGCCAGCGGTAGAGAAAGCTTAATCAGCAATCAACCGAAATGACTTCTAGCACATGACATTACCGATTCTCGGTCCGATGAGCCTGACGGGCTTTGCGCACGCGTGGTGGTTCCTGTTCCTGTTCGTCGTGCTCGGTCTGATCGCGTACTACGTATTCGTCCAGCGCGCACGCAAGCAGCGGATCCTGCGGTTCGCCAACATGGAGTTGCTCGAAAGCGTGGCGCCCAAGCAACCCACCCGCTGGCGGCATCTGCCCGCGGCCCTGCTGGCGGTGTCGCTCGTTCTCCTGACGGTGGCGATGGCCGGCCCCACCCACGATGTGCGGATTCCGCGCAACCGCGCAGTGGTGATGCTGGTCGTCGACGTGTCGCAGTCGATGCGTGCGACCGACGTTGCGCCCAGCCGGTTGGCCGCCGCGCAGGAAGCCGCCAAGCAGTTCGCCGACCAGCTCACGCCGGGGATCAACCTCGGCCTCATCGCCTACGCCGGCACCGCGACCGTGCTGGTGCAGCCGACCACCAACCGTGAGGCCACCAAGAACGGTCTGGACAAGCTGCAGCTGGCCGACCGGACCGCCACCGGTGAGGGCATCTTCACGGCGCTGCAGGCGATCGCCACCGTCGGTGCCGTGATCGGAGGCGGTGACGAGCGGCCGCCCGCGCGCATCGTGCTGATGTCCGACGGCAAGGAGACCGTGCCGTCGAACCCGGACAACCCCAAGGGCGCATACACCGCGGCGCGCACCGCCAAGGACCAGGGAGTTCCGATCTCCACGGTGTCCTTCGGCACCCCCTACGGCTACGTGGAGATCAACGACCAGCGCCAGCCGGTGCCGGTCGACGACGAGATGCTCGGCAAGATCGCCAAACTGTCGGGCGGTGACGCGTTCACCGCGTCCAGCCTCGAACAGCTCAAGCAGGTGTTCACGTCCCTGCAGCAGCAGATCGGCTACGAGACCATCAAGGGTGACGCCAGCCTCGGCTGGCTGCGGCTCGGCGCGTTGGTGCTCGCCGTCGCCGGTGTGGCAGCCCTGTTGATCAACCGCAGACTGCCTGGCTAGGTGGCCCGTCCCGTCCCCGCGCATCGCGCTCAACGCGGGTGATGCGATTTTCAGACGCTGCCGGTGAGGAGATAAGTTGACGGGCATGAGTGACGCTGCTGTCTCGAACGCCGACACCGAAGCCACCACCGCTGAATCCGGCGGTCGACCGGCTTTCGTTCCCCGTTCCGTATTGGTCACCGGTGGAAACCGGGGGATCGGCCTGGCGATCGCGCAGCGCCTGGCCGCCGATGGGCACAAGGTCGCCGTCACCCACCGTGGATCGGGAGCGCCCGAGGGGCTGTTCGGCGTCGTGTGCGACGTGACCGACAACGCAGCCGTGGACCGGGCGTTCAAAGAGGTCGAAGAGCACCAAGGGCCGGTCGAGGTGCTGGTGTCCAACGCCGGTATCTCCCAGGATGCGTTCCTCATGCGGATGACCGAGGAGCGCTTCGAGAACGTCATCAACGCCAACCTCACCGGGGCGTTCCGGGTGGCCCAGCGCGCGTCGCGCAGCATGCAGCGCAAGCGCTTCGGCCGGATCATCTTCATCGGCTCGGTTTCGGGGATGTGGGGAATCGGCAACCAGGCCAACTATGCGGCCGCCAAGGCCGGCCTGATCGGGATGGCCCGGTCGATCTCCCGGGAGCTGTCGAAGGCCGGTGTCACCGCGAACGTCGTGGCGCCCGGCTATATCGACACCGAGATGACCCGAGCCCTGGATGAGCGCATCCAGGCCGGCGCCCTGGATTTCATCCCGGCCAAGCGGGTCGGCACCGCGGAGGAGGTCGCCGGGGCGGTCAGCTTCCTGGCTTCCGAGGATGCCGGCTACATCGCCGGTGCGGTGATCCCCGTCGACGGCGGTATGGGTATGGGGCACTGATCCAAAACCCCTGGATCGCAAAAACTTTCAACAACTCTTCACCGAAGTAGGAGTCAGGACAATGGCAGGTTTGCTCGAAGGCAAGCGCATTCTGGTCACCGGGATCATCACGGACTCGTCGATCGCGTTCCACATCGCCAAGGTGGCCCAGGAGGCCGGCGCTGAACTGGTGCTCACCGGGTTCGACCGGATGAAACTGATCCAGCGCATCTGTGACAGACTTCCGAGCTCGGCTCCCTTATTGGAACTCGACGTGCAGAACGAGGAGCACCTGGCGAGCCTGGCGGACCGGGTCACCGAAGCCATCGGCGCGGGCAACAAGCTCGACGGCGTGGTGCACTCGATCGGCTTCATGCCGCAGAGCGGCATGGGCGTCAACCCGTTCTTCGACGCTCCCTACGAGGACGTCGCCAAGGGCATCCACATCTCGGCTTACTCGTACGCCTCGCTGGCCAAGGCCCTGCTTCCGGTCATGAATTCCGGTGGCGGCATCGTCGGCATGGACTTCGACCCGACCCGGGCGATGCCGGCCTACAACTGGATGACGGTGGCCAAGAGTGCCCTGGAGTCGGTCAACCGGTTCGTGGCGCGCGAGGCCGGTCCGTTCGGCGTGCGGTCGAACCTTGTCGCGGCGGGTCCGATCCGGACGCTGGCCATGAGCGCGATCGTCGGTGGCGCCCTGGGCGACGAGGCCGGTCAGCAGATGCAGCTCCTCGAAGAGGGCTGGGATCAGCGCGCTCCGATCGGCTGGAACATGAAGGACCCGACCCCGGTGGCCAAGACGGTGTGTGCGTTGCTGTCCGACTGGCTGCCCGCCACCACCGGATCGATCATCTACGCCGACGGCGGCGCCAGCACCCAGCTGCTCTGATGAGCTCTGCCGAAACCGCATTCCGGCACACGTGCACTCGCACAAACCCGGCCGGAATGCGGTTTCGCCGTCTAGAGAGGCGCAATCATGGCGATCGATGAACCAGGCTTCGACGCCGTTCTGCTGTTGTCCTTCGGGGGGCCGGAGGCGCCCGACGAGGTGATGCCGTTCTTGGAGAACGTCACCCGTGGCCGCGGTATCCCGGCCGAGCGGTTGGCCGACGTCGCCGAGCACTACCTGCATTTCGGCGGGGTGTCACCGATCAACGGGATCAACCGGGCCCTGATCGAGCAATTGCGGGTGCAGTTGCCCGACATTCCGGTGTACTTCGGTAACCGGAACTGGCAACCGTATGTCGAAGACACGGTTGTGGCCATGCGGGACAACGGTATTCGACGAGCCGCGGTGTTCACCACATCGGCCTGGGGTGGATACTCCAGCTGTACCCAGTACGTCGAGGACATCGCCCGGGCGCGGGCCGCGGCCGGCGACGACGCCCCGGAACTGGTCAAGTTGCGGCACTACTTCGACCATCCGCTGCTTGTGGAGATGTTCGCCGAGGCGATCTCGGCAGCGGCCGCCACCCTCCCGGCGGACCTTCGCGATGAGGCACGGCTGGTGTTCACCGCGCACTCGATACCCATCGCGGCCGACGAAAAGCACGGTCCTCGGCTCTACAGCCGGCAGGTCGGCTATGCGACCCGGTTGGTGGCCGCCGCCGCGGGATATCCGGATTTCGACCAGGTATGGCAGTCGCGATCGGGCCCGGCCCGGATCCCGTGGCTGGAGCCCGACGTGGCCGATCACCTGACGGCTTTGGGGCAGAAGGGGACTCGCGCGGTCATCGTGTGCCCGATCGGGTTCGTCGCCGACCACATCGAGGTGGTGTGGGATCTCGATTACGAGCTGCGACTGCAGGCCGAGAACGCGGGCATCGCCTTCGCGCGCGCCCGCACACCCAATGCAGACCCGCGTTTCGCCCGGTTGGCCGCAGGCTTGATCCAGGAGTTGCGCACCGGGTCGGAGCCCGTGCGGGTGGTCGGTCCCGATCCGGTTCCCGGTTACGGATGCAGTGTCAACGGTGAGCCCTGCTCACCGCACTGCTGCGGCGCTGCCTCGTTGGGTCGGCAGGCGAAAAGCTAGTCCCGCCAGGCGGATTGCAGGATGGCTTCGAGTGCGGCCAGCCGAGCCGAGCGCACCACCTGGGCCAATGGTCGCATGGCATCGCCGGCGATCTGCACCTCCGAGGAGCTCTGCAGACCGATCGGCATGAGCCCCGAGCTCACCGAGATGATCGCCTCCACGTGGGCGGCGTTCTCCAGCACCCGCACTGCCCGGGCCGGGGCGTGGTCGGGGATCGGATGCATCCGGCCGGCCTCGAGGATGTCTTCCACCATGCCGCGGGGATCATCGACACCGACACCGACGCCGGCCCGCAGCGCGATCAGGGTGTCGGCGGCCGACCGCACCGCCGAGCGCAACTCGTACTCGGCCTCACCCAGATCGTAGTGCTGCGGTGGCGCCAACAGCGGCAGCGAGTACACGGTCCACGACAGGGCCCGCGGCTCGGGCTCGAAGGTGGATTGGGTTTCGGCGTCGTCGAATTCGAAGTACTCGAATTCCGGTACCAGCCCGACCCCGTCCAGTTCGTCATGGGTCACCAGCACCGCTTCGCCGACCGTCAACGCATCCCGCTGGAACTGCGAGCCCGCAGGCAATCCGCGGACGTCGCCGGGGACCGGCAAGGCCACCCTGATCGAGGGCCTCGTGCCCGATCTGCCGACGGAAGTACGCAGGGTCTGTAGCAGCGACACTGAACCGGAGTCCTCCAACTCGGGCCAGGGCAGTCCGGTGCGGACCGCGGCCTGCGAGTCGTAGGCGGTCACAGAATGCATTGGTGCCCATTGGGATAACGCGTCGAGGACGTCGTCGGGCGCGGCTGCGCCGGCGAGCCAGGCGTTGGCCCACATTGAAAGCGTTGCACTTGGACACCACATGATCTTGGCAGTGTAATTGTCGGCCGCCGATCAAGCCGGATTCGCTAGGGTGGGCGCATGCCGTTACCGCTGATCTGGCTCATCCTGGCGCTGGGACTCGCCGGGGCAGAAGCGCTGACGGGCGACATGTTCTTGCTGATGCTGGCAGGCGGTGCGCTGGCCGCGAGCGGGTCCAGTTGGCTGTTCGACCTGCCGTTGTGGGCCGACGGTGTGGTGTTCCTGGTGGTGTCGGTGCTCTTGCTGGTGTTGGTGCGGCCGGCGCTGCGACGCCGGTTCGAGCTCGGCCGAGGGCTTCCCGAGCCGGTCAAGGCACTCGAAGGCAAGTCTGCCCTGGTGCTGGACCGGGTCACCCAGCATGAGGGGCAGGTCAAGCTCGATGGAGAGGTCTGGACGGCGCGCCCTCTCAACGACCACGATGTGTACGAACCCGGTGACCAGGTGACCGTGGTGAGGATCGACGGCGCGACCGCGGTGGTCTTCAAAACGATGTAGCGCTTCAAATCGACTTAGTACCAGAAAGGATTCACCATGGAAGGTGCTGTAGCCGGGCTGGTCTTGCTGCTCGTCCTTGTCGTGTTCGCGATCATCGTCGTGGCCAAATCGGTTGCGCTGATTCCCCAGGCCGAGGCCGCGGTGATCGAGCGCCTCGGCCGCTACAGCCGCACGGTGAGCGGTCAGCTGACGTTGCTGGTCCCGTTCATCGATCGGATCCGGGCCCGGGTGGACCTGCGTGAGCGCGTGGTGTCCTTCCCGCCGCAGCCGGTGATCACCGAGGACAACCTGACGCTCAACATCGACACCGTCGTCTATTTCCAGGTGACCAACCCACAGGCGGCGGTCTACCAGATCAGCAACTACATCGTCGGTGTCGAACAGTTGACCACCACCACGCTGCGCAACGTGGTCGGTGGCATGACCCTGGAACAGACGCTGACCTCCCGCGACTCGATCAACGCTCAGTTGCGCGGTGTACTCGACGAGGCGACCGGCCGGTGGGGCCTGCGGGTGGCGCGAGTCGAGCTGCGCAGCATCGACCCGCCACCGTCGATCCAGGAGTCGATGGAAAAGCAGATGAAGGCCGATCGCGACAAGCGGGCCATGATTCTGACCGCCGAGGGTGTGCGGGAGTCGTCGATCAAGCAGGCCGAAGGGCAGAAGCAGTCGCAGATCCTGGCCGCCGAGGGTGCCAAACAGGCCGCGATCCTGGCCGCCGAGGCCGACCGTCAGTCCCGGATGTTGCGCGCCCAGGGCGAGCGGGCCGCACAGTACCTGCAGGCCCAGGGGCAGGCCAAGGCCATCGAGAAGACCTTCGCCGCGATCAAGGCCGGCCGGCCCACCCCGGAGATGCTGGCATACCAGTACCTGCAGACACTGCCCCAGATGGCCAAGGGCGAGGCCAACAAGGTCTGGCTGGTGCCCAGCGACTTCGGTTCGGCACTGCAGGGTTTCACCAAGATGCTCGGTGCGCCCGGTGAAGACGGCGTGTTCAGGTACACCCCGTCGCCCGTCGACGAGGATCTGCCCAAGCCCGAGGACGACAGCGAGGAGGTCGCCGACTGGTTCTCCACCGAGACCGATCCGGCGATCGCTCAGGCCGTGGCCAAGGCCGAGGCTGAGGCGCGGGCGACCACTCCGCCACTGAATGCCACGCCGACCCTGTCGTCATTGGAGCATCCGGCGCCCAACGAACTCGGCGGTGGCACCCACCGGGCCCCCTAGAACACGGGTCAACTGCTGGTCGAGGACCTGTTCACGGCTCGGTGAGCGTGGGTGAGATTCCCACCGACGGCAGCGCATCGGCATCGGCCTGCAGCCGGGCGCGCTCGCGGCGGTGCAGGCGCATCTCATAGACCAGTCCGGCGACGCCGAGTCCGGCAGTGCTCAGCGACACCAGGATCAGCGCCGGGCTGATGTTCCCGGTCAACGCGTCACCCAAGATCACCACGGCAGCCGTGCCCGGGAACAGCCCCACCAGCGTCGCCAGCGTGTAGGGCACGACCCGTACGGCCGACGCCCCGGCCGCGTAGTTCAGTACCGAGAACGGCACCGCCGGGATCAACCGCATGGACAGCACCACCGGCCAGCCGCGGCGACGCAGCCGGGTATCCAATGAGTCGATCCGGGGATGGGGCACCAGGCGGTTGAGCTGCCAGCCCGCCGCGCGGATCAGGAACAGGGCGAGCACCGCGCTGACCGCACTGGCCACCACGGCGATCACCACCCCCAGCACGGGACCGAACAGCAGGCCGGCGGCCAGGGTGAACGCCGTGCGGGGGAATGGGAAGACCGTCACCAGGATGTGGGCGCCGAGGAACGCCATCGGGAACCAAGGCCCTACCGAGGTGGCCCAATCCCGCATCTGCATGGCAGTTGGCAACGGAACCAGTACGGCCACTGCGACAAGAATCACAATGCCGGCCAGCAGGCCCACGATCCGCCGGGGCGGCAATTGGGAAGCCGTCGCGATGACCGCGGCGCGCACCATGCGCAGGGTTCTGACGACGGGTTTCACGTTTTACAACAGTACGGGCCGGCGGCCTCGGGCACCGTTGGGTGTAACCGCGAGTCCGCCCACCAGCGGTCAGCGTCGTGATGGCGATCATTTAGCCTGATGGGCAAGTGGGTAGGTCACACGCTGCGATAACAGGAGATGCGGGTGTCGTTACAGGGGAGTAGTGCGGTCGAGTCGGACCGTCAGCAGTGGCGGACGGCCGTCGCCGGTGTGCTGGCCAAGAGCAGTCGGCGCGACGTTGCCGATCTGCCTGCCGAGCCGGAGCGCCTGCTGGATTCGCAGACCTACGAGGGTTTCGCGATCCGGCCGCTTTACACGAGCCTGGACGCACATCCGGAGACCAGTCTGCCGGGTCAGTGGCCGTTCGTGCGCGGGGGCGACGCCCTTCGTGACGTGAAGTCCGGCTGGAGGGTCGTCGAGAGTTTCCCCGCTGTCGCAGGGAGCGCGGCGGGAACGGTCAACGGTGCGGTGCTGGTGGCTTTGACCGAGGGCGCCAGCGCCCTGGCGCTGCGGGTCGGTGGTCAGGGCGGTATCGCCCTGGGCGAGCTGGACCGGCTGCTCGACGGCGTGTTCCTGGATCTGGTGCCGGTGATCTTCGAAGGCGTCGGGGCTGCCGGAGCGGACCTGGCGACCGCTGCCGACGCGGTGTTGCCCCTGCTCGAAGACCTCGATGACGACCAGCGGTCGCGGCTGGCGATCGACCTCGGTGCCGACCCGCTGACCGCGCCGCTGTCCGGGCGACCCACCGTCGGCGGAGCCGACAATTCAGCTACGGCCGATGACTCGGACTTGCTCGCGACCGTCCCGAAGCTCACCGCGCACGCCGGTGGCGTCCGCGCGATCACCGTCGACGGCCCGGCTTTCCACAACCTGGGCGCCAGTGCGGCCTGGGAACTCGCCGGTTCGATCGCCGCCGCGGTTGCCTACCTGCGGATCCTCGGCGACGGTGGGGTGGCGACACCGGATGCGTTGCGGCAGATCAGTTTCCGCTACGCCGCCGATGACGATCAGTTCATGACCATCGCCAAGCTGCGCGTGGCGCGGCAGCTGTGGGCGCGGGTCGCCGAGGTGGTCGGCGTGCCCGACGCCGGTGCCGCCCGAATCCATGCGGTGACCTCGCTGCCGATGATGACCCAGCGCGACCCGTGGGTGAACATGCTGCGCACCACGCTGGCGGCGTTCTCCGCGGGCGTCGGGGGAGCCGACACCGTGCAGGTGCATCCGTTCGACGCGGCGATTCCCGAGGGCTTGGACGGGACGTCGACCAGCTTCGCCCGCCGTATCGCCCGCAACACCCAGCTGCTGCTGCTGGAGGAGTCGCACATCGGTCAGGTGCTGGACCCTGCCGGTGGCTCGTGGTTTGTCGAGGACCTGACCGCTGAACTTGCCGAGCAGGCCTGGGCGCACTTCCAGGACATCGAGGCGCGGGGCGGGTTTGTCGCGGCACGCGACTACGTCGCCGCCCAGATCGCCGAGGTCGCGGCGCGACGCAGTGATGACATCGCGCACCGCCGCACCGCCGTCACTGGTGTGAACGAATTCCCGAACTTGGACGAAAAACCGCTACCGCAGGGCGTTTCGGCCCCGTCGATCGCTCGGTACGCCGCTGGGTTCGAGGCCCTGCGCGACCGCTCGGATGCGTTCCTGGCCGCCACCGGTTCCCGCCCCAAGGTTCTGCTACTGCCGTTGGGGCCGTTGGCCGAGCACAACATCCGCACCACATTCGCGTCGAACCTGCTGGCTTCCGGCGGGATCGAGGCGATCAATCCGGGCACCGTCGACACCGCCGCGATCGCCGGAGTCGTCGCTGAAGCCGGATCGCCGACGGTGGCGGTGCTCTGCGGCACCGACGCGCGCTATGGCGCCGAGGCCTCCGGTGCAGTGGCGGCCGCCCACGCCGCCGGTGTCCGCGAGGTGTTGCTGGCCGGCCCGGAAAAGGCCGTGGCCGAAGCCGATTCGAAACCTGACGGGTACCTGACCGCCAAAATCGATGCCGTCCAAGCTTTGTCGAACCTGATCACCGGACTGGGGGCCTGAGATGACTGCCACAACAGGATCAGAGATCCGTAGTTTCGCCGACGTCCCACTGCACGGGGATGCCCCG
Organism: Mycobacterium sp. DBP42; assembly: GCF_005924235.1. Classification (NCBI taxonomy): domain Bacteria; kingdom Bacillati; phylum Actinomycetota; class Actinomycetes; order Mycobacteriales; family Mycobacteriaceae; genus Mycobacterium; species Mycobacterium sp. DBP42. Next base: position 82,660 of record NZ_VCMY01000002.1, read on the forward strand.
GCCCAGCCGGCGACCCCGGAGGCCGTCGAGAAGCATGTCGCGGCGGCCGCGGCGGCGCACGGTTACACCCCCGACCAGTTGACCTGGGCGACACCCGAGGGCATCGACGTCAAGCCCGTGTACATCGCTGCCGACCGCGACGAGGTTGCCGAGGCCGGTTATCCGCTCGACAGTTTCCCCGGCGCGCCGCCTTTCGTGCGCGGGCCGTACCCGACCATGTACGTCAACCAGCCGTGGACCATCCGGCAGTACGCCGGGTTCTCCACCGCTGCTGAATCCAACGCGTTCTACCGGCGCAACCTGGCCGCCGGTCAGAAGGGGTTGTCGGTGGCTTTCGACCTGGCCACCCACCGCGGGTATGACTCGGATCATCCGCGCGTTCAGGGTGACGTCGGAATGGCCGGTGTGGCAATCGATTCCATCCTCGACATGCGGCAGTTGTTCGACGGCATCGACCTGTCCACGGTCAGTGTGTCGATGACGATGAACGGCGCGGTGCTGCCTATCCTGGCGCTCTACGTCGTCGCCGCCGAGGAACAGGGTGTGCCGCCGGAGAAGCTCGCCGGGACCATCCAGAACGACATCCTCAAAGAGTTCATGGTCCGCAACACCTACATCTATCCGCCCAAGGCGTCGATGCGGATCATCTCGGACATCTTCGGTTACACCAGCGCCAAGATGCCGAAGTTCAACTCGATTTCGATTTCGGGCTATCACATCCAAGAGGCCGGGGCGACAGCCGATCTGGAGCTGGCCTACACGCTGGCCGACGGTGTCGAGTACATCAAGGCGGGCCTGGACGCCGGCCTGGACATCGACAAATTCGCACCCCGGCTGAGCTTCTTCTGGGGTATTGGGATGAACTTCTTCATGGAGGTGGCCAAGCTGCGTGCCGGCCGCCTGCTGTGGAGTGAACTGGTAGCCCAGTTCGATCCCAAGAACGACAAGTCGCTGTCACTGCGGACCCATTCACAGACCTCGGGATGGTCGCTGACCGCGCAGGACGTGTTCAACAACGTGGCGCGCACCTGCATCGAGGCGATGGCCGCCACCCAGGGCCACACCCAGTCGCTGCACACCAACGCCCTGGATGAGGCGCTGGCACTGCCCACCGACTTCTCGGCCCGCATCGCACGCAACACGCAGTTGTTGCTACAGCAGGAATCGGGCACTACGCGGCCCATCGACCCGTGGGGCGGTTCGTATTACGTCGAGTGGCTGACGCATCAGCTGGCCGACCGCGCGCGGGCCCACATCAAGGAGGTCGCCGAACACGGCGGGATGGCGCAGGCCATCAGCGATGGCATCCCCAAGCTTCGTATCGAAGAGGCTGCCGCCCGCACCCAGGCCCGGATCGATTCCGGTGCGCAGCCGCTGATCGGCGTCAACAAGTACCAGGTGGAAGAGGACCAGGAGATCGAGGTCCTCAAGGTCGAGAACAGCCGTGTGCGGGCCGAACAGCTGGCCAAGTTGCAGCAGCTGCGGGCCGAGCGCGACGAGTCGGCGACCCAGGCTGCGCTGGCGGAGCTGACCCGGGCCGCCGAGGCCAGCGGCACGGCGGGTGAGGACGGGCTGGGTAACAACCTGCTGGCGCTGGCCATCGACGCCGCCCGCGCCAAGGCCACTCTCGGTGAGATCTCGGATGCTCTGGAGAAGATGTACGGACGCCACCAGGCCGAGATCCGTACGATTTCGGGCGTCTACCGCGACGAGGTTGGAAAGGGCAGCAACATCGCTACCGCGACGGACCTGGTGGGTAAGTTCGCCGAGGCCGACGGCCGACGGCCACGCATCCTGGTGGCCAAGATGGGCCAGGACGGGCACGACCGCGGGCAGAAGGTGATCGCAACGGCCTTTGCCGACATCGGCTTCGACGTCGACGTGGGCTCGCTGTTCTCCACCCCCGAGGAGGTGGCCCGTCAGGCCGCCGACAACGACGTGCACGTGGTCGGGGTGTCCTCGCTGGCCGCGGGGCATCTCACCCTGGTGCCCGCGCTGCGTGACGCGTTGGCCGAGGTGGGCCGCCCCGACATCATGATCGTCGTCGGCGGGGTCATCCCGCCCGGGGATTTCGACGAGCTGTACGAGGCCGGGGCGACCGCGATCTTCCCGCCGGGCACCGTGATCGCCGAAGCGGCGATCGGTTTGCTTCAGAAACTGGCGGACCGGCTCGGGTACCAGCTGGGCTAGTGGCTGTCTCAGTTCAGGAACTGGCCGCGGCCATCCGCAGTGGTGACCGCGCGGCCCTGGCACGGGCCATCACCATGGTCGAGTCCACTCGGTCAGACCATCGTGACCAGGCTCAGCAGTTGTTGCTGGAGCTGATGCCGGACGCAGGCAATGCCCACCACGTGGGCATCACCGGGGTGCCCGGCGTCGGCAAGTCGACGACCATCGAGGCGCTCGGGATGTACCTCATCGACGCGGGGCACCGGGTTGCGGTCCTGGCGGTGGATCCGTCGTCGACACGGACCGGCGGTTCGATCCTGGGTGACAAGACCCGGATGGCCCGTCTGGCCGTGCATCCCGATGCCTACATACGGCCGTCGCCGACCTCGGGAACGCTCGGCGGGGTGGCCAAGGCCACCCGGGAGACCATTGTGCTGCTGGAGGCGGCGGGCTACGACGTCATCCTGGTCGAGACCGTTGGGGTGGGGCAGTCCGAGGTCACGGTGTCGAACATGGTCGACACCTTCGTGTTTCTCACCCTGGCCCGCACCGGCGACCAGTTGCAGGGCATCAAAAAGGGCGTGCTCGAGCTGGCCGATGTGATCGTGGTGAACAAGGCCGACGGCGAGCACGCGATCGAGGCCAAGGCTGCTGCTCGGGAACTGACAGGTGCCATCCGGCTGATCTACCCGCGTGAAACACTTTGGCGTCCACCGGTTCTCACGATGAGTGCACTCGAAGGTCAAGGACTGGCGCAGCTGTGGGACACGGTGCTCAAACACCGTGAGGTGCTCACCGAGGCCGGTGAGTTCGAGGCGAGGCGTCGCGCGCAACAGGTTGACTGGACCTGGTCCATGGTGCGTGACACGGTGCTGGACCGCGTGATGTCGCATCCGGGCGTGCGCAGCATCCGTGACGAGGTGGAGCGCCGGGTACGAGAGGGCGAAGTGACGCCGGCGCTGGCCGCCCAGCAGATTATCGACGCGGCCGGCTGACACCCTGGCGGCCGCACCTACGCTGTTCGCAGCGACACGAAAGCGAAAGGCTGGGCTGACCCGGAGATGAGGGACGTGAAGGCGAAACTGCGTGTGCTCGTGGCGGCCGCGACGGTCGGTGGTGCGGTGTTGACCGGGTGTGGTGACGGCGGTTCCCCCGGTGCCGCGCCCACGGTGTCCAAGACCAAGCTGCAAACCATGGCGAAGGAGAAGCTGGAGGCGGCGGCCAAGCGCAAGGCGAAGTCTGTGACCTGCGACGATGGAATCGTCGGGAGGGTGGGGACCACCCAGCATTGTGTGCTGACAGCCAAGGACGGCACCAAGTACGGCGTTACGGCTACGGTCAAAGCTGTCGAGTCCGGCAAGGTCAACGTGGACTTCAAGGTGGACGACAAGCCGAGTTCGTGACCGGTTGGCCCGGGTCGGGGCTAACAGGTGGGTAACGCATCTGGAATTTGCCGGGGGTCCAGGTAAATTCAATTGTGTGACCGATCACAACGGTGAGCGCGACGAGGCGCTCCCACATGGTGTCCAGGGCGCGGCGGACAGGAATTTCGCCTGTACGGTCCGCGGGTTCTCGAAGCTGTTTCCCGGCCGGAAGTACGGCGGCGGAGCGCTGGTGGTCGTTCAGGACGGCGAGCCCGTCGTCGATGTCTGGACCGGCTACTCGGATCGCGCGGGTGAGCAGCACTGGACAGCCGATACCGGCGCGATGGTGTTTTCCGCGACGAAGGGGATGGCCTCGACCGTCATCCACCGACTGGTCGACCGCGGACTGCTCGAATACGACGTCCCGGTGAGTGCGTACTGGCCTGATTTCGCGGCCAACGGCAAATCCACCATCACCGTGCGGCAGGTGATGGCGCACGAAGCGGGGCTGTCCCAGCTCAATGGGGTCAGCAAAGCGGATCTGCTGGACCACCTGGTGATGGAGAGCCGGATTGCCGCTGCACCGGTGAACTCCCTGCTCTATGGCAGGCAGGCCTATCACGCGCTGACCTATGGCTGGCTGTTGTCGGGTCTGGCCCGCGCGGTGACCGGGAAGGGCATGCGCGAGCTGTTCCGTGTCGAACTGGCCGAGCCGTTGGGAACCGACGGTGTGCACCTGGGTCGTCCACCGCTGGAGGCCCCCACCCGTGCCGCGCAGATCCTGGGACCGCAACGGCGCTGGCCCAACCACTTCTTCGATTTCGTGGCACCCCGGGTCGCCGCATTGAACTTCTCCGGCGCTTTCGGCTCGATGTATTTCCCCGGCGTGATGTCGCTGGTTCAGGGGCAGACCCCGTTCCTGGACTCCGAGGCGCCCGCGGTCAACGGCGTGGCCACGGCGCGCGGCCTGGCCAGGATGTACGGCGCAATCGCCAACCGAGGCCGACTCAACGGCCTGGAATTCCTGTCTGAACCGACGGTGGACGGTCTGACCGGTTCATCTGGCATCCGCGCAGACCGGAACCTGGGGGTGCCGCTCGGCTTTCACCTCGGGTACCACTCGGTGCCGTTCGGGATCATGCCCGGATTCGGGCACGTCGGGCTCGGCGGTTCGGTCGGCTGGGCGGACCAGGCCAGCGGCCTGGCGGTCGGCTTCGTGCACAACCGCTTGTTGACCCCGATGGTGCTCGACATGGCCGCTTTCGTGGGTCTGAATGCACTCATTCGCAAGGATGTGGCTCGCGCCCGCGAGCGCGGGTATGCCGCCGTACCGGACCTCGGGGCTGCGCCATACGAGGTGTCCAAGCCCGCGGCCGGATAGGCCCGCCTTCTCGATGTCGGCCGGCCTGGCGGGCACCGTCGGGCCGGTCTTTCGTTGCGGGGGGCCGGCGGCGGTCTGAGGCCGACGGTGTTCCACCCCGTCATAGGCAGTGATATGCATCACATGTGTCCCACTATTGGGATAGTCGACCCGGTGCTGCAGCGCATGTCCGCCGTTAACCTGGGCGAATTTGCCTTGACGGGCCGGCAGTGGGTTCTGTCACGCGTTGCGCTCAGCCGTGGTCTGGATCTCAATCGCGCCGAGCCTCGATCCCCGAAATTGGTACGTCCACGTCCCAGGGTTGCGATACTTTCCCGCCGATTCATGATCACTGCAGGTTGCGAGGTTGCATAGTCAACAAACGCCATTAGCTGATGGGCTGGCTGGGTACACTTTCGTACCAATATGGCGCCCTTGCCGGGTGAAACGTGAATTCGGTTCAGCTACGGTTTCGGTAGTTTGCGTGCCGCTGTCAAGCTAACTAAAGCCGGGCGACTAAAGCCGGGCCGCCTGTGGATTAACTGTGAGGCTCGAATCGAACACCGATTCCACAACATGGACAACCTGCGAAATGGTCTACCGAATCTTGAAAGTTGCGATTCATTAGTTAACGAGATAAATATCCCAGCGTGCAGAGGATCTGGCAGTTGGCTGGTGATTGCGTTGTGCTGCAACATAAGTCATGAAAAACACAACGAAGCGGTGCGCCGTGTCGCCGTCTCGCCGGGCGAATTGACCGCCTCTGCCACTTTTCGGTAATCGCTTCCGTCAGCGAACGTGCGAGCATTTTTGCGATCAGATGTTTCCAACATGTAGGTGAGGGCGCACGCTAGGCTACGGACCTTCGTTGGCAACGACTCGAACCGGATATGCGGATTCGGTACGGTGCGTCGATGACGACGTGGCACACATTCTTATGCGCAGTCTTAGTACGTTGATCGCAGCTTTGCTCGCAGATCACATCGAGAGAGGTTGAGCCGACTTGGCCGAGACTCCAGTAACCCTGATTGCCGTCATCGGCATGGGCTGCCGGCTCCCGGGCCAGATCGAATCGCCCGAACAGTTGTGGGCGGCACTTCTGCAAGGCGACGACCTGGTCACCGAGGTGCCCGCCGCGCGGTGGGACGCTCAGGAGTTCTACGACCCAGAACCAGGTGTGCCGGGCCGGTCGGTGTCGAAGTGGGGAGCGTTCCTCGACGACGTGGCCGGTTTCGACGCCGGATTCTTCGGGATCAGCGAGCGTGAGGCCACTGCGATCGACCCACAGCACCGCCTGCTCCTGGAGACCGCCTGGGAAGCCGTCGAACATGCCGGCACCGACCCGGCAACCCTGTCCGGCTCGCTGACCGGGGTGTTCATGGGATTGACCCACGGCGACTATCAACTGCTCGCTGCCGACGCCCACTCGATCGAGGGTCCCTACGGCTTCACCGGCAACAACTTCAGCCTGGCGTCTGGCCGGATCGCCTATCACCTGGGTGCACACGGCCCCGCCTACTCGGTGGACTCGGCCTGCTCGTCGAGCCTGCTGGCAGTGCACAACGCCTGCCGCAGCCTGCACGACGGCGACAGCGACGTCGCTTTGGCCGGCGGGGTCTGCATCGTGCTCGAGCCTCGCAAGCTGGCCTCGGGGTCGGCGCAGGGCATGTTGTCTCCGACGGGGCACTGCCATGCGTTCGACGAGGCGGCCGACGGATTCGTGGCCGGAGAAGCCGCCGCGGTTGTGATGCTCAAGAGGTTGACCGACGCAGAACGCGACGGAGATCGGGTTCTGGCCGTCATTCGTGGTTCCGCGGTGAATCAGGACGGTCGCACCGTCAACATCGCCACCCCGTCGCGAGATGCCCAGGAAGCTGTCTACCGGGCGGCGCTGTCGGCAGCCGAGGTGGACCCGGCTACCGTCGGACTGGTCGAGGCGCACGGCACCGGCACTCCGGTCGGCGATCCGATCGAGTTCGCGAGTCTGGCGTCGGTTTACGGGACAGCCGCACCGTGCGCGCTGGGCTCGTCGAAAACCAACTTCGGTCACAGTCAATCGGCATCGGGTGTGGTCGGCCTGATGAAGGCGGTGCTGGCGCTGCAGCACGGCATCGTTCCGCCCAACCTGCACTTCACCCGCCTGCCCGAAGACATGGCGCGCATCGACACAGATCTGTTCGTCCCGCAGGAAACCGTCGAGTGGCCGGTCACCGGGGAGCATCCGCGCCGGGCCGCGGTGTCGTCCTACGGCTTGTCGGGGACCAACGTGCACGCCGTGTTGGAGCAGGCGCCGGCCACCGAAGGGGTCGCCGGGTCGCGGGGCCGCACCGGTTCCGCACTGTTCGCGCTCTCGGCAACGTCTGCGGAGGCGCTACGGGAGACTGCGGGACGGATGGCCGACTGGTTGGCCGACCGGGCCGACGTCGACCTGACCGATCTGGCCTACACGCTGGCGCGCCGACGTGCGCACCGGCCCGTGCGTACCGCAGTGCTCGCCGACGACCGGGTGAGCCTCATCGCGGGCCTGCGTGAGATCGCCGACGGCGAGGTGCCCTACGAGCCCGCCGTGGCGCAGGACGATCGTGGTCCGGTCTGGGTGTTCTCCGGTCAGGGATCGCAGTGGGCCGCCATGGGAGCCGGGCTGCTGGCGTCCGAGCCTGCGTTCGCCGCGGCCGTCGCCGAGATCGAACCACTCATCGCAGGTGAGTCCGGATTCTCCGTCACCGAGGCGATGACGGGAGCCGACGTGGTGACCGGAATCGACCGGGTACAGCCCACGGTGTTCGCCGTCCAGATCGGTTTGGCGGCAACTCTGCGCTCCCGCGGCGCCGAACCCGGTGCCGTGATCGGACACTCGATGGGCGAGGTCGCCGCCGCGGTCGTGTCAGGGGTGTTGTCGCTCGACGACGGTGTGAAGGTGATCTGCCGGCGCTCGCGGTTGATGGCAACACTGTCCGGTGCCGGTGCGATGGCCTCGGTTGAGCTGCCGGCCCAGCAGGTGTTGTCCGAGCTGGCCGCCCGCGGCATCAACGACGTCGTGCTGGCGGTGGTGGCCTCGCCGAAGTCGACCGTGGTCGGTGGCGCGACGGAGTCGATCCGCACTCTCATCGCCGAGTGGGAGAGCCGCGACATCATGGCCCGCGAGGTTGCCGTCGACGTGGCATCCCACACGCCTCAGGTCGACCCGATCCTCGACGAACTTGCCGACGAGCTCACCGATCTCGACCCGGCTGAACCGACCATTCCGTACTACTCCGCCACCTTGTACGACCCACGGGATCTGGCTGAATGGGACGCGGACTACTGGGTGGACAACCTCCGGCACACCGTCCGATTCGCCGCCGCGGTGCAGGCGGCACTCGAAGACGGGTTCCGGGTGTTCACCGAGCTCGCGCCCCATCCGCTGCTGACCCACGCCGTGGACCAAACGGCGCGCACGCTCGACATCCCGCACGTGGCCCTGGCCACGATGCGACGCGATCAAGAACTTTCCGGCGGGTTGCTCGGCGTGGTGGCCGAATTGCACAGTGCCGGAGCCCAGGTCGACCTCGCGGCGGTGTGCCCGGACGGCCGGCTCGTCGACGCACCGTTGCCCACCTGGAATCGCCAGCAGTTGATGCTTGTCCGCGATCCCAACGAGCTTGCCCCCGGCGGCGCCGTCCTCGCGGTGCATCCGCTGCTCGGCGCGCACGTGCGGCTCGCGGAAGAACTCGAACGCCATGTGTGGCAGGCAGATGTCGGCACCGACACACAGCCGTGGCTGGGTGATCACCAAGTGCACAACGTCGCAGCCTTGCCGGGTGCGGTCTACTGCGAGATGGCGTTGGCGGCCGGGCGCGCTGTCTTCGGTGACGCCGCAGAGCTTCGCGACATCACGTTCGATCAGATGCTGCTGCTCGAGGAGCAGAGTCTGGTGTCGGCGTCGGCGTCCGTAACCGGCGATGGGGCCGCCGATTTCGTGGTGGAAACGCTGAATGAGGGCGAGCGCGTGCGACGTGCCGCTGCACGGCTTCAGCGCAACGACGACCCAGCGGTACCGGCCGTTCACGACATCGCCGCGCTATTCGACAGCCACCCGCAGCGGTTGGAAGGTGCCGAGACGCGGGCCGGCTTCGCCGAGCGGGGAATCCAGTACGGCCCTGCCTTCTCCGGTCTGGTCGCCGCGTATGTCGGTGCGCCGGAGGGGGAGACCGCCGATACGGTGCTCGCCGAGGTGGCGCTGCCCGGTTCGATTCGTTCGCAACAGGGCATGTACGGCATCCACCCGGCGCTGCTGGATGCCTGCTTCCAGGCCGTCGGCGTCCACCCCCGCTTGCGTGGTGACCTCACCGGCACGCTGATGTTGCCGCTGGGAGTGCGGCACCTTCGCGCTCATGGATCGACCCGCAATGTGCAGTATTGCCTGGCGCGGGTGACCGAGTTCACCCCGACGGGCGTCGCGGTCGACATCGAGCTGATCGACGAGCAGGGAATCGTGCTGTTGAGTGTCGGCGGATTACGTTTGGGCACCGGCGTTTCGGCCAGTGGACAGCGTGAGCGCACGCTTGGCGACCGGCTGCTGGCGATCGAGTGGCGCCAACAGGAGCTGCCTGAACCGGACTTTCGCGATCCGGGCCGCTGGTTGCTGATCAGCACGTCCGATGCGGCGGACCTGATGGCGACCAGGCTGGCCGACACACTGAAGGCACACGAGGTTGCCGTCACGACGATGGCTTGGCCGCAGCGGTCCGATCACACCGCGCGAGCCGCGCGGCTGCGTGAGCACCTGGCCGCCCGGCCGTTCAGCGACGTGCTCGTGGTGACCGCGCCGCGCAACGGCATCACCGACGACCAGGCCGGCAGCCGGGGCGGTGACAACGTGCGGCACCTGGTGCACATCGCACGGGAGTTGCCCGAGGTTCACGGCGAACCACCACGGTTGCACGTGTTGACCCGCAACGCCCAAACGGTGTTGGCCGAGGACTCCGCCAACCTGGAGGAAGCGGGTCTGCGCGGCCTCATCCGGGTGATCGGGATGGAGCATCCGCGGCTGCGGGCCAGCCAGATCGACGTCGACGACTACACCGACCCGGCGCGTGTCGTGGCGCAACTGCTGGTCGGCTCCGACGAGGACGAGACCGCCTGGCGCGGTGGCAATTGGTATGTGGCACGGCTGATTCCGGGCCCGCTTCGGCCGGAGGAACGTCAGACCACTGTGGTCAACCCGGCCCGCGAGGGCATGCGGCTGCAGATCCGGACCCCTGGCGACATCCAGTCACTGGAACTGGCGGCGTTCGAACGGGTGGCTCCGGGGCCCGGGCAGATCGAGGTATCGGTCACCGCATCGAACCTGAACTTCGCTGATGTGCTGGTGGCGTTCGGCAAGTACCCCAGCTTCGAAGGAAAGCTGCCGAAACTGGGCGCGGACTTCGCCGGTGTGGTCACCGCGGTGGGTGCCGGTGTGGTCACCCACCAGGTCGGTGATCAAGTGGGTGGCATCTCGGCCGACGGTGCCTGGTCGACGTTCGTCACATGTGACGCGAACATGGCCGTGACGCTCCCGGCGGGAGTGCCGGTGAACCGCGCCGCGGCGGTGCCGAGCGCGCATGCCACCGCCTGGTACGGCCTGCACGACCTGGCCAGGATCTCGGCAGGCGACAAGGTGTTGATCCATTCCGCCACCGGCGGTGTGGGGCAGGCGGCGATAGCCATCGCCCGCGCTGCGGGTGCCCAGATTTTCGCCACCGCGGGCAGTGAAGCGCGCCGGGATTTGCTGCGCGGCATGGGTATCGAGCATGTCTACGATTCGCGGAGCACTGATTTCGCCGATGAGATCCGCCGGGACACCGACGGTTACGGCGTCGACATCGTGCTGAACTCGCTCACCGGAGCGGCTCAGCGGGCCGGACTGGAACTGCTGTCCTTCGGCGGCCGGTTCGTCGAGATCGGCAAGCGTGACATCTACGGCGACACCCGGATGGGGCTCTTCCCGTTCCGCCGCAACCTGTCGTTCTATGCGGTTGACCTGGCCTTGCTGGCCTTGACCGAACCAGATACCGTCCGGCGTCTGATGGAGGTCTGCTACGGCCACATCGCAGACGGAACCCTGCCGCTACCGCAGACCACTCACTACCCCCTGCAGGACGGTGCCACCGCCATTCGCGTGATGGGAGCGGCCGAGCACACGGGCAAGCTGGTGCTCGACATCCCCGAAGGCGGCCAGATCCCGGCGGTGGTCCCGCCGGAAGAAGCGCCCGCCTTCCGGTCGGACGGTGCCTACATCGTCACGGGCGGCCTGGGCGGGCTCGGGTTGTTCCTCGCCGAGACGCTCGCGTCGGCTGGCTGCGGCCGCCTCGTGCTCAACGGGCGATCCGCGCCGTCCCCGGACGCCCTGGCTGTCATCGACCGGATACGCAGTGGCGGAACCGAAATCGCCGTGGAGCTGGGCGACATCGCCGAACCCGATACCGCTGTCCGACTTGTGGAAGTGGCGTGCGCGACGGGGCTGCCGTTGTGTGGGGTGTTACACGGGGCGGCCGTGATCGAAGACGCCGTACTGGCCAACATCACCGATGATCTCGTCGAAAGAGACTGGGCACCAAAGGTTTACGGTGCATGGAATCTGCATCAGGCCACCCTCGGTCAGTCCTTGGACTGGTTCTGCTCATTCTCCTCGGCAGCGGCCCTGGTCGGCTCGCCGGGGCAGGGCGCGTACGCCGCGGCCAACAGTTGGCTGGATGCGTTCACCCATTGGCGGCGCAGCCAGGGGTTGCCCGCGCTGGCGATCGCATGGGGCCCGTGGTCGGAGATCGGCCGCGGCACCGGTCTGGCCGATGGTTCTAGTGCGGCGATCTCGCCTGACGAAGGGGCCTACGCCTTCACGACGTTGCTGCGCCACAACCGTGCGTACAGCGGGTACGCGCCGGTGCTGGGCACGCCGTGGCTCACCGCGTTCGCGCAGACGAGCCGGTTCGCCGAAGCGTTCGCATCGTCGGCGGGCGCACGTGGCGGCGCCGGCGGCAGCGCGTTCCTCTCCGAGTTGCGCGCCCTTCCCCCGGCCGAGTGGCAGGCCCGGATGCGGAAGATGATCGCCCAGCAGATCAGCACGATCCTGCGCCGCTCCGTCGACCCGGACCGCCCGCTGGCCGAATACGGTCTCGACTCGCTCGGAACCCTGGAAGTCCGCACCCGGATCGAGGCCGAGACGGGCATTCGTGTCGGCGCGACCGATATCAGCACCATCCGGGTTCTGGCCGAACGCCTCTGCGACGCACTGGCCCCGGATTCGCCCGTGTCGGTTCCGTCGTGACGGCGGGGAACGCGGCGCTGTCCAGCGTGGTCATCAAGACAGGAGATACGCATTGGTTGCGATGAAACCCATTCACGATTGGTCGGGCGAGCCCGGCGAAGTGGTGTCGTGGAATCCATCGCAGGCGTCGGTGGCCAAGGTGGCCGGAGCTCCGGTCAGTGATGTGCCGGTGAGCTATCAGCAGGAGCAGCACCTGCTGGCGTTCCGTAGGCACGTGTCGCAGGGCACCGACATGGCCAGGCTCAACATCCCGGCCTGGGATGTCCCGGGCCGCTGCGATATCCGCGCGATGTCTCATGTGATCAACGCGTACCTGCGCCGGCACGACACCTTCCACAGCTGGTTCGAGTACGTCGAGGATGGTTCGATTCGCCGGCGCACCGTCAGCAACCCTCGCGATATCAAGTTCGTGCCCACCAAGCACGGCGAGATGTCGGCCGACCAATGGCGTGAGCACATTCTGGCCACGCCGGACCCTTGGCAGTGGGATTGCTTCCGATTCGGAATCATCCAGCGGGACAGCCATTTCACGATGTACATCAGTGTCGACCACGTTCACACCGATGCGATGTTCATGGGACTGGCTTTCGTCGAGATCCACATGATGTACCAGGCACTGGTCCAGGGCGCGGCACCGCTGCAACTGCCCGATGCCGGTAGCTACGACCGGTACTGCCTGGAACAACGGAAGTACACGGCGGCACTCGATCTGAACTCGCCTGAAGTGCGGGACTGGATCACCTTCCTGAAGGCCAACGACGGAACCCTGCCGCGGTTCCCGTTTCCGCTCGGGGACCCGTCGCTGCCTCACACCGGCGACGTCATCACCGTCCAACTGCTCGACAAGGAACAAGCTGACCGGTTCGAGAAGGCCTGCATCGCGGCGGGAGCGCGGTTCAGTGGTGGCGTATTCGCCTGTGGCGCACTAGCGCAATATGCGTTGACCGGTGAGGACACCTACCGGGTCATCACCCCGACCACGACGCGACGCAGTGAGAACGAGTTCATGACGACTGGTTGGTTCACGGGTCTGGTGCCGATCACGGTCGAGTTGCCCACCCCGTCGTTCAGTGCCGCGGCCCGTGTCGCCCAGCAGTCCTTCGACGGCGGCATGGACCTGGCCCACGTCCCGTTCGAACGCGTCTTGGAATTGGCGGATCCCGACAGCGGCATCCGCAGCCCGGATCCGGGTGTGCCGATGTTGTCGTATCTGGATGCAGGTCTGCTCTCGCCCGCGGTGATCGCGGAATGGCAGCGACTCAATGGCACCCTCTACAGCGATTCCCGGTCGGCCTTCCAGGTCGGTATGTGGGTGAACCGGGTCCAGGATTGCACAACCGTCACCGCCGCGTTCCCCAGCAACCCGGTCGCGCGGGAGTCGGTGCTCCGGTACCTCGAAGCGATGAAGGCTGCCTACCTGCGGGTGGTGGAGGGGCATGACGAGGTGGTTCACGCCGACGAGGTCGGCGGTGCAGCGGCACTCGGACTGAAGACGGCGTGAGCACGGACATGCTGGAGGTTTCTGCGCGATGACGGGTTCCGCCATGCGATCTGAGGATCGGCTGTCGTTCACCGACCAGGCGATGTTTCTGGGCCTGCGCGCCACGGGCCAGGAAGCCGTCATGCAGTGTGTATGGATCTACGAACGACCGATCGACTACGACGGGGTCCGGCGCTTCTACGAGGGCATCGGCCACGGCGTTTTCGGTCGGCGAATCGAACGCTCGCCATTGCCTTTCGGTCGTCATCGGTGGGTTTCGGCACCGGGACCTCAGGCAGAACTGGACATCGCCCGTCCCCGCAGCCGCGGCGAACTCGGCGCGTGGGTGGACGAGCGGGCCGCCATGCCCCTCGACCCCGAGCACGGTCCGGGCTGGCACATGGGCGTACTTCCGATGACCGACGGCTCGACTGCGATCTGCCTGGTCGGCTCGCACTGCCTAGGAGACGGTGGCGGCGGGATCCTCACGATCCTGAATGCGGTGTACGGCAACAAGACTGATTTCAATCATCCTGCGCCGTTGACGCGGGCCCGGTGGCGCGCAGTGCGATCCGATCTGGGTGAGACTCTGCGCGGAGTTCCCGAGGTGGCCCGCACCGTGGTTGGGGCGGCCAAACTGGCCCGGCGGCGACGTGGTGACATCTCGCGTTCAGGCGCGGCCCGGCCGCGCCAGGTGAGCGGCGCCGACGACCGCGTGTACATGCCGGCCGTCACCGCCTACATCAATGCCGAGGATTGGGGCCTCCGGGCGAAAACCCTGGGTGGAAACAGCTATTCGTTGGTGGCCGGCGTGGCGGCCAGGCTTGCCGCGGCGATAGGGCGAGTGCGCGACGAGGATGGTGCGGTCACGCTGAACATTCCGCAGAACGACCGCACCCTGGACTGCGTCGACACCCGGGCGAACGCTGTGCTGCTGGTCAATGTCGCCATCGACCCCGAGACGGTGACCACCGATCTGTCCGGCGCTCGGGCCGCGATCAAAGCCGGACTGGCCACCGCACGCGATGTCCCCGACGAGACCCTGCAGTTGCTTCCGCTGACGCCATTTATCCCGAAACGGGTGGTGCGCAAGATGGCTGACATGGTCTTCGGATTCGCCGCCGATCGGCCGGTGTCGTGTTCGAACATGGGGGAGGTCCCGGCGGCGGTGGCTCTGGCCGACGGTACCGAAGCCGATTACCTCTATTTCCGGGGGATCGACCGGTACGCCACCCGCGGAGCCCTCGAACAGCGTCGTGGGCTGCTCACCGTGGTCGCCTGCCAGGTCGACGCCAAGGTCTCGTTGAGCATCGTCGCCTATGAGCCGGGTTCGGAGAATTCCACGCCGTGGCTGCACGGACTGGTGGCCAACACCCTGGCCGACTTTGAACTCACCGGCGTGATCGAGTAGTTCGATGTCCCGATCACGTTCTCTGCCAGGGCGATTCACGTCGTCGACTGATCTGCCGGACAACCGGCTGGCGCTGTGGGACGAGGCCGCGGTGCGGATGATGCGTGCCACGGGCCGCGTACAGGTCATGCAGTGCTCCTGGGTCTACGACCATCCGATCGACTTCGACGGGCTCCGGCGCTTCCACCGGAATTTCGGCGGCGGCTTGTTCGGTCGCCGCATCGAGCGTTCCCCGCTGCCTTTCGGACGGTTTCGCTGGGTTTCGGCACCCGGGCCTCAAGCGCCACTTGATGTCGACGAGCCGCGCCCTCGCACCGAGATCAGCGACTGGCTCGATGAGCGTGCACAACTACCGATCGATCCCGAGCACGGTCCGGGGTGGCACATGGGTGTGCTGCCGGTCAGCGACGGGTCGACCGCAGTGACCGTGGTGGTTTCTCACTGCCTTGGTGACGGGGTCGGCGGCGTGATGGTGATTGCCGACGCGATCGCCGGCCGGCAGCCTGATCTGGGCTACCCGCCGCCGAAGTCGCGCGGCAGGCTGCGCGCGATGGTGCGAGACATCCGCCAAACAGTCTCGGACCTGCCGGAGGCGGCCCGCACGGCCGCCGCCGCCGTGCGGCTCCTCCGCCAGCCGAACCCCGATGCGCCCGCGGATCGGGTCGGCCCGCCGACGCGGGTGGTGCCCGACGGTGACAAGGCAACGGTGCTGCCCGCGATCGCGGTGTTCGTCGACGTTGCGGATTGGAATGTGCGCGCCGAAGCGGTTGGTGGCAACAGCTATTCGATGCTCGCTGCTTTCGCGGCGAAACTCGGGGAGTGCATGGGGCGGTGCGGACCCGACGGCGACGTCACACTCCTGATCGCGGTCAACGACCGCACGGACGGCGATACCCGGGCCAACGCCATGTCCCTGGCGACCGCGCGGGTGGACCCGATGACGGTGACCACCGATCAGTCCGGCGCCCGTGGCGTCATCCGTCAAGCGTTCAAAACGCTGCGCGACCAACCCGACGAGACCCTGCAACTCCTACCGCTGACCCCGCTGGTGCCCAAGGGATTCCTGAAACAAGTTGCCGACGGCTTCATCGGAAATGGGGACCTTCCGGTGTCCTGCTCGAACCTCGGCGACCTCACATCGGACGTGACCCGGGTGGACGGTACGGAAGCCGAATACATCGTGTTCCGCGGTGTCGACCAGGGAACCACCCGCCAGGAATTGGAGGATGCCGACGGCCAGTTGGTTCTGGTGTCCTCCCGGGTCGGCGGCAAGGTCTCCATCGGGATCACCGGATATCAAGCAGGCGAACAGAATTCGAAGGCCAGGTTGTCCGAATTGGCGGCGAAAACCCTGGCCGAGTTCGATCTCACCGGCGAGATTGACTGGAACGGCTGAGAAAGGCTGAATCGATGATCGACACGACGCTGATCGGGGTGCTGCAGGAGCGTGCCAGCCTGCAACCCGACGACAACGCCTACACCTACATGGACTTCGACAACGATCCCGATGGCGTGCCCGTCACCCTGACCTGGTCGCAGCTGTACCGCAAGGTGCGGGTGGCAGCACACGTGCTTCGGCAGAACGGAACGGTCGGCGACCGCGCGGTGATCCTGGCTCCGCAGGGGCTGGAGTACGTCATCGCATTCCTCGCCGCGCTGCAGGCTGGGTTCATCGCCGTGCCGCTTTCGGTGCCGATGGGCGGAGTCCACGACGAGCGGGTGTCCGCTGTGCTCAGCGATTGCCGTCCTTCGGTCATTCTCACCACCTCACCGTCCACCGCGGTGGTCACTGAATACGCCGTCGAGCAGGGTGATTCGGCCGCACCCGCGGTGATCGCGGTCGACACGATCGATTTCGATGCGCGGGTGAAGGCGATCAGCAGTCGCGAGGCCCGGCCGGCGACCGCCTATCTGCAGTACACCTCGGGATCCACCCGGACGCCGGCCGGGGTGATGGTCACCAACCGCAACCTCACCACCAACTTCGGGCAGATGATGTGCGACTTCTTCCCACACTTCGGCAAAGTTCCGCCGCCGGGCACCAACGTGGTGTCGTGGCTGCCGTTCTACCACGATATGGGCCTGATGCTCGGCGTGGTGGCTCCGATCCTCGGCGGCTGGCACACCGTTTTCACCACGCCGTTCGCCTTCCTGGCCCGGCCGGCCCGCTGGATCCAGATGATGGGGAGCTACCCACGGGTCGTCACCGCCGGACCGAACTTCGCGTTCGAGTTGGCAGTCGGACGCACCACGGACGAGGACCTCACCGGTATCGACCTCGCCGGTGTGATCGCGGTGTGGAGCGGTGCCGAACGTGTGCACGAGGCGACCCTGAAGCGTTTCGCGCAGCGGTTCGGAAAGTTCAACTTCTCCGAGGACGTGCTGCGCCCGTCCTACGGCCTGGCCGAGGCGACGCTGTATGTCGCCACTGGTGAGCCCGGTCCGCCCAGCGTGGTGGCCTTCGAAACGGAGAAGCTGTCTGCCGGGCACGCCGAGCGGTGCGAAACCGGCTCCGGAACTCAGCTGGTCGGATACGGCACCCCAGAATCGCCGGTGGTGCGCATCGTGGATCCCGAGACGCGTGTGGAGGTTCAGGCTGGAGCCGTCGGTGAGATCTGGTCTCACGGCGACAACAACTGCCTCGGTTACTGGGAGAAGCCGGAGCAGACCGAGCACACCTTCGGTGCCACCTTGGCCAGTCCGTCGCCTGGTACGCCCGAAGGTCCGTGGCTGCGCACCGGAGACCTCGGCTTCATTTCCGACGGCGAGCTGTTCATCATCGGGCGCATGAAGGATCTGCTGATCGTGCGGGGCCGCAACCACTATCCCGACGACATCGAGGCCACCATCGGCGAGATCACCGGCGGTCGTGTCGCGGCGATCGGGGTGGAGGAGGACCGCACCGAGCAGCTGGTCGCGATCATCGAGGTCAAGAAGCGTGGCGATACCGAAGAAGCGGTCGCGGAAAATCTGCTCACCATCAAACGGGATGTGGCGTCGGCGATTTCGCAGGCATACGGGCTGAGCGCCGCCGACCTGGTGCTGGTGCCTCGGGGTGCCATACCGATCACCACCAGCGGCAAGATCCGGCGTGCTTCGTGTGTGGAGCAGTACCAGAACGGTCAGTTCCACCGGCTCGACGGCGCCCTGCAACCGGCGTAGCGCGCGAGTAGCCGACACGTGGATCCCAGACTTGCCTATATCGACCAGGCATCGTTTTTGAGCCTGCGCGCCCTGAATCGTGGACCTCTCATGCAGTACACGTGGATCTACGATCGCCCGGTCGATCTGGACGGGATCCGCAGATTCCAGCGCAATTTGGCCGACGGCCTGCTCGGTCGGCGCATCGAGCGGTCACCATTGCCGTTCGGGCGGCACCGATGGGTCGCGTCGCCGACACAGGCCGATGTCGAAGTCTCGGTGAGGAATTGCCCACGCGCTGACGTGTGGGCGTGGGCCGATGACCGGATCCGGCGGCCGATCGATCCAGAGCACGGACCGGCGTGGCACCTCGGGGTACAGCCGTTCAGTGACGGGGGCGCAGCGGTGTCCCTGGTGGCCTCGCATTCGGTGGTCGACGGTCAGGCCATGACGATGTCGGTCGCCGAGGCAGTGACGGGTGCCGACCGCCGATTGGGCTATCCCGGGCCGGGATCGCGGTCGCGCAGGCAGGCGCTGGCCGAGGATGCTCGAGCCGCGTTCGGGTCGGTGCCCGAAATCGGCCGGGCCGCGGTCGCCGCCGTGCGGGTGGCGCGGGCCGAGCGTGAGGACCTGGCATCCTCGTTCAAGACCGCCGACGACCTGCCGCCGGCAAGGGACGACATTCCGGTGCTCGCCCCGACCGTTGCGGTGTTCATCGACCTTGAGCAGTGGGACGACCGGGCGAGACGGCTTGGCGGCACCAGCAATTCGTTGTTCGCCGGTTTGGCGGCGCGGCTGGGTCAGAAGCTGGGTCGCGCCGACGCCGACGGGACAGTCGCGTTGTCGTGGCCGGTCAGCGAGCGCACCCCCGCTGATACGCGCGCCAACGCATTGATCGCCGCAAAGATGCGGGCCGATCCCGACACGGTGACCACCGACCTGGGTGCGGTCCGTAGCGCGATGAAATCGGCCCTGGCCGAGTCCGAGGAGCTTTCGGCTCGGCTGCTCGCGCCGTTGCCGCTGACGCCGCTCACACCGAAGGCGTTGGTTCGCAGACTTGAAGCGATGGTGGTGTCCGTCGACAGCCCGATCGGCTGTTCCAACATCGGCGAACTGGATCCTGCGATGAATCGTCCCGACGGAACCGACGCGGACCTCGTCTCGCTGCGGCTCCTGGAACCCCAGATCACCACCCGCGTGCTCAACCGGATCGGCGGGTACCTGTCGCTGGTGTCGGGACGGGTCAACGGCCGGATCTTCATCAGCGTCGGTGCGTGGACAGTCGGTGCCGTCAACACCAAAGATGCCTTGCGCGCGACGGTGCGTGCGGGTTTGGAAGACTTCGGCTTGTCCGGCGTCGTCGAATAGCGCTCAGCGCCCGGCGAATCCGAGCGCGATCAGCACACCGCCCGCGGCGGCGAGCACCAGGGCGAAATCGCGGCGGCGGCGCGCGCGGATCCACCGCTGGAACGATGCCAGGGTCGATTGCGTTCGGTCCGGCGAGACGGCATAGCTGGCCAGAGGCACCGCCGACACGATATTGGCGACCAGAAGATAGCCTCCGATGGTCAGTGCTTTCGCCCAGGCCGAGACGCTCGACGCCGCGATGACCACCAGCAGCGCCATGTACTCGACCGAAGGCAGCGCGGTGCTGACTCCCATCACTCCTGACACCCAGGGCGAAGTCCCCAGCGTCCTGCCTTTGAGCCGGCCGGGGGTGCCTGCGGCGGCCGGGCTGAGCTCCCCGCCTTCTGGCTCCACAGCGCCGACCGGGACTGCTTTGCGGGACCGGCTCCCGACCGAGATGTTGGTGGCCAAGAATGCCGCGAGCAGCACTGCCAGCAGACCCACGACGAGTTGCACTGTGGCACCGTCGATCTCGGGGATGCTGAACAACCCGCGGTGGACCACGAACACCACGAGAACCGCGACCGCGGTGCTCATCAACACGCCGCCGCAGAGGTAGGCCGCGAGTTGGAGGATCGGCCGGGGCCGGCTCAGCACGACGAGGATGAAACCGATTCGGGTCGGGTCGAAGTTCACCGCGATGGCAAGCGCCAGAACGGTGGTCCACATGGCTGACGACCTTACCGGCCGGCCGCGGCCGACTGTTCGAGCAGCGTTGCCGTGGTCTCGACACTGACGTCCGGGGTGGTCATCCCGGCGCCGAGTGCCCGCGCGCGCGAGGCGTATTCCGGCCGCAGGATCGTCTGCAGCCGAGTTCGGAGCGACTTGGCCGTGACGCTGGAGAAGCGCTGTGCCGATCCGACTTTTAGCCGCTTGATCTGACGGGCGAAGATCGGCTGATCGGCCGCGACCCACAGAATCAGGGCGGGCACTCCCGCGCGCAGACCCGCAGCCGTGGTGCCCGAGCCGCCATGATGTACGACTGCACGGCAGAGCGGGAAGATCGCGGCGTGGTTGACCGCGCCGACCACCTTGACGTGATCGGGTTGCCGCGTGTCGGGTAGGTTCCACACACCTGAGCTGATCAGCGCGCGCTGCCCCAGTGCGGCACACACATCGGAGATCATGTTCACCGCCGCGGCAGGGTGCTCGAGCGGCATGCTGCCGAATCCGAAATAGATCGGCGGCTTCCCGGCGCCGATCCACGATGTCACCTCATCGTCGTTGTCGGTGCCCAGTCCCATGGTGATCGTGCCGACCAAGGGCCGGGTTTCACCCCACTCCGCTGACAAACCCGGGAAGAGCAGCTTGTCGTAAGCCTGAATCTCCAGTGCACCGCTCTCGACGACGCGCCGGGCCGAGCGGACTCGTGCCGGCGGCAGGCCCAGCTCTCGTCGTTGAGTGTCCTCGGCTTTCTTGGACAGGCGCCACAGTGCCCATTCGAGACCGGCGAATCCCGAATCGATCAGCCACTTCGGTGCGGGCACCGGGACGATCTGAGTGTTGGGGCGGGCCGGAAAATAGTGCAGGGCGGCCAACGGAATGCCGTGGTGCTCGGCGACATTGGCGGCAACTTCTTGGTAGGTGGTCCCGGTCAGGATCAGGTCCGCACCGCGGGCCAGCGGCGTCAGTGCAGCGTTCATGTCCGCCCAGCCTTCGGCGATGTAGGCGATGCCTTCCCGAAGAGCGGTGACGGGGTTCTGCGGTTTCCAGAAGTTGCGGAACACGTCGTTGTCGAGCTGTTTCTGGGAATCGACCCCGTAGGCCGTCGCCGGTGCCAGCCCCACTTTCTCGACGAACTCGACGAGATTCGGCGGCACGGCCATCCGAACCTCGTGGCCGCGGTCGCGCAGGGCCAGACCGACGGCAGCGCACGGTTCGACATCGCCTCGGGTCCCGTGGACTGCGACGACAAACTTCACTGGCCACTCCGCTGTCGGTTCAAGGCGCCGGACGCCTGGATTTTGCTACACGCTAGCGGTTGGAGTGTGTTCATGGCCTGCCAGGTTCACATCGTTTTGTTGCTGTGCCACCTGGCATTCGTAGTCGTTGTTTGCCTGTATGGGCCGTGTAGCCTGTTGGGATGTTGAGCCGCGCCAAGGTCAGCGGCGCGTTCGCTCGCGTGAGTTTCTCCGGCATTGGTCAACTCGTTGTTCGACATCCCGTGGCCGTCATTGCCACATGGTTGCTGCTGGCTGTGTCGCTGTTTCTGGCCATCTCACCGCTGACCGAGGTGGCGCAACGGAACCCGCCTGATTTCCTGCCGGCGAGCGCACCGGTGCTGGTGGCCGGTCAGAAGATGAAGGACGCGTTTCACGAGGCGGACGCGGGCAATTTCGCCGTTGTCGTACTGAGCAACGAGAACGGCTTGTCCAAGGCCGACGAAGCCACGTATCGGCACCTGGTCGAGCAACTGAAGGCCAACAGCGCCAGCGTGACGTCCACGCAGAACTTCGTCGACATTCCCGAGCTACGCCAGGCCATGACGAGCAAGGACCAGAAGGCCTGGACCTTACCGCTGAGCCTGGCCGGAACGATGGGGACCGGGCCGGGGCAGGAGGCGTATCGGAGCGCAATCAAGACAGTCGAAGAGGCCACCCAGAATTCGACACTGTCGGTCAATGTCGTGGGCGCTGCGGCCACGTTCGACGACATCGACAAGATCGGCGCGCGGGATCAGCACATCATCGAGATCACCACTGTGCTGATGGTGCTGACGATCTTGATCATCGTCTACCGCAATCTGGTGGCGATGCTCATCCCGCTGATCACCATCGGGGTGTCGATGGTCGTGGCACAACAGGTGGTGGCCGGGCTCGGCGAATTGGGACTGGGGCTGGGCCCGCAGACGATCGTGCTGATGACCGGCATGCTGATGGGCGCGGGGACGGACTACGCGGTATTCCTGTTCAGCCGGTATCAGGAACTGCTTCGGTCCGGGATGAGCTCCGACGTGGCCGTCGTCAGCGCGTTGACCTCGATCGGTGAGGTGATCGCCGGATCGGCGGCCACCGTCGCGATCACGTTCCTGGGCTTGATGTTCACCACCTTGGGCGCCTTCTCGACGGTCGGTCCGGCCCTGGCGGTGACGGTGTTCATCGGCTTCCTGGCATCGGTGACGTTGCTGCCCTCGTTGATCACCTTGGCCGGACGCCGCGGATGGGTCAAACCTCGCCGCGACGTGACCGGCAGGTTCTGGCGCAGGTCGGGCATCCACGTGGTGCGCCGGCCGTTCGCGCACCTGGCCGGCAGCCTGGTGATTCTGTTCGCGCTGGCCGCGTGTGCAACCATGGTCAAGTTCAACTACGACGACCGCAAAGCGCTGCCGGCCGATTCCGCGAGCAACCGCGGCTACGAGGCGATGGACAAGCATTTCCCCATCAGCCAGACCTTGCAGCAGTTCATCCTGATCGAGTCGCCGCAGGATCTACGCACCCCCAAGGCGCTTGCCGACATGGAGCAGATGGCCCAGCGGGTCAGCCAGCTCCCCGACATCGACGTGGTGCGTGGTATCACCAGGCCGACGGGTGAGGTGCTCGAACAGGCGAAGGCCACCTACCAGGCCGGCGAGGTCGGCGGCAAGCTACGCGACGCGTCCAACCTGATCGAGAGCAACAACGACAATCTCGACAAGCTGAGCGGGGGAGCGCATCAACTCGCCGACGTGTTGGGCCAGGTGCGGACCCAGGTGGTGGGCGCGATCGGCTCGGTTCGCGGTCTCGTGGGCGCGCTCGAAGACATGCAGACGCGCTTCGGCGGATCGAAGACCCTCACCTCTGTCGACACCACGTCGAGTCTGGTCGGCAACATGCGGTCACTCGGGGATGCGCTGAGGAAGAACCTGAGTCAGGCCAAGGCCATCCGCGACTGGGCGAAGCCCGCCGTCGATGCCCTCAACGTCAGTCCTGCCTGCAACATCGACCCGGCCTGCGTGTCGTCGCGCGCTGACCTGCAGCGGGTCGTCGCCGCGTACGACGACGGCACCGCGAGCACCATCGCCGACCTCAGCCGCCAGCTCGAGGCCACCGACGGGAGTTCGACCCTCGACGACACGATCCGCGACCTCGAGGCGACGATGGGCAAGGCCACCAGCGCACTTCAACAGCTGGGGATGGATGATCCCAAAGGATTGCAGCAGCAGATCAACACCGCGGTCGAGGGAGCCAACCTGCTGGCGGATTCGAGCCGGCAGCTCGCCGATGGTGTGCAGTTGCTCGTCGACCAGACCCGCACGATGGGTGGTGGCCTCGACCAGGCATCTGGGTTTCTGCTGGGGATGAAGCGGGACGCGGCGAATCCGCCGATGTCGGGCTTCTACATTCCGCCGGAGATCCTCACCCAGGCGGAGTTCGAGAAGGCAGCGAAGCTGTTCGTCTCCGATGACGGCCACACGGTGCGCTACCTCGTCCAGACGGCGCTCAACCCGTTCGGCAGCGAGGCGATGGATCAGATCGATCAGATCGTCGCGACCGCCAACAGTGCCAAGCCCAACACGACACTGTCGGACGCCGAGATCTCGATGGTCGGTTTCTCTGCGGTCAACCGTGACATCCGCGGCTATTACAACGCCGACATCCGCTACATCGTGTGCATCACGTTGATCGTGGTGTTCGTGATCTTGGTGGCGCTACTGCGGGCGGTGGTGGCGCCGCTGTATCTCGTGCTCTCGGTTGTGGTGTCCTACTTGTCGGCGCTGGGCATCGGGGTGGTGGTGTTCCAGTTCATCCTGGGACGCGAGTTGTCGTGGAGTGTGCCGGGAATGGCGTTCCTGGTCTTGGTCGCAGTGGGCGCCGACTACAACCTGCTGCTCATTTCGCGGATCCGTGACGAATCCCGGCTGGGCATCAGGTCGGGGGTGATCCGAACCGTAGGGGCGACAGGCGGGGTGATCACCTCGGCAGGTCTGATCTTCGCCGCCTCGATGCTGGCCCTGACGGTGAGCAGCATCGCCAGCATTGTCGAGATCGGTTTCATCATCGGTGTCGGGCTCCTGCTCGACACGTTCCTGGTCCGCACGATCACCGTGCCCGCCGCGGCCGTACTGATCGGCAAGCTCAACTGGTGGCCGTCGAAACCCCGCGCCGATCAGGGCCGGCAGGAAGACGCGGACCACCATCGGACTCGCGACACCGATCTCGGGGAAGCGGAGGCATCCGATGCGCGGGATGCCGACGTTTCGGTTTAGCGGCCGCGGAAGGATCGCTCGGCTGTCAGTGCCGGCTCGATGTCAGCCACCGCGTCTTGATCCGCCACGAGTGCGCGGATGCCAGCGCGAAGATCGCACCGCAGCCGCAGGCGAATACCCACACCAGCCGGCCGTTTTCGATCGGCTGCAGGGCCGGCACCAGCGAGGTGACGATCCGGGTCGCGCAGGCGAGCATTCCGCTGACCGAGGCGAACAGGTAGATGTTGGCGATCCGGCGGGACTGCGGGTCCTTGCGGAGCACCAGCATCGCGCGGGCCCCGTAGCCCAGCAGGTAGAGCAATGTGCCGCAGAGCAGGATCCAGTACGCACTGAGCCAGAAATCGGTCGGCACCTGGAAAAAGTCGGCCGCGTACACCGTGGCGCCGTTGCCCATCGAGAAGGTGGCGAGCAGGACGGGGATGCAGATGGTGGCCGGCCGCTCCACGTTCTGCTTGAAGGAGCGCTGCATGGCGTTGTCGTCCTGCAGGCGGCCCAGGGAGTTGTAGACGATGGCCGACGCGGCCACGATGTAGGCGTCGTGGCCGAGGTAGTCCTCGACGTTCCACTTTCCGGTCAGCTCGTACAGAACGTGCCCGATGGTCTCCGAGGCCCACGGTGACATCAGCAGCACTGCCACACCCTGGAGCGCGATGTTCAGGGTGGCGGCCACTTCCCACCGGCAGGACCAGGTGACCCTTCGGATCCACAGGCTCCATGCGATGCAGGCCAGTGTGATGACGATGAGCGTGGCGACGGACATAACAATTGTCTCGGGAGATGGTGCGGACAGCCGACGTGCCGGCTGGTTAGAGCGGGGGCGCGTCGGGTCGGGGGGTCAGTTCGGACAGTTTCTTGGGCCGGTGGACGGCCGGACGGACGCGGGTGGCGGTGTCCACCGGAGCCACCGTCACCGGCGAGGACTCCATGTAGTGCCACACTTCCTGTCGACTCATCAGCCCGAACCGGATCTGCAGGTCGGGATAGCTGAGGTGGAAGCGGTCGGCTACCTGCCGCAATTCCTCGGCGTTGGGGTAGTCGGCCTCTTTCACCCGCCGGTAGTACGTGCTGCTGGAGATGCCCAGCGCGCTGTACACCGCCTTGGCGTCGACTTCGCCGTCCAGCAGATAGTCGAGCAGGGCCTTGAGCTGCCTGCCGTTCTCGTCGGTTCGCGGCATCAGAACACCATAGACCTCGAGCCCGCATTTGGTCACAGCGAACCACGGCGAAGCCAGCAATCGCGTAATTGACAACAGTGTCAGACTTTTGGCACAGCTCTCCCATTTTTGGGAATCGCTGGCTAACGTTGTCCGCATGTCTGTTTCTGTCCTGCCCGACGCGTATGGCACCGGCTCCTGGATCGCCGATTACGGCACGGTCGGGCCACCCGTCGCCGCCGACATCGCCACCGTGTCCAGCGCACTGGACACGGTGTTGTCCGCCGAGCTGCACGGAGCCGCGGTCGCCATGGACTGCAGCGCCGAGGAGCTGCTGCTGGCCGCGCTGGGCCGGGCGGTGGCGCGCGCGATCGGCGAAGGCACGCTGGTGGTCGATGTGGTGGGCGGGCCCGAGCGGGCCGGTTTCCGCCGGGTCGCGGTGCCCTGCCTGGGGTCTCGTGGTCTGTCGGGGGTCGAACTGCTCGCAGCGGCACGGCGGGGCGTCGACGGCGCCGACCATCCTTCGGCGGACGTGAGCCTGGCCTACGGTGGCGGGTCCAGGTCGGGTCAATCCGCGCACGCGCTGGCGGTGCAGCTAGACGATGAGACCGAGGACACGGTGACCTTGCAGTGGCGCTTCGACAGCCGCAGTTTCGATGACGCCACGGTCCAGGAATTGGCCGAGCAGTTCCCGCTGGCCCTGATCGAGGTCACCTCCGGGTAGATGTGATTTTTTCACGATTTGCGGTGCTCATTAGACTGGGCGCATCGGCGCTGATCCGGCCATCACCGGGGAGCCTTCGGAAGAACAGCTTCTCCGATTCGAACCTCGAATTGGGCACAGCTCAGTAGAACCGGACGGGTGGGCCCGTGATCGCCTGAAAGTTGAGCGGCGCGCTGCAGTGCAGCGCGCAAGCGGGGTGGTACCGCGGCGCTTGCACACCCGTGCGACGTCGTCCCCGTGCCATGAGTGTGTTGAGCTGCCGAGCTCGACAACGGCACAGGAGACGAGACGTGAGCGCCTACCCCAAGCCGGCTGCACCCAACTTCCCCGAGCGGGAACTTGAGGTGCTCGACTACTGGGCAGCCGACGACACCTTCCGGGCCAGCATCGCCCGACGCGAGGATGCCGAAGAGTACGTCTTCTACGACGGCCCGCCGTTCGCCAACGGTCTGCCGCACTACGGCCATCTCCTGACCGGCTACGTCAAGGACATCGTTCCGCGCTACCGCACCATGCGGGGCTACAAGGTGGAGCGCCGGTTCGGCTGGGACACCCACGGCCTGCCTGCCGAACTCGAGGTGCAGCGCCAGCTCGGCATCGCCGACAAAGCCCAGATCGAAGAGATGGGCATCGAGAAGTTCAACGCGGCGTGCCGCGCGTCGGTATTGAAGTACACCGACGAATGGCGTGCCTATGTCACGCGGCAGGCGCGCTGGGTTGACTTCGACAACGACTACAAGACCCTGGACCCGACCTTCATGGAATCGGTGATCTGGGCCTTCAAACAATTGTGGGACAAGGGCCTGGCCTACGAGGGCAACCGGGTCCTGCCGTACTGCTGGAACGACGAGACGCCGTTGTCCAACCATGAGTTGCGGATGGACGACGACGTTTACCAGAGCCGCCAGGATCCGGCGCTGACGGTCGGTTTCACCGTGACCGACGGCCCGTTCAAGGGCGCCCACCTGTTGATCTGGACGACCACCCCGTGGACCTTGCCGTCCAACCAGGCGGTCGCGGTCAACCCCGACATCGACTACGTCCTGGTGGGGGGCTCCGACGGGCGCCGCTACCTGTTGGCCCAGGCGCGGCTGGCGGCATACGCACGTGAGCTCGGCGAGGAGCCCGAGGTGCTGGGGAGCTACAGCGGGCGGGATCTCATCGGGACGCATTACCTACCTCCCTTTGCCTACTTCATGGACGCGCCCAACTCGTTCCAGGTGCTCGCCGCGGACTTCGTCAGTACCGAGGACGGCACCGGCATCGTGCACATGGCCCCCGCCTACGGCGAGGACGACAAGGCCACCGCGGATACCGCCGACATCGTCGCGGTCACCCCGGTCGACTCGAAGGGCCGATTCGACGCGACCGTGCCCGATTACGCCGGGCAGCATGTCTTCGAGGCCAACTCCCAGATCATCCGCGATCTCAAGAACGGCGACGGGCCCGCGGCAGCCAACGGCGCGGTGCTGCTGCGCCACGAAACCTATGAGCACTCCTACCCGCACTGCTGGCGGTGCCGTAATCCGCTGATCTACCGCGCGGTCTCGTCGTGGTTCATCAAGGTCACCGATTTCCGGGACCGGATGGTCGAGCTCAACCAGCAGATCACCTGGTACCCCGAGCACGTCAAGGATGGGCAGTTCGGCAAATGGCTCTCCAATGCGCGCGACTGGTCGGTGTCGCGAAACCGGTACTGGGGCAGCCCGATTCCGGTGTGGAAGTCCGATGACCCGGCCTATCCGCGGATCGACGTCTACGGCAGCCTCGACGAGCTGGAGCGTGATTTCGGGGTGCGCCCCACGGATCTGCACCGTCCGTTCATCGACCAGCTGACCAGGCCCAATCCGGACGATCCGACCGGCAAGTCGACGATGCGCCGCATCGAGGACGTATTCGACGTCTGGTTCGACTCCGGGTCGATGCCCTACGCCCAGGTGCACTACCCGTTCGAGAACCAAGAGTGGTTCGACGGCAGCGGCGGTGAGGACGCCCATTTCCCGGGCGATTTCATCGTCGAGTACATCGGCCAGACCCGTGGCTGGTTCTACACCATGCACGTGCTGGCCACTGCGCTGTTCGACAAGCCCGCGTTCAAAACCTGTGTGGCGCACGGGATCGTCCTGGGCAACGACGGCCAGAAGATGAGCAAGTCGTTGCGCAATTACCCCGATGTCAGTGAGGTGTTCGACCGCGACGGCTCCGACGCCATGCGCTGGTTCCTGATGGCCTCGCCGATCCTGCGGGGCGGCAACCTCATCGTCACCGAGCAGGGCATCCGCGAAGGCGTGCGTCAGGTGCTGTTGCCGTTGTGGAATGCCTACAGCTTCCTGGCGCTGTACGCGCCGCAGAAGGGCACCTGGCGGACCGATTCCGACAACGTGCTCGACCGCTACATCCTGGCCAAGTTGGCGCAACTGCGTGACGATCTGACCTTCGCCCTGGACATGTGTGACATCTCCGGGGCGTGCGACGAGCTGCGCCAGTTCACCGAGGCTTTGACGAATTGGTATGTCCGCCGGTCACGTTCGCGCTTCTGGGAGGAGGACGCCGACGCCATCGACACGCTCCACACCATCCTTGAGGTGACGTGCAGGCTGGCCGCGCCCCTGTTGCCGCTGGCGACCGAGGTGATCTGGCGCGGCTTGACCGGTGAGCGTTCGGTGCATCTGACCGACTGGCCGGATGCCGATGTGCTGCCGAAGGACCCCGATCTGGTGGCTGCGATGGACCAGGTGCGCGAAGTGTGTTCGGTGGGCTCTTCGCTGCGCAAGTCCAAAAAGCTTCGTGTGCGGCTTCCGTTGCCGAAACTGACTGTGGCCCTGGATAAGTCGGTTGATCCATCGGCGCTGGCACCGTTCGCCGAGCTGATCGCGGACGAACTCAATGTCAAGGCCGTCGAGTTGACCGACGACATCGACACTTACGGCAAGTTCGATCTGGCCGTCAACGCCCGCGCCGCCGGCCCCCGGATCGGCAAGGACGTGCAGGCGGCAATCAAAGCAGTCAAGGCGGGGGAGGGCGTGGTCAATCCCGACGGCACCCTGACGGCCGGGCCCGTGGTGCTGCAGCCCGAGGAGTACACCGTGAAACTGGTTGCCGCCGACCCGGAGTGGACCGCGGCCCTGCCCGATGGCGCGGGACTGGTGGTGCTCGACGGCACGGTCACCGAGGATCTCGAGGCCGAGGGCTGGGCCAAGGACCGTATCCGCGAGCTTCAGGAGCTGCGCAAGTCGACCGGCCTGGAGGTGTCCGACCGCATCTCGGTACAGATGTCGGTTCCGGCCCAGTTCGCGCCGTGGGCAAGCACCCACCGGGATCTCATCGCCGGTGAGATCCTGGCCACCAGTTTCGAGTTCGTTGGCACGGACACGGTGCTGGAGGGTACAGCGATCGGCGACGGGGTGCGGGTCGCGATCGCCAAGGCGTGACCCGTCCGGATCAGCTGCCGGTGACCCGGGCCGCTTGGTCGCCGAGTGTGACGGTGTCGCCAGGGTGTAGCTGGCGGCCGCGGCGGATCTCGACCTGGCCGTTGACGCTGACCAGGCCGTCGGCGATGACGACCTTGGCGTCGGCGCCGCTGTCGATGAGCGATGCCAGCTTGAGGAACTGCCCCAGGCGGATCGAGTCGTCCCTGATCGGTACGTCAACCGGCTCCATGAACGTCAGGCTAGCGCCATAGCATCTGCAGGTATGAACGGCGCCGAGGTCACGGGCGCGGGCGGACGCTGGGTTCTACACCTCGACATGGATGCGTTTTTCGCATCCGTAGAGCAGTTGACCCGTCCCACCCTGCGCGGTCGGCCGGTGCTCGTAGGTGGTCTGGGCGGGCGCGGCGTGGTTGCCGGGGCCAGCTATGAGGCACGCCGCTACGGCGCACGCTCGGCGATGCCGATGCATCAGGCTCGCCGGCTCGTCGGCGCGCCCGCGGTGGTGCTGCCGCCACGCGGGGCGGTCTACGGCGTGGCCAGCCGCCGTGCGCTGGACACGGTGCGCGGCGTGATCCCGGTACTGGAGCAGTTGTCCTTCGACGAGGCGTTCGGAGAACCGGCCGAACTGGCCGGCGCCACCGCGCCCGACGTCGAGGAGTTCTGCCAGCGGTTGCGCGCCAAGGTGCTCGAGCAGACGGGGCTGGTGGCCTCCGTGGGAGCCGGTTCCGGGAAACAGATCGCCAAGATCGCCTCCGGGTTGGCCAAACCCGATGGGATTCGAGTGGTCCGGCGGGACGAGGAAGGGCGGCTGCTCGACGGCCTTCCGGTGCGCAAGCTGTGGGGGATCGGGCCGGTGGCCGAGGAGAAGCTGCACCGGTTGGGTATCGAGACGGTGGGCGCTCTGGCTGCGCTGTCGGATGCCGAGGCCGCGAGTGTGCTCGGTACCGCGGTGGGCGCTGCGTTGCATCGCCTGGCTCGCGGTATCGATGATCGCCCGGTTGCCGAGCGGGCCGAAGCCAAACAGATCAGCGCCGAGTCGACATTTCCCGAGGATCTCACCACGTTGCGTCAGCTGCAGGACGCGATCGGCCCGATCGGGGAACACGCGCACCGGCGTCTGGAGAAGGACGGCCGCGGCGCCCGTACGGTGACCGTCAAGCTGAAGAAGTCGGACATGAGCACGCTGACCCGGTCGGCCACCCTGGCCTACGCCACCACCGAGGCCGCCACCCTGATCGGCACTGCCCGCCGGTTGTTGCTCGATCCGGTTGAGATCGGGCCGATCCGCCTTGTTGGCGTGGGATTTTCGGGATTGTCGGACAGTAGGCAGGAGTCATTGTTCCCCGACCTGGAGCAGCCGGAGGAAAGCTTCGACTCTCACCACCAAGTCGCCGACGCGGCTCAGGTCACCGAAACCGGTTGGCGTGTCGGCGACGACGTGGTGCATCCCGACCACGGGCACGGCTGGGTCCAGGGCGCCGGACACGGCGTGATGACCGTGCGTTTCGAGACCCGTGCCACCGGACCGGGCCCGGCCCGGACATTTCCCGACGACACACCGGGTTTTCGTCGGGCCGATCCGATCGCGAGCCTGGACTGGGGTGAGTATCTCAGCGGATTGGCCGACTACCAGAGCACACCGTAGGTGGCGTTCAGGATGAAGCCGTGTTCGCCGTAGGTCTTGCACGTCACCGTGCCCTGATAACCGACACCGCAACTGGCGCCCCAGTTCTCCAGTCGGTGGCCTTCGGGCAGCACGTCGACATCGCGGGTGAACGATGCGGTGTCGGAATGCCGGTACGAGGCGGGTACGCCACTGTTGACGTAGATCTGGTTGCTGCCTTCCGGTGCGTCCATCGGCACGGCGTCACAACCCACCGGGCCGCCGTTGGGGCCGATCCCGCAGTGACGGCCGTCCGGAGTCCGGAAGAACACGCCGTAGAAGTCGGTGGGTGAGCTGTAGTGCCCCTCGGCGATCGGATAGCTGTCGATGTCGTCGGCGCCCGGCGGTGGCTCGGCCGTGGCGGTCGGGGCAGCGCCGAGCGCCAGGAAGCCGAACGTGGCGATCGCCGCGATGTGGCGCATAGGTTCCATTGAACCGGCGCCGTCAACCACGTGGCCGGCTACCAGAGCACGCCGGAAGCCGCGCCGAGGGAAAAGCCGTGCCGGCCAGAAGTTTTGCAGATCACGGCGCCCTCGTGAGTGACAGCGCAGGCGGCTTCCCAGTTCTCCAGCCGATAGCCCGCAGGCAGCACGTCGACATCTCGGGTGAACAGCTTGGTCCCCGAAGAACGGTAGGAAGCCGGTGCTCCGGCCTCGACGAAGGTCTGGTTCATCCCCTCGGGCGCATCCGCGGGCACCGCGTCGCAGCCGACCGGACCGCGGTTGGGCAGGATTCCGCAGAACCGGCCGTCCGGGGTCTGGAAATACTGCCCGTAGAAATCGGTGGGCGAGCTGTAGTTGCCCTCAGCGATCGGGTAGACGTCGATGTCTTCGATTCCAGGTGGCGGCGGCCACGGCCAAGCCTGCGCGGGCGGAAGTGGGCCGAACACCGATAGGCAGGCGGCAGCCGCCGCCGCAATGTGGAAACGCACGTTCGCTATTTAACCCCAGCCCGTCAACCCCACGTTGCGATGACCTCGACAACCGGCCGGGCGGTGGCCAACGCGGCCATCAGCAGCACCCTGGCCTGGGACGGACGCAAAGTGGGAACCACGATCGCGCCGGCGTCGACCAGCTGGCGGCCCGGGCCGTACTGCGCGGCAACCGGGCCGTCGGGCACCCGGCTCGAGACCGCGACCACCAGGCCGTCACTGCAGTGCCTGCGGACGCCGTCGATCAGTGCGGCGCCCGCGTTGCCCGAGCCCATCGCCTCGAGCACCACAGCACGTGCGCCCGCTGCGGCGCAGGCGTCCAAGGCGGCCGCGTCCGCCCCCGGATAGACGGCGATGATGTCGACCCGCGGCGCCGACGCAGCGGACAACTTACCGACGAACGCGCGAGACTTCGTCCCCGTGATCGCGTACCCGCCGTCGCTGACGGTTCCGAGTGCCGTTCCGGTGAAGGCATTCAACTCTTGGGTGTGTCGCTTGCGCAGCCCCAGTGGTTGCCACACGCTGCCGGCGAAGCTCACCACCACCCCGAGATCCCGGGCTCGGGGACTGGCCGCGACCGTGATCGCGTCTCTCAGATTGCGCGGGCCATCGCTGTCCGCAGTGTCTGAGCTGAGTTGCGACCCGGTGAGCACTACGGGCACATCACCGCCGTAAGTGAGGTCGAGCCAGAGCGCGGTCTCCTCCATGGTGTCGGTGCCATGGGTGATCACGATTCCGTCGGCGCGGGCCGCGGCGACCCGGACCGCGCCGGAGATCCGGTCCCAGTCGGCGGGTGTCAGCAGCGCGCTGTCGGTCGCCATCGCGTCGACGATGTCGACCTGCGCCGCAACGGTCAGCCCGGCCGTCAGCTCTGCGCCGGTGCGGGTCGGGTGCCGGATGCCGGCCTCGTCGGTGCTGGTCGAGATGGTGCCGCCGGTGGTGATGACGATGATGCGCCTGGGCAGCTCAGCGGGCTCCGTCACGGTGCAGATTGTCCCGCATCGACTGTTTGGGATGATGGGAGAGTGACTGATGAAACGTCAGGCCCGGCCGAGCCGGTGACCGACGCTACCGGGGACGCGAAAACGTCCCCTGCAAACTCCGCTGCGCCTCGGCGGCGTCTGCGCCTGCTGCTCACCGTTGCTGCCGTGGTGCTGCTCGTCGACGTGGTGACCAAGGTGCTCGCGGTGCGGCTACTGACACCGGGCCAACCGGTGTCCATCATCGGTGACACAGTGACCTGGACGCTGGTGCGCAACTCTGGCGCGGCGTTCTCGATGGCAACCGGCTACACCTGGGTACTGACCCTCATCGCGACCGGCGTGGTGATCGGCATCGTGTGGATGGGCCGCAGGCTGGTGTCCCCGTGGTGGGCGATCGGTCTGGGCATGATCCTGGGCGGCGCGACCGGAAACCTGATCGACCGCTTCTTCCGGGCGCCCGGACCGCTGCGCGGGCACGTGGTCGATTTCTTCTCGGTGGGCTGGTGGCCGGTGTTCAACGTGGCCGATCCGGCCGTGGTGGGCGGTGCGATCCTGCTGGTGGCACTGTCGTTGTTCGGCTTCGACTTCGACACCGTGGGCCGTCGGCGCCTGGATGATCCGGCACCTGATGACGCCGAACCCGAACCGGCGGCTTCCGATGCCCCGGCCGGCGACGCTGAGTCCGACGAGTCGAACGCAGTCGGTCGCCAGGCCGAGACGTCATAGTGACCACCCGGTCGATGCCGGTGCCCGAGGGCCTGGCGGGGATGCGAGTCGACGCCGGCCTGGCCCGGCTGCTCGGGTTGTCGCGCACGGCCGTGGCCGCCATGGCCGAGGACGGCGGTGTCGACATCGACGGCGTTACGGCGGCGAAATCGGACAAACTCGTCGCAGGAGCCTGGCTGGAGGTCCGGCTGCCCGAGGCCCCAGCCCCTGTCGAGAACACCCCGGTCGACATCGAAGGCATGGACATCCTCTATGCCGATGACGACATCGTGGCGGTGGACAAGCCGCCCGGAGTGGCGGCACACGCCACGGTCGGCTGGCACGGACCGACGGTGCTGGGCGGCTTGGCCGCCGCCGGGTTCCGCATCAGCACCTCGGGGATCCACGAACGCCAAGGCATCGTGCACCGGCTCGATGTGGGCACCTCCGGCGTCATGGTGGTAGCCCTGTCCGAGCGCGCGTACACGGTTCTCAAGCGGGCGTTCAAGCAACGCACCGTCGAGAAGCGCTACCACGCGCTGGTCCAGGGCCACCCGGATCCGTCGAGCGGGACCATCGATGCCCCGATCGGGCGGCACCGGGGTCACGACTGGAAGTTCGCGGTGGTCGAGGGTGGTCGGCACAGCATCACCCACTACGACACACTCGAGGCGTTTCAGGCGGCCAGCCTCCTCGACATCGAGCTGGAGACCGGCCGGACCCATCAGATCCGGGTGCACTTCGCCGCGCTGCACCACCCGTGTTGCGGTGACATGACCTACGGTGCCGATCCCACGTTGGCGAAAAGGCTTGGGCTGGAACGGCAGTGGCTACATGCCCGGTCCCTGGCGTTTGCTCATCCGGCTGACGGCCGGCGCATCGAGATCACCAGCCCGTACCCGGCCGATCTACAGGCCGCGCTCGACGTCTTGCGCCGCCACTAGCTGTGAGCGTGCAGGCCGCTCCGCGCCGAGCCGCGTCGGGCCGCTCCGGGGTGCTGTTCGGCGCGGGCGCCTACATCTGGTGGGGACTGTGCCCCGGCTTCTTCCTGCTGTTACTGCCCGCAGGCGCGCTGGAGGTGCTGGCCCACCG
This sequence comes from Mycobacterium sp. DBP42, assembly GCF_005924235.1. NCBI lineage: Bacteria > Bacillati > Actinomycetota > Actinomycetes > Mycobacteriales > Mycobacteriaceae > Mycobacterium > Mycobacterium sp. DBP42. The sequence goes on from NZ_VCMY01000002.1 coordinate 118,148, forward strand.
CATCATCTGGAGTGCAGTGTTTCTGCTCCTGGTGCTGGCTGTGGCCCGCCGTCTCGGCGATCTGCGTCGCCTGACGCTGCGGACCTGGCTGCAACTACTGGTGGCGGCAGCCCTGATATCGATCAACTGGGGGACCTACATCTACGCCGTCACCACCGGCCATGTCGTGGATGCGGCGCTCGGATATTTCATCAATCCCTTGGTGAGCGTCCTGTTGGGTGTGCTGGTGTTCCGCGAGCGGATCAACCGGTGGCAGGCGGTGGCATTGGGCCTGGCCGTCGTCGCGGTGGTGATCCTGACCGTCGAGTTGGGTGCACCGCCCTATATTGCGATCGTCCTGGCGCTGTCTTTCGGGGTGTACGGCCTGGTCAAGAAGGTGGTGCAGGCCGATCCGCGGGTGAGCGTGGCCGTGGAAACGCTGGTGGCGCTTCCTATCGCGGCCGGCTATGTGATCACGCTCGAGGTCTTGGGGCGGGGGAACTTCCTCGACCACGGTCCCTGGCATGCGGTGCTGCTGTTGCTCGCCGGACCGGTTACCGCCGTGCCGCTGCTGCTGTTCGCCGCTGCCGCGCAGCGACTTCCGATGGTGACGCTGGGCCTGCTCTTCTACCTCAACCCAGGCCTGCAGATGGCCTGGGGCGTGTTCATCGGTCACGAACCCATGCCGCCGGGCCGCTGGGTCGGCTTCGGGCTGATCTGGCTGGCATTGGTGATCATGACGGTGAGTGCGCTGCGGGGAAAGCCCGCAGATTCGGTCGCCGAGATTGTCGATCAGGTGGCGCCGGAATCGTCGTCACGGTGACAAGCTGGAATCGAGAGTCGGACCGTTCGCCGACATCAGGGAACGGTTGGTACACGCCGCGGTGCGGGTCTATCTGACCGAGCGCCTGCAGCGCCTGGCGTCGACCGGTGGCTCTCGTCCGGTGAAGGGGTGACGGCCGCGGCCAACACCGGCGCGAGCCCGCTTGTCTGGGTGGTTCCACTCGTCCGGTTGTTGCCCGCCGGGACAGTCGTATTTGCGACATGACCTTTTGACCTTGATTCAGCAATGGCATAGGGTTTGCCAGATGACTCCGCGGGGCAGGCCCAGAGGCGGCCGTCGAGGGCCGGGTCGTCCGGTGGGTGCTGATGCTGAGCAAACGCGCGAGCGCATTGTGCAAGCGGCATACGAGGTGGTCAACGAACGCGGTTACGCGGCGACCACATTCCAGGAGATCGCCAAGCGCACCGGCCTGAGCCGCCCCACGCTGAACTACTACTTCGCCACTCGCGAGGATCTCTACCGGGCACTGCTGCAGCGGGCGCACGAGGTCGTCACCTCATGCATTCGGATCGCGAAACAGCATGACACAACACTGGATCGGCTCCGGGCCTATATCGATGCGGTCGTAGCGGTGTGGCAGCGTGACGGAGCCGTGGTGGGGTTCCTGGTGAATGCGCGGCTCGAGTCATACCGTCATCCCGATCTGCCCGCCGCCACTGTCGCGGCAACCCGCGGTTTTCTCGGCGAACTGATCACCGGGGCAGTGGACCGAGGTGAACTGCCGCCCCACACCGACCAGGCGAGTTTGGTCGAACTGCTGTACGCGATGCTGTGGGGGATGGGTGCCTACTGCGGTTGGCAGCGTCGGCCCGTCGATGTAGAGGTGATAGCTAAGCAACTGCAATCGGTGATCGGTGATGGGTTGCTGCCGGTCGTCGACCGGGATCACCGGCTCGGCGGCCGAGACACGCGTGGCGACACGCGCGGCGGTGTCGGTGGGGCGCCATAGACTGGCATCCCTATGAGCGGTTCATCTTCGGGCTTCGTCCACCTGCACAACCACACCGAGTACTCGATGCTGGACGGCGCCGCGAAGATCACCCCGATGCTGGCGGAGGCGCAGCGTCTGGACATGCCCGCCATCGGCATGACCGACCACGGCAACATGTTCGGCGCCAGCGAGTTCTACAACTCGGCGACCAAGGCCGGGATCAAGCCGATCATCGGCATCGAGGCATACATCGCGCCGGCTTCCCGGTTCGAAACCAAGCGTGTCCAGTGGGGCGATCCGAGCCAGAAGAGCGACGACGTCTCGGGTAGCGGTGCCTACACCCACATGACGATGGTCGCCGAAACTGCGACCGGGCTGCGCAACCTGTTCAAGCTGTCGTCGTTGGCGTCCTTCGAGGGGCAGCTCGGCAAGTGGGCTCGCATGGATGCCGAGATCATCGCCGAGCACGCCGAAGGCATCATCGCGACCACCGGTTGTCCGTCGGGTGAGGTGCAGACCCGGCTGCGGCTAGGACACCGGCAGGAAGCGCTGGAGGCGGCCGCCAAATGGCGCGAGATCTTCGGCCCTGACAACTTCTTCCTCGAGCTCATGGATCACGGCCTCGACATCGAGCGCCGGGTCCGCGAGGGCCTGCTGGAGATCGGGCAGAAGCTCAACATCCCGCCCCTGGCCACCAACGACTGTCACTACGTGACGCGCGACGCCTCGCAGAACCACGAGGCCCTGCTGTGCATCCAGACCGGCAAGACCCTGTCGGACCCGAACCGCTTCAGATTCGACGGCGACGGCTACTACCTCAAATCGGCCGAGGAGATGCGCGCGCTCTGGGACTCCCAGGTGCCCGGTGCGTGCGATTCCACGGTGCTCATCGGCGAGCGGGTGCAGTCCTACGCCGAGGTCTGGACGCCCACTGACCGCATGCCGGTGTTCCCGGTCCCCGACGGACATGATCAGGCCTCTTGGCTGGCTCGTGAGGTGCAGGCCGGTCTGGAGCGGCGGTTCCGCGGGGCGTCCGTGCCCACCGAGTACACAGACCGGGCGTCCTACGAGATCAAGGTCATCTGCGAGAAGGGTTTCCCGTCCTACTTCCTGATCGTTGCCGACCTGATCAACTACGCGCGCTCGGTCGGTATCCGGGTGGGGCCGGGCCGTGGCTCGGCCGCCGGGTCACTGGTGGCGTACGCGCTCGGTATCACCAACATCGACCCCATCCCGCACGGTCTGCTGTTCGAGCGCTTCCTCAACCCGGAGCGCCCGTCCGCCCCCGATATCGACATCGACTTCGACGACCGCCGCCGCGGCGAGATGCTGCGGTACGCGGCCAACAAGTGGGGCAGCGACCGGGTGGCCCAGGTGATCACCTTCGGCACCATCAAAACCAAAGCGGCGCTGAAGGATTCGGCCCGCGTACATTACGGGCAGCCGGGCTTTGCCATCGCCGACCGGATCACCAAGGCGCTGCCGCCGCCCATCATGGCCAAGGACATCCCGGTCTCGGGGATCACCGATCCCAACCATGAGCGGTACAAAGAGGCCGCCGAGGTTCGCACCCTGATCGACACCGATCCGGATGTGCGGACCATCTTCGAGACGGCACGCGGCCTGGAAGGCCTGGTTCGCAACGCGGGTGTGCACGCCTGTGCGGTGATCATGAGTTCCGAGCCGCTCATCGACGCAATCCCGTTGTGGAAGCGGCCGCAGGACGGCGCGGTCATCACCGGTTGGGACTATCCGTCGTGTGAGGCCATCGGCCTGCTGAAGATGGATTTCCTGGGTCTGCGGAACTTGACGATCATCGGTGACTGCCTGGAGAACATCAAGGCCAACCGGGGGATCGACCTGGATCTGGACACGCTGCCGTTCGACGACCCAGCGGCCTACGAGCTCCTCGGCCGCGGTGACACGCTGGGCGTGTTCCAGCTCGACGGCAGTGCGATGCGTGACCTGCTGCGGCGCATGCAGCCCACCGGATTCAACGACATCGTGGCGGTGCTCGCGTTGTATCGTCCCGGCCCGATGGGCATGAACGCCCACAACGACTACGCGGACCGCAAGAACGGCCGGCAGGCGATCAAGCCCATCCATCCCGAGCTCGAGGAACCACTCAAAGACATTCTCGCCGAGACCTACGGCCTGATCGTCTACCAAGAGCAGATCATGTTCATCGCGCAGAAGGTCGCCTCCTACACCATGGGTAAGGCCGATGCGCTCCGTAAGGCCATGGGTAAGAAGAAGCTTGAGGTGCTCGAGGCCGAGTACAAGGGCTTCAAGGAAGGCATGACCGCCAACGGTTTCTCCGAGGGTGCGGTGAAAGCCTTGTGGGACACGATCCTTCCCTTCGCCGGCTACGCGTTCAACAAGTCACACGCGGCCGGTTATGGCCTGGTGTCGTACTGGACGGCTTACCTGAAGGCGAACTACCCCGCCGAGTACATGGCCGGTCTGCTCACCTCGGTCGGTGACGACAAGGACAAGGCCGCGGTCTACCTGGCGGACTGCCGGCGGCTCGGCATCACCGTCCTGCCACCCGACGTCAACGAGTCGGTGCAGAACTTCGCCTCGGTGGGCGACGACATCAGGTTCGGTCTCGGCGCGATCCGCAATGTCGGTGCGAATGTCGTCGCGTCGCTGATCAGTACCCGTACCGAGAAGGGTAAGTACGCCGACTTCTCCGACTACCTCAACAAGATCGACATCGCGGCCTGCAACAAGAAGGTCACCGAATCCTTGGTGAAGGCAGGCGCATTCGATTCGCTCGGGCACCCCCGCAAGGGGCTGTTCCTGGTGCACACCGACGCCGTCGACTCGGTGCTCGGCACCAAGAAGGCCGAGGCGATGGGCCAGTTCGACCTGTTCGGCGGCGCCGACGACGGGGGCGGCACCGATGCGGTCTTCACCATCAAGGTGCCGGACGAGGAGTGGGAGGACAAGCACAAGCTCGCACTCGAGCGCGAGATGCTGGGCCTGTACGTGTCCGGTCACCCGCTCAACGGGATCGCCCACCTCCTCGCCAACCAGGTCGACACGCAGATCCCGGCGATCCTCGACGGCGACATCGCCAACGACGCGCAGGTGGTGGTCGGCGGCATCCTGGCCTCGGTCAACCGTCGCGTGAACAAGAACGGCCTGCCTTGGGCCTCAGCCCAATTGGAAGACCTCACCGGTGGCATCGAGGTGCTGTTCTTCCCGCAGACCTACTCGCTGTTCGGTCACGAGATCGCCGACGACGTCGTGGTGCTGGTGAAGGCTAAGGTGGCCGCGCGCGACGACCGTATCTCGCTGATCGCCCACGAGTTGGTCGTGCCCGACTTCAGCAGCGCCCAGGCCGACCGCCCGCTGGCGGTGAGCTTGCCCACGCGCCAGTGCACCATCGACAAGGTGAGTGCGCTCAAGCAGGTGCTGGCCAACCACCCTGGCACAGCTCAGGTGCATCTGCGGCTGATCAGCGGTGAGCGCATCACCACGCTGGAGTTGGATCAGTCACTGCGGGTGACGCCGTCGTCGGCTCTGATGGGTGACCTCAAGGCGCTGCTCGGCCCGGGCTGTCTGGGGTAGGGGCCAGGTCGATCTTCACGATCGCGCTGTCAGGCCACAGTGTCCGGTCACGGGCTCGCCGAAGTTTCTCCCGCAACGGGAGGTCGCTGTGCACGTTGGTGACACCCGGGACCTTCACCAGCGGCATGATGTTCCACTGCCATCCGTAGCGGCGGTGCAGGGCGCGGTTGGCCCGTTGGGCCTCTTCGCCGCCCAGGATGCTGGCGCGGCCGCCGATCCAGGAGGTGCCCGTGATTCGGCCTCTGTAGTCGCAGACCACCAGTTCGACGTCGGGCCGGGCGGCGAGCCTGCGGGTTTTCGGGCCGATCTTGGTGCGGAACAACACCGTTGGGCCGTCGATGACGAACCAGATCGGGGTGTCGACGGCGGTGCCGTCGCGGCGTGAGCTGCGAAGCAATGCGTACTGGGAGCGGCCGAGGGTCTGGAGTGCGGTGTCGGTATGCGGCATGCAACCAGTCAACGACTTAGAGTTAACTCTAAGTCAAGCGTTTTGTGGGTGGGTAGATGGGCGCATCGCTGACGATCGGAGACGTCACGCAGCGGTCCGGGATCGCCCAGACCGCGTTGCGTTACTACGAGCAGGTGGGTCTGTTGCCCTCGCCGCAGCGGGTGGGCGGGCAGCGGCGTTATCAGGAGTCGATCCTGATGCGGCTGGAAGTGATCCGGTTGTGTAAAGCGGCCGGGTTCTCGTTGACCGAGATCGGGCTGCTGCTCAAGGACGACTCACCGGGCCGGCCGGTGGCCCGCGAGCTCGCCCAGGCCAAGTTGGCCGAGATCGACGAGCAACTGGAGGCACTCGCGCGGGCACGGGCCATCGTCGAGTGGGGTATGCGGTGTACGTGTCCGTCAATCGAGCTGTGCACCTGCGGGATTCATCACGAGCTGCCGCTCTGACGCGGGAGCGGTCAGAACTGGTACCGCAGGATGCGCGCCTTGCGGGCTGTGGCCTTGCTTAGGCCGCTGGCGCGCGTCGCGATCCGCAGCACGCGGGGAAAGAGGTCGACTTCGGGTTGCCGGGTCAGGCTCGACTCCTCGATGAGGCGCAGTCGCGGGTTCCAAGTTTCGGGATGGTGGGCGTCCTTGAAACCCGGGTAACCCCACTGACTTCCGACGTCTTTGAACATCTTGGCCGGAAAGAACTTCAGGGCCGCGCGGCTCATCCAGCCGATGCGGCCATAGTCGTTGAATGCGAGTTCCCCGGAATCGAAATGCTCGGTCACGGCCCGGAAGATGCCTGCGATCACCGGTTCCGTGAGGAAGGCGAAGAGCCCGTCGGCCACCAGCATGGTCGGTCGATCGGATGGCATCGGGTCGGTCCAGTCCGGATCGGCCAGCGACGCGGCGACGGTATGGGCCTGGGGGAGCGGCGGGATCACCTTTTCGCGCAGTTCACTGATCCCCGGTAGGTCCACGCTGTACCAGTCGACAGTGGCCGGAGGGGAAACGCGGTGCACACCGCTGTCGAGTCCGCCACCGAGATCCACCACAACCGCGTCGGGATGTTTGGTCACGAAAGCCCGGACCCGATCATCGAGCATCTTGGCCCGCAGGGCCGTCTGGCACACCACACTGGTCTGAACCCCGAGGCCGGCGAAGTCGTAGTCGAGTTGCTCGGCTGCCTGCGCGGCCATGGTGTCACCCAGGATCGGGTGGGCCCACCGGCTGTCGAGCGCCCTGGCGTAGAGCGTCAGGAATGCGGTTTCCTCAATCGGGCTGAGGCCCGTCGTCGCAATACCCACAAGCCCGACCGTACACCCCGGTCAGCGGCTGAACAGTTCGGCGAAATCGTTTACCGCCCTTGTGATCCCGGCTGCACGCAGCGGTTGCACGGCCTGCCCGGATGCGCGGTGAGTGCCCGGCGGCCTACGGTGGAACCATGCGCAGCAGGCATGTGAGCGTCTGGATCGAGGTTGCCCCCGACGTCGTGTACGCCTATGCCTCCGATCCGCGGCAATTGGCCACGTGGGCGGCGGGACTGGCTGAGGGCGGGTTGCGCCTCACTCCGCAGGGATGGGTGGCGGATTCCCCGATGGGTGAGGTCACCGTCGAATTCACGCCGACCAACACGCTGGGCGTGCTGGATCACGTGGTGTACCTGCCCTCGGGCGCGGCGGTCTACAACCCGATGCGGGTCGTACCGGCCGGGGTGGACGCAACGGCGTGTGAGGTTGTGTTCACGGTCCGGCAGCGACCCGGCATGACCGACGAGGAGTTCGAGGCGGATGTCGCCGCGGTGGCGGCCGATCTGGAGACGTTGCGCGGGCTACTGGAACGTCACTGACCGGAAGACCAGAACTGGCGAAGCCCCAGCCACACCGTGAGGGTGGCTGCAGCGGCGGAGAGCACGGCCGGTGCCGCGTCCATCGTGGCCACGCCGACGACCATCAACACCAACGCACCGACCGCCAGGGCGATCAGCTTGTAGGTCGGCCAGGGCACCCCGGCGATATCGACCTGGTGATCGGCCCGGGAGGTAAGGCTACGAAAGTTCCCGGCGGTGGTCATACGTTGACGATAGCTCGTAACAATGATTTCGGCCAGCCGAAACCTCGGATCGGGCGTGTCGATTCACCGCCTGATCAGCAGTGGGCGTCCATACGGTAGTGAACTTCGGCCGGTTTGGTCGGGCGATCGGCGAAGGAGCCGTGCGCCGTGCCGCTGAAGTGGAACACGGTGCCGTCGATACTGGCCTTGGTGTCGGTCGCCTCGGCCTGGGCGGCACCGGTAAATCCCGTCAGATCCCGGATCCGCATGACCTTGGGCTCGACCGTGGCCCCGGTCTGGACGATGGCGGTGAATCCGGGTTCTTTCGGCAGCGTCTCGATCGTCCACAACCAGGACAGTTGCTTGCAGTCAACGGTGAAGTCGGTCGGGATCTCCTGATCGTTGATGAAGACGCGCGCGGTGTTGGCATCGGCCGGACTTCCGGTGGTCGTCGCACATGCCGACGCTGCCAGCGCCAAGATCGCCACGGTGAGTGCCGCCGCCCGCTTTCTCCGTCGCTGAATGTGCCGCATACGGTTGTTTTCCCAGTTGGGAACCGGATCAACCCCATCTTGCGGATTTCTGCGATTCGGTGGCGCCGATACCGGGATTACTGCGTGCGCACCTACCCAGATGCGGTGAAACCGCTGGCCAGTGGCACCATTGAACGGTGACTGCCGATCTGAGCAAAAGCTCCCGAGTGTCCCCGCTGGCCGCGCCGCTGACCGCGGCCGACATCGACGAGGCTGCCAAGCGAATTTCCGGGGTGGTCACCCGCAGCCCGCTGCAGTTCAACGAGCGTCTTTCGGAGGCGACCGGGGCCGACGTCTACCTCAAACGCGAGGACCTGCAGGCCGTGCGGTCCTACAAGGTGCGCGGCGCCTTCAATCTGATGGCCCAGCTGCCGCCTGACGAGTTGGCCGCCGGTGTGGTGTGTTCGTCGGCGGGAAACCACGCTCAGGGTTTCGCCATGGCGTGCCGGTCGATGGGGATTCATGGACGCGTGTATGTGCCGGCCAAGACACCGAAGCAGAAGCGGGACCGGATTCGGTACCACGGCCGTGAGTTCATCGAGCTGATCGCGGTCGGATCGACCTACGATCTGGCCGCAGCGGCGGCGCTGGAGGACGTTGCGCGCACCGGGGCCACGCTGGTGCCTCCCTACGACGACGTTCGCACGATGGCCGGCCAGGGCACCATCGCCGCTGAAATTCTCGAGCAGCTCGACGAAGAGCCCGACTTGGTGATCGTTCCCGTAGGTGGCGGCGGTTGCATCGCCGGGATCACCACCTATCTCGCCGAGCGTGCTTCGGACACGTCGGTACTCGGTGTCGAGCCCGCCGGCGCGGCGTCGATGATCGCGGCCCTCGCCGCGGGCGAACCGGTGACTCTCGAGCACGTCGATCAGTTCGTCGACGGTGCGGCAGTGGCGCGCGCCGGTGCGCTGCCGTACGCCGCCCTGGCTGCCGCCGGGGACATGGTCGCGCTCACCGCGGTTGACGAGGGCGCGGTGTGTACCGCGATGCTCGACCTGTACCAGAACGACGGAATCATCGCCGAGCCCGCCGGTGCGCTGTCGGTGGCCGCGTTGCTGGAGGCCGAAATCGAGCCAGGTTCCACCGTGGTCTGCCTGGTCTCCGGCGGCAACAACGACGTTTCCCGCTACAACGAAGTGGTTGAACGGTCGCTGGTGCACCTGGGGCTCAAGCATTACTTCCTGGTCGATTTTCCGCAGGAACCCGGGGCGCTGCGCCGGTTCCTCGATGAGGTTCTCGGACCGGGTGACGACATCACCCTGTTCGAGTACGTCAAGCGCAACAACCGGGAGACCGGCGAGGCGTTGTGCGGCGTCGAGTTGAGCGCGGCGACCGATCTGGACCCGCTGCTGGCGCGGATGCAGGATTCCGACATCCACGTCGAACTGCTCGAGCCGGGGACGCCGACATACCGGTACCTGACCTGAGTGCCGGCCGCACACTTTTCCCGGTTCCAGCTGCCGGGGTCGGGTTTTCGGTGACTGCCCAGACGACGAGTGCGCCGGCCGCGAAGGCTGCGCCGAGGAAGCTGGAGCCGGTCCAACCCGCGATCGAGTACACCGAGGTGGTGGCGGTGGCCCCGACGGCGGAGCCGAGTGAGTAGAAGAGCATGTAGCCGCCGATGACACTGCTGGTGCGCTGCGGATAGGTCATGGTGAGCGCATGCTGGTTGCTTACGTGCACCGCTTGCACCGCGAAGTCGAGCAGGATCACGCCCCCGACGACCAGCACCAGCGACCATGATGCTTGCCCGATCGCCGGCCATGACGCGGTGAGCAGCACGAGTGATGCGCCGGTGACGGCCCGCCCGAGCCCGGCGTCGGCCCAGCGTCCTGCCCTGGCCGCTCCGAGCGCGCCGGCAAGGCCGGCGATTCCGAACAAGCCGATCTGTGCGGTGCTCAGATGCCAGGGAGCCGCCGTGAGCGGTAGCGCCAGGCCGCTCCACAGCGTTCCGAAGGATGCGAACAAGAAGAACGCGATGAGCCCGCGCGAGACGAAGAGACGTTCCTGAAAAAGCCGGACCGACGACGTCATCACCTCGAGGTAGCGGGCTCGACCGTGCCGTGGGTCAGGCGGCAGGGTTTTCAGGGACAGACAGGCCAGCGCGACCAGTAACACCGCCAGCCCGGTGTAGACGCTTCGCCACCCCCACACTGCGGCGATGGCGCCGGCCACCACGCGTGAACCCAGGATGCCGATCACGACTCCGGAGGTCACCACGCCGAGGGTGCGCCCGCGTTGTTCGGCGGTGGACAGCGCGGCGGCGTAGGCGACAGTGGTTTGGACGACGACCGCGAACAGCCCGGCGACCGCCAGTCCGGTGAGCAGGAGCCAGGTCTGCGCCGCGGTCGCTGCCAATGCCACACCCATCGCGGCGAGGAGAAGGTGCGCACTGATGAGCCGCGGGCGGTCGAGGCGGTCCCCGAATGGGACGAGGACCGCCAGCCCGACCAGGTAGCCGAGTTGTCCGGCCGTCACGATCCAGCCCAGATCGGCCTTCGGAATACCCAGATCGTGTCCGATCTGGGCCAGCAGGGGCTGTGCCGCGTAGATCGTTGCGACGGCCACTGCGCACACAGTGGCGAAGAACAGGCGCAGGCCGGTGGTCAGTGTCACGCACCCTCCGAGATCAGTTGCATATTGCTACCAATCGGAGGCTACGGCAGAATGGTTTCGTTCAGCAACTCTTCAGGGGGAGTGATGGCCGAGTTGGTGCCGTGCCGAGACGATGTGACCTGGACCGACCCCAGCTGTCCGGTCGCACGCACTCTCGATCTGGTGGGAGATCGCTGGAGTCTGCTCATCGTCCGCGACGCCATGGACGGTGCGCGGGCCTTCACCGACTTTCAGCAGCGCACCGGGATCGCGCGCAATATCCTCACCGATCGGCTGCGCCGCCTTGTGGAGCGCGGCATTCTCGACCGGGAGACGGCCGCATCAGGCCGGCGGCAGGTGTACACGCTCACCCAGAGCGGGCGTGACCTCTTCGCGGTCGTGGTGGCATTGCGTCAGTGGGGCGAGCGGCACGCGTTCGCGCCGGACGAGCATCACTCCGAACTGGTCGACGAGCACGGTTTCGCGCTGGCTGAACTGCGGCCGACGAATTCGCTTGGCGCCCCGGTGGATTCGTCCACCACGTCGGTGCGCTGAAACTGAGCAGTCAGTGCCTGCGCAGTATGGCGAAGGAGTGGCCGGCCAATGCGGTAGCGGCCGAACCGATCTCGGGGTGCTCCCAGGCGGCGACGACTTCGCCGGCCACCGGCACCGATACGGCGTCGGTGCCCAGGTTGCAGGCAATGGCCAGGCTGCCCCGGTGCAGGACGATCCAGCGCTGCCGTTCGTCGAAGTCGATCGACATGTGATCCAGCCAGGGGTCGCCGAGATCGGGTTCACTGCGCCGCAACGCGATCAGCTCCCGATAGGTCTTGTGCAGTCTCGCATGATCGCCGACGGCGACCTCACTCCAGTTCAACTTGGACCGCAGAAATGTCTGCGGGTCCTGTGGATCTGGTACCTCGTCGGCATCCCACCCGTGCTCGGCGAATTCGGCCTTGCGTCCCTCGGCGGTGGCCCGGGCAAGTTCGGGTTCGGGATGCGAACTGAAGAATTGGAACGGTGAGGAGGATCCCCACTCTTCGCCCATGAAAAGCATGGCTGTGTAGGGGGATCCGAGTGCCAGCGCGGCCTTGACCGCCAACTGGCCGAAGGTCAGTAGCTGTGACGGTCGGTCACCGACGGCGCGATTGCCCACCTGATCATGGGTAAGGGTGTAGGCCAGTAACCGAGTGCCCGGAACGGTGGCGGTGTCCAACGGACGGCCATGCCTGCGGTGGCGGAACGATGAGTAGGTACCGGCGTGGAAGTACCCGTGTTCCAAGGTCTGCGCCAAAGTCGCCAGCGATCCGAAATCCGCGTAGTAGCCCTGCCTTTCGCCCGAGACGGCACTATGGATTGCATGGTGGATGTCGTCGTCCCACTGTGCGGTCAGTCCGTAGCCGCCACGATCGCGAGGGGTGATCAGCCGCGGGTCGTTCAGGTCGCTCTCGGCGATCAGCGAAAGCGGCCGGCCCAGTTCTTCGGCCAGGCCATCGGTATCGGCCGCGAGTTCCTCGAGCAGATGGATCGCGGTGTTGTCCACCAATGCGTGTACCGCATCCAGCCGCAGGCCGTCGGCGTGGAAGTCGCGCATCCAGCGCAGCGCGCAGTCGATGATGTAGCCGCGAACCTCGTCGGCATCGGCGTCGGACAAGTTGATCGAGCTGCCCCATGGATTGCTGCCACCGGACAGATACGGGCCGAACCGCGGCAGGTAATTGCCCGACGGGCCGAGGTGGTTGAACACCGCGTCGATCACCACGCCGAGTCCGCGCGCGTGGCAAGCATCGATGAGCCGGATCAGGCCGTCCGGCCCCCCGTAAGGCTCGTGCACGGCGTACCAGAGCACGCCGTCATAACCCCAGCCGTGGACGCCGTTGAAGGCGTTGACCGGCATCAGCTCCACGAAATCGACGCCGAGATCTACCAGATGGTCGAGCTTGCCGATAGCGGCATCGAATGTGCCTTCGGGAGTGAAGGTTCCGGTGTGAAGCTCGTAGATCACCCCGCCGCAGATGGAGCGACCCGGCCAGCCGCCATCGGTCCAGGCGTCGGGCGTGGGCTGCCACAGCTGGGAACGTTCGTGTACGCCGTCAGGTTGGCGCGCTGAGCGGGGATCCGGCAGAACCGTCGGGTCGTCGTCGAGAACGAATCCGTACCGGGCATCGGCGCGGCAGCTCACCTCAGCCCACCACCAGCCGCCCCCGGTGCGCGCCATCTCGTGCAGATCTTCGTCCACGTCGAGCCGCACGCGGTCGGCGTTGGGGGCCCACACGGTGAATTCAGCCATCGGTGCGCTCCAACAGGGCCACCGGCGAATCGGCGAGTAGTTCGGTCAGCGGCACCAGGCCGGACCAGAGCCGGCCGCTGAGCAGATCCCGCCAACAGCCTTCGGGCAGCGGCAATGCCGTGTCGGTCCAACCTGTTTCGGCGAGCTCGACGGTCCACCGGCATACGGCCACCACAACATCCTGACCGCGCAGATACGACACCAGATGTTTGGCCGCGCTTCCGGTCGCGGCCAGTGGGGTGTAGCCGCCGGTCAAAAAGGTCTGTGGCCGGGCACGGCGGAGTGCCAGCGCCGCCCTGGTCACATTGAGCTTGTCGTCGTCGCGGTGCTCCATCGCGTCCCGCAACGCGGCATGGTCGACCGGACGCCGGTTGTCGGGATCGACCAGACTGTCCTCAGTCGTTTCGGTGCCCTGGTAGACGTCGGGAATACCGGGTGCGGTGAGCTGGATGAGTTTCTGGCCCAAGCTGTCATTGTGGGCATGTGCCTCAAGCTGACTCACCAGCTCCGTCAGTTCGGCTGCGACCGGCCCGTCGATCACCCGGTCCAGCCAGGCGTGTACTTCGTACTCGAAAACTGTGCTCGGGTCATGCCAGGAGGTCCGGGTGGCAGCTTCCCGGACCGCCTTCTCGGCATAGGAGTGCAGCCGGCTGCGAAGGTCGCCGGTGATGGTGCCGTCGACCGGCCAGACGCCGAAGATGTTCTGGTACAGGAACAACGCGCTGTCGCGGTCGGGGGGAGTGGACAGTTCCATCCACCGTTCGACCGAATCTGCCCACGTCGCGGGCACCTGCGAGAGCAACCCGATACGGGTACGGACATCCTCGCCACGCTTGGTGTCATGGGTCGACAACGTGGTCATCGTCGTCGGCCACGCGCGCATCCGCGTCGTCGCCCGCTGATGGAACTCCGCCGTCGACACCCCGAACAAATCCGGTGCGCCGCCGACTTCGTTGAGCGAGACCAATCGGGCGTCGCGGTAGAACAGACAATCCTCCACTGCCTTGGCGGTGGCCGCCCCGCACAATTGGTTGAACCGGGCCACCACCTCGGGGCTGAGGGAAAGGGCCATCGAGATGATGGACAGTGCCTCGGTGAGTTCCGTTGTGGCACAGGATGTCTCCTGCAGCGCGACGGAGAGGATCGCATCGAGTGCCGGATAGTCGCTGCGGTATACACCGATCCTGCTGATCACCGCTGCGACCGCGGCAGGCAGGTGTGGGTCCGACTGTGCGGTGACCGCTGTGATGACCCGGCACAGCCGGCTCAGTTCGCCGGCCAGGGTGTCGGTGACGGCGGCGGCTTTGAGCCGGTGTTCGGCCTCAGGGTCTCTGGGCCCACTCACCGCGGTGAGCGAGGCTTCCGCGGATGAGGCGATGAACAGCCCGCCGACCTCGCGCAGCGCGTCGTATCCAGTGGTGCCGTCGACCGGCAGCGACGCATCGAGGGCTTCGTCGGGGGCCAGGATCTTCTCGACCACGATCCAGGCATCGGGGCCGGTGAGCTCGCGCAACCATCGCAGGTAGCCTGCCGGGTCGGACAATCCGTCTGGATGGTCGATGCGCAGACCGTCCACCAGACCTTCGTCGAACCAGCGCTTGATCTCGACGTGGCTCGCGTCGAAGACAGCTCGGTCCTCCTGGCGCAGCGCGGCCAGTGAGGTGATCGAGAAGAAGCGACGGTAACCGCAGATTCCTGTGCGCCAACCGGTCAGCCGGTAGTGCTGGCGCTCGTGCACCTGGCGTCCGGTACCGGTGCCGGTTCCCGGGGCGATAGGGAAGGCGAGGTCACCCAGGCGCAGCAGTTCACCATCGACCACCAGATCGTTCACATCGTCGTCGGAACCCAAGACCGGCAACACGATCCGGCCGCCATCGAGATCCCAGTCGATGTCGAAATAGCCGGCGAAGGCCGAGGCGCGGCCGTACCGAAGCAGATCCCACCACCAGGGGTTCTGTTCAGGGTGCGCGACGCCGACATGGTTGGGCACGATGTCCACGATCAGACCCATGCCGCGGGACCGGGCAGCCTCGGACAGTCGCCTGAGCCCGTCCGGACCGCCGAGTGCGGCCGACACCGTCGTGGGGTCCGTGACGTCGTATCCGTGGGTGGACCCCTGCGCGGCAGTCAGGATCGGCGACAGATACAGATGCGAGACGCCCAGCCGGTCGAGGTAGTCGAGCAGATGCAACGCATCGTCGAATGTGCAACAGTCCGCACGCATCTGGAGTCGGTACGTGGACAGGACCGGGCGGGGCATGTCAGGCCGTCTTGCGTAGTACGACTAGTGAGCGGGCTTGGAGCGTAACCTTTTCGCCGGCAGCCACGAGCAGATCGGAATCACCTGTGGGGCTGGCGGTATCGAGGTCGCCGGTCCATTCGGCGGCGTAGTCGCCGTTCGGGGTGACGAAACCCTGCTCGTGGTCATTGGCGTTGAAGCACAACAGGAAGGTGTCGTCGACGACGCGTTCGCCGCGGGAGTTGGGTTCCGGGATGGAATCGCCGTTGAGGAACACCGCGACACAGGTGCCCAGCCCGGTGCCCCAGTCCTCTGGCGTCATCTCGGTGCCCGCCGGGGTGAGCCAGGCGATGTCGCGAACCTGGTCCCCGCTGCGGATCGGTTTTCCTTCGAAGAACCGCCGGCGCCGAAATGCGGGGTGCCGCTTGCGGAATGCCAACACCTTGCGGGTGAATTCCAGGTGGTCGGCGTTGCTCTCGAGCAGCGACCAGTCCATCCAGGACAGTTCGGAATCCTGGCAGTACACGTTGTTGTTGCCCAATTGAGTTCGCCCGATCTCGTCGCCGTGGGCGATCATCGGGGTGCCCTGGGACAGCATCAACGTCCCCATGATGTTGCGCATCTGTTTGGCGCGCAGCGCCAGGATCTCCGGGTCGCCGGTCGGCCCTTCGACACCGCAGTTCCAGGAGCGGTTGTGGCTCTCACCGTCGCGGTTGTCCTCACCGTTGGCCTCGTTGTGCTTTTCGTTGTAGGAGACCAGGTCGTTGAGGGTGAAGCCGTCGTGACACGTGACGAAGTTGATGCTCGCGCTCGGGCGCCGGCCGGTGGCCTCGTACAGGTCTGAGGATCCGGTCAGCCGGGAGGCGAACTCGCCAAGGGTTGCGGGCTCACCCCGCCAGTAGTCGCGCACAGTATCGCGATATTTCCCGTTCCACTCGGTCCACAAACCTGGGAAGTTGCCGACCTGGTAGCCGCCCTCGCCGACATCCCACGGTTCGGCGATCAGCTTCACCTGGCTGACCACGGGGTCTTGCTGGACCAGGTCGAAGAATGCCGAAAGCCGGTCCACGTCATAGAATTCGCGCGCCAGGGTCGAGGCCAGGTCGAACCGAAAGCCATCGACGTGCATTTCCAGGACCCAGTAACGCAACGAGTCCATGATCAGTTGGAGCGTGTGCGGGTGCCGGGCATTGAGGCTGTTGCCGGTTCCGGTGAAATCCTTGTAGTACTCGGGTTGTCCGTCGAGCAACCGGTAGTAGGCGGCGTTGTCGATGCCGCGGAAGTTGATGGTCGGACCGAGGTGGTTGCCCTCGGCAGTGTGGTTGTAGACCACGTCCAAGATCACTTCGATGCCGGCGTCGTGGAATGCCTTGACCATCGTCTTGAACTCGGCGACCGCACCGCCGGCGTGCCGGGTGGCCGCGTACTGGAAGTGTGGGGCGAAGAATCCGACGGTGTTGTAGCCCCAATAGTTTCGCAGCCCGAGGTCCAGTAGTCGGTGATCATGCATGAACTGGTGTACCGGCATGAGTTCGATCGCGGTGATGTTCAGCGACTGGAGGTACTCGATGACCACCGGGTGGCTCAGCCCCGCGTATGTACCCCGGAGTTCCTCGGGGATCCCGGGGTGGGTCTGGGTCATCCCCTTGACGTGCGCCTCGTAGATCACGGTGTCGTGATAGGCCGTTTTGGGTGCGCGGTCGGAGCCCCATTGGAAAAACGGATTGATCACCACACTGGTCATGGTGTGCCCCAGCGAGTCGGTCTGCGGCGGGGTCCCGGTGCCGGGAGGTTCGGCCGTCAGATCGTAGGAGAACAGCGCCTGGCTGAAATCGAAGTCGCCGTGGAACGACTTGCCGTAGGGGTCGAGCAGCAGCTTGCTGGGGTCACACCGATGTCCGCCGGCGGGGTCCCAGGGGCCGTACACCCGATACCCATACCGCTGGCCCGGCGTGACGGTCGGAAGGTAGGCGTGCCAGACGTAGCCGTCGACCTCTTCGAGGTTGATCCGGTGCTCGGTGCCGTCCTTGGCGATCAGACACAGCTCGACGCGTTCGGCGACTTCGGAGAACAACGAGAAGTTGGTGCCCGCACCGTCATAGGTTGCGCCCAACGGGTAGGACTCGCCGGGCCAGACAGTCGACATCGGCGTGGGAGCCGGCGATGGCGGCACTGATGACGACGTCATGGCTTCACCACCAACCGGTGGCGGCCGCCATCTGACGGCCAAGTTCACCTGTCATCGTGCGCATGTACGTCGTGGAGATGTGGTGAGAATCGTGATAGATCAACACATTTCCCTCCACCGCGCGGCAATAGTCCTTACGGCACACCGCATCGCTCATGTCGAGTGGCTTGAGCAGGGGGAACCTCCCGACGAAGTCCAGTGTGGGGTTGTGGTCGGAGAGTACCTTGGACCGGTCGATGCCGCACGAGATGGAATCGCCGCCGTTGGCCAGGCAGTCATACGGAAAGTAGGGCTGGCCATTTCGGGTGAGCCACGGTGTGTCGCGCATCGCAAGGACCGGAATGTTGTTCTGGGAGAGGGATTCCCAGATGCCGATGTAGGTGCCGGGCATGACATCGCCATCTTTGATGTTCCACGGCCGGGTCGAAGTGGTGAACACATATTGAGGGCGATCGGCGATGAGCTTGGCCATCACCTTCTCGTTCCACTCGTGGCATTTCGGGTACGGGCGGTTGTCGCCCATCACCAGCGGTGTCTCCTGGGTGGTCAGCGGACAGCCCATCTTGAGGTACGTGACCACTTTGAAGTTGTGCATACGCCCCAGCAGGTCCAGCGCGGTCAACCAGTGTTCGGCGTGCGATCCGCCCGCCACGGCGACGGTGCGGGACGCGTCTTTGTCGCCGTACGTGCAGTTGATGACGTCGGTGTTGGCGAAATCGCTGATGCAACCGTCGTTGGTCGAGGCGGGTAGGTCGTCCTTGGCTTCGAGCACAGTCGGGCGCATCGGCAGCTTGGGCACCCTGGTGTGATTGATCAGCGCGCGTGCGCCCGGATAGTCGCGGGCCGACAGCCCCGACAGCTCCTTGCCGTTGGCCCGCTGCACGGTCACATGCTCACGCCAGGTGAACGAGGTGGCGGTCAGCGCGACACCGAGCAGGCCGACGATGGAACCGAGGACGATCGTCTGCCGGCGCAGGCGGACCCGCAGCGGCACGGCCGGCAGGGCGGCGGTCTGTGTGGTGTTTTTGGATTTCTGCGAACGCAGCGGTTCCTCGATGTAGCGCGTGGTGAGCCAGGCCAGAACGCCCGAAACCAGCAGTATGGTCGTGCCCTCGAGGAAGTTGGCGTGGGTGTGGCCGGAGTAGGACAGCCAGAAGATCAGCAACGGCCAGTGCCACAGATAGAGCGAGTAGGCCATCGAGCCCAGCGACACGAACGGCTTTGTCGCCAGCATCCGGTTGGGCGCGGGCAGCCGCTGGCCCGCGCTCGGATCGTCGATCTGATTGGCCGCGGTCAGGATGAAGATGACGGTGGCGCCGACCGGAACCAGGGTCCACGGTCCGGGAAACTCTTTGACCCCGTCGATCCACCAGCCGCAGGACAGGATCGCGGCCAGCGAGACGGTGGCCAGGAGGGTGCGTAGCCACATCGGCCACCGCACGGCCGGGACCAGCGCCCCGGCAAGGGCACCGATCAGCAGCTCCCAGCCGCGGGCGAAGCTGTTGTAGTAGGCGGTGGCCTGGTCGGTGTTGTGGGCGATGATCGCGTAGACGAAAGAGGCGATGGTCAGCGCGCTCAGCAAGACGATCAACGCGATGCGCAGGTGCCGCCCGAACAACCGGCGGCCGAGGAAGGCGAACCCGAAGATCAACAGCAGGAACGCCAGATAGAACTGTCCCTGGACCGACATCGACCAGATGTGCTGCAGCGGACTGACCGCCTCACCGGCGCGGAGATAGTTCGCGGCGGTGTTGGCCAGCTCCCAGTTCTGGTAGTAGCCCAGGCTTGCCAGGCTCTGGTCAGCAAACGTTTCCCAGCGGGTCTCCGGCTGTACGAGGATTGTCAGTACGGCGGCCGCGGCAAGCACCACGACCAGTGCCGGAAGCAGTCGCCGAATCAACCGGACTATTTCGGGAACGGGCCACAGCGGCGCCGCGGGGTCGAGTGCCAGGCGCAGGATCTTGCCGCCGAAGAAGAATCCGGAAAGCGCTAGGAAGACATCGACACCACCGGAAACCCGACCGAACCAGATGTGGAACATCGCCACGAGGGCGATCGCGATCCCGCGCAGGCCGTCAAGATCGTGGCGGTAGAAACCCGATGCGCGAGTACCCATGACGGCGCGTGGAGCGGCACCGGATTCGGCGCCGGGCTCCGTCCGGGGGGCATCAAGGGTTCTCATGGTCGAGGCCAATTTACCTAACATCGGTCTGCCGCTCATATTTCGGATGCGTGCGTCACAGTCTGTGAGCAAAGGGCTAGGCTGCCCGACTGTGGCTGAGCTGACCCCAGCGCAGATCAATGCCATCGACGCGGCCCATATCTGGCACCCGTACAGCGCCATGGGCTCGGACACACTTCCGCCGGTGGTGGCGGTGTGTGCCAAAGGCGCGTGGCTGACTGTGATCGACCCTTCTGACGGCGCACCGATCGAAGTGATCGACGCGATGGCGTCGTGGTGGACCGCGGTGCACGGACACGGGCACCCGGTGCTGGACCGTGCCATCTCTGACCAGCTCGCCACGATGAACCACGTGATGTTCGGCGGCCTTACCCACGAGCCGGCCGCACGGCTGGCCCAGCTGCTGGTCGACCTGACCCCCGAGGGCCTGGAGACGGTTTTCTTCAGTGATTCCGGTTCGGTGTCCGTCGAGGTGGCGGTGAAGATGGCGCTGCAGTACTGGCGCAGTCTCGGCAGGGGTGCCAAACATCGCTTGATGACGTGGCGCGGCGGCTATCACGGGGACACGTTCACCCCGATGAGCGTGTGCGATCCCGACGGTGGCATGCACTCGCTGTGGACCGATGTTCTGGTCGCGCAGGAGTTCGCACCGCCCGTGCCCGGCGACTACCAACCGGCGTACAGCGAGGCCTTCGAGCGGCAGCTGGCCGAACATGCCGACGAGCTGGCCGCGGTGATCGTCGAACCCGTCGTCCAGGGTGCGGGCGGGATGCGCTTCCACGATCCCCGCTACCTGACGGATCTGCGGGCGATCTGCGATCGCCACGATGTGCTGCTGATCTTCGACGAGATCGCCACGGGGTTCGGGCGCACCGGAAAGTTGTTCGCCGCAGAGCACGCCGGTGTCACCCCGGACATCATGTGTGTGGGCAAGGCCCTGACCGGCGGATACATCACCCTCGCTGCCACGCTGTGCACTGGGGAGATCGCCCGGACGATCAGCGCGGGGGAGCCCGGCGCCCTCATGCACGGACCGACGTTCATGGCCAACGCGCTGGCCTGCGCGGTCGGTGTCGCCGCGGTGGAACTGCTGGTCAGCGGCGACTGGCCGGCGCGGGTAGCCGAGATCGAGGCCGGGCTGCGGGAAGGGCTGGAACCGGCCCGCGCACTGCCTGGAGTCGCCGATGTGCGGGTGCTCGGTGCGATCGGTGTGATCGAGATGAGCGAGCCGGTGGACATGAGGGTGGCGACCTTGGCGGCCTTGCACCACCGGGTCTGGCTGCGCCCGTTCGGCAAGTTGATCTATGCCATGCCGCCCTTCATATGCACGCAGGCAGAGGTGGAACAGATCACCGCGGGCATGGTCGGCGTGGCGCGTGCACTAACCTGAACGGTGTTCAACAGTCGGCTCGGCCGACGTGTTCACCGGCACTGAGGAGCACCGTGACGCGCACCGACCTTTCTCCGCTGGCCTGGCTCGCCGGCGTCGAGCAGCAGCGTCGGCAGGCCGGGCTGCGTCGTGAGCTGCGCACTCGTCCGGCCGTGGCCACCGAACTGGACCTTGCCTCCAACGACTACCTGGGCTTGTCGCAGCATCCAGACGTGCTCGACGGCGGCGTTGAAGCGCTGCGGACCTGGGGCGCGGGAGCCGGCGGCTCACGGCTGGTCACCGGCAATACCGAATTGCACGAAGGATTCGAGGCCGCCCTGGCGTCGTTCGTCGGTGCCGAGTCGGCACTGGTCTTTTCGTCGGGTTACACCGCCAACCTCGGCGCCGTCGTGGCCCTGTCCGGGCCGGGCTCGCTACTGGTCTCCGACGCTCTCACGCACGCCTCCCTGGTCGACGCGTGTCGGCTGTCGCGCGCCCGGGTGACCGTCACGCCGCACCGCGACGTCGACGCGGTCGATGCCGCACTGTCGACGCGTGGCGAGGAACGCGCGGTGGTGCTGACCGAATCCGTGTTCAGCACCGACGGTGCACTGGCGCCGCTGCAGGAGCTCCATGCGGTCTGCCGTCGCCATGGCGCACTGCTGCTCGTCGATGAGGCGCACGGGCTCGGTGTGCGCGGCCCCGGCGGGCAGGGCCTGCTCTACGAGGCCGGCCTGGCCGGATCGCCGGACGTGGTGATGACGACGACGCTGTCGAAGGCGCTGGGCAGCCAGGGCGGCGTCGTCCTCGGCCCGGAGCCGGTCCGCGCACACCTGATCGATGCGGCCCGCCCGTTCATCTTCGACACCGGGTTGGCTCCGGCGGCTGTCGGAGCGGCGTGGGCTGCCCTGCGGGTCCTGATCGCCGAACCGCAGCGAGCGCAAGCGGTGTTGGATCACGCCGCCGAGCTCGCCCGGATATCCGGGGACACCGCGGTGCCGGACTCCGCGGTCGTCTCGGTCATCCTGGGTGAGCCTGAAGTGGCGGTGGCCGCGGCGGCCGCCTGCCTGGAGCGTGGCGTGCGGGTCGGCTGCTTCCGTCCGCCGACGGTGCCCGAGGGGACCTCGCGGCTGCGCCTGACCGCACGGGCCTCGCTGACCGCTGACGAGATGGACCTGGCCCGCCAGGTGCTGACCGAGGTGCTGTCGAAGGCCCGGTTGTGAGCACGCTGGTCGTCACCGGTACCGACACCGGAGTCGGGAAGACCGTGACGACGGCAGCGCTCGCGTGCGCGGCCCGCCTGGCCGGCCTCGACATCGCGGTATGCAAACCCGTGCAGACCGGAACCGTTGACGGCGACAACGACCTCGGTGAGGTGCACCGGTTGTCCGCGGTGGCGAATTTGCATGGCGGCTGGCGTTATCCGGAGCCGCTGGCCCCGGTTGCCGCTGCGCAGCGGGCCGGATGTGCATTGCCGACCCGCACGGAGTTGGTGGACGCGGTGCGTGGCGCCGAACTTCCCGGCGGGTTGACGCTGGTCGAAGGTGCCGGCGGCCTACTGGTAGAACTGGGGGCCGCCGGTGTCACGGTCCGTGACCTGGCGGCGGATCTGTCCGCAGCTGTCCTGGTGGTGGTTTCCGCCGGGTTGGGGACGCTCAACCACACCGCATTGACGTTGGAATCCCTTGCCGGGCAGGGGATTGCATGCGCCGGCCTGGTGATCGGGGCATGGCCGGAGAATCCGGGTGTGGCGGAGTCGGGCAACCGGGAGTCGTTGGCACAGCTGGCGCCCGTGCGTGCGGTGCTGCCTGCCGGCCTGGGCAGCGCCGGCGCGGAGGAGTTCGAAAAGGTGTGTGTTGACGCGTTCGATCGGGATTGGCTCATCGGTCTGATCTGACATGGTGCATTCCGTTGAGCTGGTCTTCGACGCCGATACCGAGGCCGTGGTGCGCGGCATCTGGGATGCGCTGCGTGACAAGGATATTCCGAGTCAGGCGCCGGCCAGTCGGCCGCACGCGACGCTGACGGTGGCGCAGCGCATCGATGCCGAGGCGGATACGGTGCTGGCTGAACTCGTGGACCGATTCCCGCTGCCCTGCCGGCTCGGCGCGACCCTGATCTTCGGGCGATCCGCCGGGGTCCTGGCGCGACTGCTGGTCCCTACCGATGAGCTGCTCGGGGTGCAGGCCGATGCCTACCGGCTGTGTCTGCCGTTCATGGACCCGGCGCCGATGCCGCACGCCGAACCGGAGAACTGGACCCCTCATGTGACGTTGGCCCGGCGGGTGGCTCCGGCCAGGTTGACCACGGCGGTGCGGATCGCCGGGCGTCCCGCCGAGATCGTCGGCCAGGTGACAGGGCTACGGCATTGGGATGGCGACAAGCGCGTCGAACACCCGATCGGCTGAGCAGCCGGCGCTCAATCCTGGCTCGGCTGCGAGATGTTGCGCCCGGAGCTGAGCGTGCTGGCACCCCGCACGGCCAACCCGTCGACGAGCAATTGCAGGCCGAACGCGAACTGCCGCGACGTGTCCCGGGTGAGCACCGACTGCTCGTCGGCCAGCGCGCCGGCCGCGTCCCATTGCAGTCGGGATTGTTCGTCGGCGGTGAAGCCCAGCACGTAGTACAGGACCGCGCGGGCGGCCAACTCGTCGTCGGGAGGCAACACCCCGGCGTGCTGGGCGGCGTCGGCGAGGTGCGCCACGATTTCGCCGACGCTCTCGGACTGGCCGGCGGCGAAGCTGGCCGAGACCAGCTCGGCCCCATCGGTGTGCGACAGCAGTGCGTCGCGCAGGGCCACACACATCTGGTGGATTCGGCTTGGCCAGGCTGTTGCGGTGGCTTCGGTCCGGACGGGTTGCAGGATGCGGTCGGCGACAGCGCCGAGCAGTTCCTGTTTGTTGGCGAAATGCCAGTACAGTGCGCCCGGGCTGACGTTGAGTTCGCGTGCGAGGCGCCGCATCGTCAGATCGGCGATGCCGTAGTTGTCCAGGATGGCCGTCGCCGCATCCACCACGTCGGGTTTGTGGAGTTGCACACCGTTACCCTAGCCTGAACGGTGTTCAAGTGTCGGCTCGCCGACGTGTTCAAGTGTCGGCTCGACCGGCCACACGATCCACAGGAGGACTTTCGGTGACGCAGGCAGCCGTAGACGTACTGGGCGTAGCTCGCGAGCAGGTTCTGGAACGTGGCGTCGGCCTCGACCAGGACCAGACGCTGCAGGTGCTGCAGCTGCCCGACGACAAGCTCGAGGAGCTGCTGGCGCTGGCGCACGAGGTCCGGATGAAGTGGTGCGGCCCCGAGGTCGAGGTCGAGGGCATCATCAGCCTCAAGACCGGTGGCTGCCCGGAAGACTGCCACTTCTGTTCCCAATCGGGTCTGTTCGCCTCCCCGGTGCGTAGCGCCTGGCTGGACGTCCCGAGCCTGGTAGAGGCGGCCAAGCAGACCGCCAAGACCGGCGCCACCGAGTTCTGCATCGTGGCTGCGGTGCGCGGCCCCGACGAGCGGCTGCTGGCCCAGGTGGCCGCCGGCATCGAGGCGATCCGCAACGAGGTCGACATTCAGATCGCCTGCTCGCTGGGCATGCTCACCCAGGAGCAGGTGGACCGCCTCAAGGAGATGGGCGTGCACCGCTACAACCACAATCTGGAGACCGCGCAGTCGTTCTTCCCGAACGTGGTCACCACCCACTCGTGGGAAGAGCGCTGGGGCACCCTGGAGATGGTGCGTGAGGCCGGTATGGAGGTCTGCTGCGGCGGCATCCTCGGCATGGGGGAGACGCTGGAGCAGCGTGCGGAGTTCGCCGCCAACCTGGCCCAGCTGAACCCGCACGAGGTGCCGCTGAACTTCCTCAACCCGCGCCCGGGCACCCCGTTCGGCGATCTTGAGGTCCTGCCGGCGGCTGAGGCGCTCAAGGCGGTGGCGGCATTCCGGCTGGCGTTGCCGCGCACCATGCTGCGGTTCGCCGGTGGTCGCGAGATCACCCTGGGCGACCTTGGTGCCAAGCAGGGCATCCTGGGCGGCATCAACGCCGTCATCGTCGGCAACTACCTGACCACCTTGGGGCGCCCGGCCGAGTCGGACCTCGAATTGCTCGACGATCTGCAGATGCCGATCAAGGCTCTCAACGCCAGCCTGTAGAACTTAGGTGGTGATGATCGAGGAAACGCCGGCTCTGCCCGCCCCCGTCGGCGCCGGCCTCTACAACGTCTACACCGGGGTCCAGGCTGACGCGGCCGATGGGACGGTGGTTCCCACCGCTGCCCAGCTCGGCTTGGAGCCGCCTCGGTTCTGTGCCGAGTGTGGCCGCCGGATGATCGTCCAGGTGCGCCCGACCGGGTGGTGGGCCAAGTGTTCGCGGCATGGGCAGGTGGATTCGATGGACCTGGATACGCGGCGATGAGCCTCTCGGGCGAAGAGCAGAGGGCACAGATGAGCCTCTCGGGCGAAGAGCAGAGGGCACAGGTTGGTCCTGCTCCCGCCAATATCCCTGGTGCGCCGCGTGTTTCGCGTGAGCGGGCGGTGGTGACGGTCATCGGAGCTCTGGCAGTGGTCGGTGCCGTACTTGGAGCGCTGTGGGCTCTCCTTTCTCCTGGCGTCCACGGTGTGGTGGCATTGACTCGTAGCGGTGAGCGGGTGCATGCCTATTTGGGCGGTGAGTCCGACCATTTCTTCACGTCGGCGTTCATGTTCGTCGGTTTGCTCGTCGTGATGGCGGTCGTGGCTGCGGTGGCGCTGTGGCAGTGGGCCGCACATCGCGGGCCGGTTCTGGTCGCCGCGTTGGCTGTCGGGTGTTCGGTGGCCACGGCGGTGGCCGCCGGTGTCGGTGCGGCAATTGCCCATTGGCGGTTCGGTTCGCTTGACATCAGCGGTGCACCGGTCGCCCCCGAACACCGTGTCCACTATGTGGTGGAAGCTGCGTCTGTGTTTTTCGGGCACGGCCCGCTGCAGATCGCCGGGACGATGTTGTTCCCGGCGGCCGCGGCGGCCATGGTGTACGCGCTGATCGCGGTGTCTACGGTGCGTGATGATCTGGGCGCCTGGCCCCCGGTTCAGACGCCGACGTATCCGGTCATCCCGCCGGTGGTCAGTCCTCCGGGCGCCTGACGGCTGCCGCCTCGAAAAGTTCGACGGGATTGCCGTCCGGGTCGGTGATCTGGATCTGCCGGCCGCCCGGACCCGTCTCCACCGAATTGCGGAACGCGACGCCGGCTCGGCGCAACTCGGTGATGGCTGCGTCGAGGTCGTCGACCTCGAGCACGAACCGGTTGTGGCCTCCGGGCGTCTGTGGGGTGCCGTCGGGCAGCTGACGTGCCCCTGAGCTGCCCGGGCCGCTGAGGAACAGGGTGAGGTTGCCGTTTGCGATGGCCGCGAACGCAGGCCCGCCGCGCAGAGCGACGTCGAATCCCAGGTGGTTGGTGTAGAAGGCGATTGCGCGCTCGACGTCGGTGACCTGGTAGCGGACCGCGCCGGTGCGGTAGGTGAGATGTCCAGACATGACCGCAGTGTGCCGATTTTCGCAGTGAATGTATTGAAGAAAATTGACCTATGGTTCGAGCGCGATGTGGTCGTCCTTCGCGACGTACCCACTGTGGCGTAGCTGTTGGGCGGGCGTCATCCCGGAGAACTCCTGGAACTCCCGGATCATGTGCGACTGGTCGGCATATCCGTGCTCGACGGCGAAGATCGGCCAGTGCGGTGGTGTCGGGGCCGAGGAGATGGCGTCGTGCGCGTGCCGGAACCGCTGCAGGCGGGCGAACCGTTTGGGGGGCATGCCGACCTGGGTGGTGAACAGCTGGATGAGCCTGCGGTGGCTGAAACCGACTTCGCGCGCGAGATTCTCGATTGCGGCTGGCCGGCGGCTGAGGCTGAGTGCATTCACGGCGAACGCCACTTCACGGGTCAATTCACGGTCGCTGTGAAAACGGGTGAGCAGTGCGCTCTCGATGATCTGCAGACGTTTCCCGACCGACTCCGCCTCGCAGATCTGGGAGCGAAGATCGGCGGCTCCGCGGTTCCACACGGCGGCGAGATCGACGTGGGAACCGCCAAGTTCGCGCGGTGGTATTCCGAGGATGGCGCGTACACCCCCCGGCCTGAAATGCACGCCCACCATCGTGGTGTGCGCGCGGGCGTCGATGTCGAATGCCCGGCTGTACGGTCCGCAGACCGTTGCTCCCGAGAATCGTTGTGGGCCTTGTTGGTTGGTGATGGCGATGGTGTCAGCATCCAGGTTGATGACGAGCTCGGTGGTGCCGGTGGGCAGGATTCGCTCGGCGGAATACCTGGGTCCGTCCGCAATGCACCACAGGTGGTCGACGCTGTTGCGCAGGGCCACCGTCGGGAGCTGACGGAAATATCGCATCTAGCCCCATTCTGCCAGCGATCGGCAGGTCAGAGCGGGCGTCGCCGAACCGTCCTGCCCAAAGCGACCTTGGTCGCGATTCCGGCCAGTCGTGCCATGCCCATGTAGGTGATGGGATTGAGCAGCGTCGGCCACTTGGATCGCACCAGGTTGGCGGTCAGCGGGCGCTCGGCGAACCTGTCGTTCAGCCAGCGCAGCGCCATCGGCGCCGAGAACGGGTGCAACAGCAGGTGCTCGCTGAACATGTCGCGGTGGTAGGTCACGTCGGCGCCACCGGCCAGATACGTGTCGGCGAGTTCGTCGATGTCGTCGACCGAGATGATCTCGTCGTGCACGGCTTGAACGATCAGCACGGGCGGAATCGGCACGGCCACCCCGAGTTTGGTGTCCTGGAACACTTCGCTGACTTCGGGGCCGTCGAGGATCTCCTCCAGCGGCATGTCGACCAGGTCGGCCATGTCGGTGCGGAACATTCGCAGCACGGCCTCCACGGTGCTCATCCGGTGCAGGCGATCGAG
Organism: Mycobacterium sp. DBP42; assembly: GCF_005924235.1. Taxonomy (NCBI): domain Bacteria; kingdom Bacillati; phylum Actinomycetota; class Actinomycetes; order Mycobacteriales; family Mycobacteriaceae; genus Mycobacterium; species Mycobacterium sp. DBP42. The sequence continues at coordinate 146,243 of NZ_VCMY01000002.1, forward strand.
GATTTTGCGTCCCTCGACCGTGGCGTGCTCGGCGATGACCCGATTGAGGTTGGGATAGATGTCGGCGAGCGCGGCCACCACGAGTGCAGGCAGGCCTGAGAACACGGTGCCGTTGAGCCGGCGGAACGTGTTTCCGAGGTTGCCGACGGGGGAGCCGAGGACGGCGCCGACGATGTTGAGTTCGGGCGCGTAGCTGCCGGCCATCTCGGCGGCCCAGGCGCTGGCCAGGCCACCGCCGGAGTAGCCCCAGAGGCCGATGCGGGCATCTGGCGACAGCGACAGCTGCTCGGCATTGATCGCCGCACGCAAGCCGTCGAGCACTCGGTATCCGGGCTCGTACGGCGCGCCCCAGATGCCGTTGATGCCCTCGTGGTCGGGAACCGAGACCGCCCAGCCCTCGGCCAGCGCGGCCGAGATCAGCAGGAACTCCAGCTGGGCCAGCGAGCCGGTGGCCTTGGCGTGGTGGCGTAGCGCGTAGGACGGGAAGCAGCGGGCCGAGATGGCGTCGATGGCGCACTGATAGGACACGACGGGACAGTCCGGAGCGGCGTCAGCCGGGACGATGACGGTGGTGGCTGCCGCTTCGGGGAGGCCGTTGCGGTCGGTGGAGCGGTAGAGGAGTTGCGTGGCCTGCACATGCTGCGGGATCAGGCCGAGAAAGGCCAGTTCGACGTCGCGGCTACGCAGGACGGTGCCAGGTTCGGCGTGTTGGAAACCAGCGGGCGGTGCGTAGAACGCGTCTTTGTGGGGGAGCACGGGTCGAGCGGCCGGGTCGAGCTCCTCGTGAGGTGCTCGTCCGATCCATTCGGCCGCCGAGACGCTGGCCGCGCTGCCCAAGTCCATCCCGGCATTCTTACTTAAGAAGGGTCTAAGAATCCACTCGACTCACCCGGGCGGGCGCAACGCGGCGAATTCGTCGGTGACGCGGTATCGGGAATCGGTGAATCGGAACAGCGCGGCGGGACGTCCGCCGCTGCGGCCGGATCGCGCGGTGGTGCCGGTGCGGGTGATGACCTTGCGACGTTCCAGTACTCGTTGCAGGTTCGTCGCATCGACCTGATGGTCGAGCGCGGAGCTGTAGATGTCCCGCAGCGTGGAGAGTGCGAATTCTTTTGGGGCCAAGGCGAATCCGATGTTGGTGTACGACAGTTTGGCGGCCAGCCGGTTCCTGGCGTGCTCGACCATCGGCGCGTGGTCGAAGGCCATCGGGGGTAGGTCGCTGACGGGGTGCCACCGGGTGTCCGGCGGCAGGGCCGGGGTGGAGGGGGAGGGCACCAGGCCCAGGAATGTCGACGCGATGGTGCGCGTGCCGGGGACCCGCTGCGGGTCCGAAAACACCGCCAATTGCTCCAGGTGGGCAAGCTCACGCAGGTCGACCTTCTCGGCGAGCTGTCGCCTCACCGAGCTGATCAGGTCCTCATCGTCCTCCAGCCGGCCGCCGGGCAGGGACCATTTGCCCCGCTCAGGACCTAGTGCGCGCTGCCACAGCAGCACGTGGAGTGCGGGTTGCCGGGTGTCGAGGCCGCGAACCTGGAACACGACGGCGAGCACTTCGTGCGCGGTGTTACCATGAGGCATGTTTTCGATTATAAGTCGAAAACCTGACGCAGTGGAGGAGGTCGGCGTGACCGCTCTCAATGGCACCCTCGCGGGGGGCTTGGCCGATCAGATTGTCGATGGTCCCGGTGGCTATTCCGGCGTCGACGGCGACCAGAAATGGGCTGCTGAGATCCGCCGGTTGGTCGATCAGCGCGGCGCGACGCTGCTGGCGCACAACTACCAGTTGCCGGCCATCCAGGACGTCGCCGACCACGTGGGTGACTCCCTGGCGCTCTCGCGAATCGCCGCCGAGGCCCCCGAGGACACCATCGTGTTCTGCGGTGTGCACTTCATGGCGGAGACGGCCAAGATCCTCAGCCCGGACAAGACGGTGATGATCCCCGATCAGCGGGCCGGTTGCTCGCTGGCCGATTCGATCACCGCCGACGAGCTGCGGGCCTGGAAGGACGAGCACCCCGGCGCGGTCGTCGTCTCCTACGTCAACACCACCGCCGCGGTGAAGGCGCTGACCGACATCTGCTGCACGTCGTCGAACGCCGTCGAGGTGGTGGCCTCGATACCCGAGGACCGCGAGGTGCTGTTCTGCCCGGATCAGTTCCTCGGCGCGCACGTCCGGCGGGTCACCGGCCGCAAGAACCTGCACGTCTGGGCCGGTGAATGCCACGTACATGCCGGGATCAACGGCGACGAGCTGGCCGACCAGGCGCGGTCACACCCGGACGCCGAACTGTTCGTACACCCTGAATGTGGATGTGCCACCTCGGCGCTGTACCTCGCGGGCGAGGGTGCGGTTCCCGAGGAGCGGGTGAAGATCCTGTCCACGGGCGGCATGCTCGACGCGGCCCGCGAGACCCGGGCTCGGCAGGTCCTCGTCGCCACCGAGGTGGGCATGTTGCACCAGCTGCGCAGGGCTGCACCCGAAGTCGACTTCCTGGCGGTCAACGACCGCGCGTCGTGCACCTACATGAAGATGATCACTCCGGCCGCGCTGCTGCGTTGCCTGATCGAGGGTGCCGACGAGGTGCATGTCGATCCCGAAACCGCCGCCCTGGGTCGTGCCAGCGTGCAGCGGATGATCGCGATTGGCCAGCCCGGCGGCGGCGAATGACCCCGACGGGCAGCGCCCGGGGATCAAGCCGCTTCGCCTGCGGCAGTTCGACGCTGTGGCAACAGCGCGCTGACGTCGTTGTGGTCGGTACCGGTGTCGCTGGTCTGGTGGCGGCCCTGGCTGCTCATCGCCGGGGTCGTCGGGTGGTCGTGCTGAGCAAGGCGCGGGAGACCGCGACCTTCTACGCCCAGGGCGGCATCGCCGTCGTCCTGCCGGACACCGAGGACTCGGTCGAGGCGCATGTCGCCGACACGGTCGCGGCCGGCGGCGGGCTGTGCGATGCGGACGCGGTCTGCTCCATCGTCGCGGCCGGTTACGACGCCGTCGCCGATCTGGTGGCCGACGGTGCGCGATTCGACGAGACCGCCCCGGGGCGGTGGGCACTGACCCGCGAGGGCGGACACACCCGGCGCCGGATCATTCACGCAGGCGGCGACGCCACCGGGGCCGAGGTCCAGCGTGCGCTCGATTCTGCGGCAGCCAATCTCGACATCCGCCGAGACCACGTGGCGCTGCAGGTCCTGCGTGACGATGACACCGTCACCGGGGTACTGGTCCGCAATGAGGACGGCGTGGGCATCATCCACGCGCCGTCGGTCATTCTGGCCACCGGGGGACTCGGCCACGTCTACGCGGCCACCACCAACCCCAGCGGCTCGACCGGTGACGGCATCGCCCTGGCCCTGTGGGCCGGTGTGGCGGTCCGCGACATCGAGTTCGTCCAGTTCCACCCGACCATGCTGTACGCCGAGAACGGCGGTGGGCGGCGCCCGCTCATCACCGAAGCGCTGCGCGGTGAAGGCGCCATACTCGTTGACTCGCAAGGCAACTCGGTAACCGAAGGCGTTCACCCGATGGGCGATCTGGCCCCCCGCGATGTGGTCGCTGCGGCCATCAACGCCAGGCTGACCGCTACCGGCGACCCGTGCGTATACCTCGACGCCCGCGGTATCGCAGGGTTCTCCGACCGGTTTCCCACGGTGGCGGCGGCCTGCCTGGCGGCCGGGATCGACCCGACCCGCCAACCCATCCCGGTGGTGCCCGGCGCCCATTACAGCTGCGGCGGCGTCGTCACCGACGTGTACGGACGTACCGAACTGCCCGGGCTCTTCGCCGCTGGAGAAGTGGCCCGCACCGGGATGCACGGGGCCAACCGGTTGGCTTCCAACAGCTTGCTCGAAGGGCTGGTCGTCGGTGGCCGGGCCGGTCGGCTGGCGGCTGACCATGCGGGCGCGGTGGGCTCGGTGCGTGCACAAGCACCGCAGGACCGGCGCCAGGACTGTGTTGACCGAAATATCTTGCAGCACAGCATGTCCGAGCATGCCTCAGTGGTCCGTGACGCTGACGGTCTGCATCGGCTCGATACCGTTCTGGCCGATGCGCGCTCGGTGCAGCCCGCCCATCGGCAGAGCTTCGAAGACGCAGCGCTCACCGTGACTGCCCGCGCTATCGCGGTCGCGGCCCTGGCCCGCACCGAAAGCCGTGGCTGCCACCACCGCGGCGACCATCCCGAAACCGACCCTGCTCAGGAGCATTCCGTGACAATTCGTGCCGTAGCCGGCCGGCCCGCCCTCGACGCCCCGACGGCGGTGTGCTGATGGCACTTTCGGATGTCGAGCTGGCCGAGGCGCAGACCACCATCGCGCGAGCACTCGAAGAAGACCTTCGCTACGGCCCGGACGTGACAACCATCGCCACCGTCGGCGCCGACGCGATGACCACCGCCAAAGTGGTCAACCGAGAGCCCGGGGTGGCCGCCGGTGTCGATATTGCGCTGCTGGTTCTCGACGAGGTGCTCGGTGCCGACGGCTACCGCGTGATCGACCGCGTCGAGGACGGTGCCCGGCTGGACGCCGGCTCGTCGATCCTGACGGTCGAGGCGCCGACCCGGGGTCTGCTGACCGCCGAACGGACCATGCTGAACCTGATGTGTCACCTGTCGGGGATCGCCACGGCGACCGCAGCCTGGGTGGACGCGGTGGCCGGCACCCACGCCAAGATCCGCGATACCCGCAAGACGCTGCCGGGCCTGCGGGCGCTGCAGAAGTACGCGGTGCGTGTCGGCGGCGGGGTCAATCACCGCATGGGGCTGGGCGACGCCGCCCTGATCAAGGACAACCACGTCGCCGCGGCCGGGTCGGTGCTGGCCGCGCTCAAAGCCGTTCGGGCCGAGGCCCCGGACCTGCCGTGCGAGGTCGAGGTGGATTCCCTCGAACAGCTCGACGACGTGCTTTCCGCCGAAGTCGAGCTGGTGCTACTCGACAACTTCCCGGTGTGGCAGACCCAGATCGCGGTTCAGCGCCGGGATAACCGTTCGCCCAAGACCTTGCTCGAATCCTCGGGCGGTCTGTCACTGGACAGTGCCGGTGATTACGCCGGCACCGGGGTCGACTATCTCGCGGTCGGCGCCCTCACGCATTCGGTGCGGGTGCTCGACATCGGTCTTGACACCTAGGCAGTACGCCATAACCGCATGGGTCTGGGATAGGTGCGCCGGCGGTCGTCAACAAGGTGGCGGATTGCTGCTTGATAGTGACTGCAATCCGCCACGTAGTGCGCCCATGCGCCGTGCGGCCCGGCTCATGGCCACTCAAGCCGTCGCGCCGCGACGCACCAACGACAACACCACCGCAGCGGTGGCGAACAGCCCGGAGAACACCCGGCCGAGCACGGTCTGCCGACGCGGTGTGTGGAGCCAGCTGAGTAGCCGGGCGGCTAGACCGGCGTAGAGACTCATCACGACGACGTCGACGGCGACCATGGTCGCGCCGATCGCCAGATACTGCGGCAGCAGGGGCGCGGTTGGCATCACGAACTGCGGCAGCACCGCGACCAGGAACACCAAGCCTTTCGGATTGGTGGTGTTCACCAGGAATCCGCGCATCACCAATGCCAGGCGGCCCGGATCGGCCGTGCCGCCCATCCGATCGCGCAGATCCTGCGAGGCGCTGCGCCATTGCTGAACCGCCAGGTAGGTCAGGTATGCCACCCCGATCCACTTGACGACGTGGAACGCCAGCATCGACTTGGCGACGACAGCGCCAAGGCCGACGGCTACCAGCACCAGTTGGGCGAGCAGCCCGATCTGCAGACCGAGCACGCTCCAGGACCCGCGGCGCACGCCATGGGTCAGGCCGGTCGCCATCGACTGGATCGCCCCGGCGCCGGGGGACAGACTGATAGCGATCGACGCGCCGAGAAACGCGAGCCAGATCTGCCAGGTCATGCATGCAGTCTGGCCAGCGTGTCAAACGATATCTGCGACGAAGACGCCCATCCGCCGGGCGGCGTTTCGGGGGATGCGGGGGAGTGTCGGATCGTCGGTGCCCGCCGGCACCACGCGGGGATTGGTGATCTTGATGTCGCCGCGGAACAGGTGCACGTCCGCCCCGCCTGCCGCAATCACGTTTTTCACCCAGTTGGTCTTTCCGTGCAGCAGCGTCACCGCGAACACATTGTCCTTGCGGTAACTGGTGACGATCGTCTCGTACGGCGTTCCCGACGTGCGGCCCCGATGCTTGATCACCGTGAACCCGGGCAGTCGCTTGGAAAACGGTTTCACCAGGGGGTTGATGTACTTGATCTGGAAGCGCTCCAGCGCGGGCGGCATGAGCATCGGTACGCCGGGGGCGTTGTTGGGGTGGTCTTTCGCGGACATCTAGGGCTCCATTCGGCAGTCTGGAACCACCCTACGGCGCGTGGTGCCGGCGACAGCGGGTGACGGATTTTTATCAACTGGACTGATCAGGGACAATTGAACCGATGGCCGAGTTTCAGATGTCCCGTATCGACCTGCGTAACCGTGTGCTGAACGCCGCGCAGTTGCGATCGGCGCTGCCCCGCGGCGGAGTCGACGTGGACGCAGTGGTGCCCAAGGTCCGCCCGATCGTGGAGGCCGTCGCCGAGCATGGCGCCAAGGCCGCCCTCGATTACGGCCAGTCGTTCGACGGCATCCGGCCCGACGTCGTGCGAGTCCCGGCGGCCCGCCTGGCGGCCGCCCTGAACGAACTCGACCCCGACGTACGCGCCGCCCTCCAGGTCGCGATCGACCGGGCTCGCGCGGTGCACGCCGATCAACGTCGCACCGACACCACCACCACGCTGGCTCCCGGCGCCACCGTCACCGAGCGCTGGGTACCTGTCGAGCGGGTGGGGCTGTACGTACCGGGCGGCAATGCGGTCTACCCGTCGAGTGTCGTGATGAACGTCGTCCCGGCCCAGACCGCCGGTGTCGATTCGCTGGTGATCGCCAGCCCGCCGCAGGCGGAGTTCGACGGACTGCCGCACCCGACCATCCTGGCCGCGGCAGCGCTTCTGGGCGTCGACGAGGTGTGGGCCGTCGGCGGTGCGCAGGCGGTCGCGCTGCTGGCTTACGGCGGCACCGATACCGATGGTGCCGAACTCGCCCCGGTCGACATGATCACCGGGCCCGGCAACATCTATGTGACTGCCGCCAAACGGATCTGCCGTTCGCAGGTGGGTATTGACGCCGAGGCCGGCCCGACGGAGATCGCGATCCTGGCCGACGGCACCGCCGATCCGGTGCACGTCGCCGCGGACCTGATCAGCCAGGCCGAGCACGACGAGATGGCCGCCAGTGTGCTGGTCACCGACAGTGAAGCTCTCGCCGAGGCCACCGACCGGGAGCTCACCCGCCAGCTGGCGACCACCGTGCACGTGGATCGGGTCCGCGCAGCGCTGTCGGGCAAGCAGTCCGCGATCGTGCTCGTCGACGACATCGACGCCGGAGTGCGGGTGGTGAACGCTTACGCGGCCGAGCACCTGGAGATCCAGACCGAGGATGCGCCCGCGGTGGCCGGCCGGATTCGTTCGGCGGGAGCCATTTTCGTGGGTGCATGGTCTCCGGTCAGCCTTGGTGACTACTGCGCCGGCTCCAATCACGTGCTGCCGACGGCGGGCTGCGCCCGGCATTCCAGCGGTCTGTCCGTGCAGACGTTCCTGCGCGGCATCCACGTCGTCGAGTACGACGAGGCCGCGCTAAAAGACGTTTCCGGACACGTGATCACGTTGTCCAAGGCGGAAAACCTGCCCTCGCACGGCGAGGCGGTACGACGGAGGTTCGAGCGGTGAGCGCGCGGGACGTGACGTTGGCTGATCTGCCGCTGCGCGAAAACTTGCGCGGAAAGTCGCCTTACGGCGCCCCGCAGTTGGTGGTTCCGGTGCGGTTGAACACCAACGAGAACCCGCATCCGCCGACTCAGGCCCTGATCGACGACGTCGCGGCCTCGGTCCGCGACGCGGCCGCCGAACTGCACCGTTATCCCGATCGTGACTCGGTGCAGCTGCGAACCGACCTGGCCGCCTACCTCACCGCGGCCACCGGAGTGCATCTGACCGTCGACAATCTGTGGGCGGCAAACGGTTCCAACGAGATCCTGCAGCAGCTGCTGCAGGCCTTCGGCGGGCCGGGACGCAGCGCGATCGGGTTCGTGCCGTCGTACTCGATGCACCCGATCATCTCCGATGGCACCCAGACCGAGTGGTTGCAGGCGGCACGTGCGGCCGATTTCGGACTCGACATCGACGTGGCGGTGGCCGCCGTGCAGGCACGCACGCCCGACGTGGTGTTCGTGGCGAGCCCCAACAACCCGTCGGGGCAGAGTGTTTCGGCTGACGACCTGCGCCGGCTGTTGCAAGCGATGCCGGGCGGCATCCTGATCGTCGACGAGGCGTATGGCGAGTTCTCCTCGCAACCCAGCGCGGTCACTCTGATCGACGAGTTCCCGACCAAGTTGATCGTCACCCGCACGATGAGCAAGGCGTTCGCGTTCGCCGGTGGCCGGCTGGGTTATCTGGCCGCCGCGCCCGCGGTGATCGATGCCCTGCTGCTGGTGCGTCTGCCGTATCACCTGTCGGTGCTCACCCAGGCCGCCGCGTGTGCCGCATTGCGCCATGCTGACGACACCCTGGCCAGCGTGGCGACCCTGGCTGCCGAACGTGACCGCGTCAGCGCCGAACTGACCCGACTCGGCTATCGCGTGATCCCCAGCGACGCGAACTTCGTGTTGTTCGGCGAGTTCACCGACGCACCCGCGACGTGGCAGCGGTACCTGGACAAGGGCATCCTGATCCGCGATGTCGGCATCCCTGGATTCCTGCGCACCACAATCGGTCTGACCGAGGAGAACGACGCATTCCTGGCCGCCAGCGCCGGTCTGGCCGCCACCGAGATTCAGCCCGCAAACAGCCCGGTAGGAGCATCGTGACCCGTCGCGCGAAGGTCGAACGAAAGACCAGGGAATCCGACATCACCGTCGAGATCGACCTCGACGGCACCGGTGTCGTCGACATCGACACCGGTGTTCCGTTCTTCGATCACATGCTGACTTCGCTGGGCACCCACGCCAGCTTCGATCTGACGGTGCACGCCAAGGGCGACATCGAGATCGAGGGCCACCACACGGTCGAGGACACCGCGATCGTGCTGGGCCAGGCGCTCGGAGAGGCCCTCGGTGACAAGAAGGGCATCCGCCGGTTCGGTGACGCGTTCATACCGATGGACGAGACCCTGGCGCATGCCGCGGTCGACGTGTCCGGGCGGCCGTACTTCGTGCACACCGGCGAGCCCGAGTTCATGGTGGAGTTCACCATCGCGGGGTCCAGCGCGCCGTACCACACCGTGATCAACCGGCACGTGTTCGAATCACTGGCGTTCAACGCCCGCATCGCATTGCACGTGCGCACGCTCTACGGCAGGGACCCGCACCACATCACCGAGGCCCAGTACAAGGCGGTGGCGCGCGCCCTGCGGCAGGCCGTGGAATACGACGCCCGGGTCACCGGCGTCCCGTCGACCAAAGGCACGCTGTGACTGCTGGCAAGAAGAGGCAAGTCGTCGTATTGGACTACGGATCGGGCAATCTGCGCTCAGCCCAACGCGCGCTGGAGCGGGTCGGTGCCGACGTCGAAGTGACCGCTGATCCGGGTGCTGCCGCGGCGGCTGACGGCCTCGTGGTGCCGGGTGTCGGTGCATTCGAGGCCTGCATGACCGGGCTGCGTGCGATCGGTGGCGAGAAGATCATCGCCGACCGTCTGCAGCACGCTCGTCCGGTGCTGGGCGTCTGCGTCGGGATGCAGATCCTGTTCGCCCGCGGGGTGGAGTTCGGGACGGAGTCCACCGGGTGCGGGCAGTGGCCCGGTTCGGTGACCCGGCTGGAGGCACCGGTGATCCCGCACATGGGCTGGAATGTCGTCGACGCCGCGGCCGGCAGCACCCTGTTCAAGGGACTCGACGCCACCACTCGCTTCTATTTCGTGCATTCGTACGCCGCGCAGGAGTGGTCCGGTAATCCGGACGCGCTGGTTACCTGGGCGACGCATCACGTGCCGTTCATCGCTGCCGTCGAAGACGGGGCGTTGTCGGCCACGCAATTTCATCCGGAGAAGAGCGGCGACGCCGGTGCGACGCTACTCGCGAATTGGGTTGAGGGACTGTGAGTTTGATTCTGTTGCCGGCTGTCGACGTGGTGGACGGCAAGGCGGTGCGTCTGGTGCAGGGCAAGGCGGGCAGTGAGACCGATTACGGTTCGGCGCTGGAGGCAGCGCAGGCCTGGCAGCGCGACGGCGCCGAGTGGATCCACCTGGTGGACCTGGACGCGGCCTTCGGCCGTGGCAGCAACCGTGATCTGCTGGCCGAGCTGGTCGGCAAGCTCGACGTCAAAGTCGAACTGTCCGGCGGCATCCGCGATGACGAGTCGTTGAAGGCCGCCATGGGCACCGGCTGCGCCCGGGTGAACATCGGCACTGCGGCCCTGGAAAGCCCCGAGTGGTGTCGTGGTGCCATCGCCGAGTACGGCGACCGGGTCGCCGTGGGGCTGGACGTGCAACTCGAGAACGGGAATTGGCGGCTGCGCGGCCGTGGCTGGGAGACCGACGGCGGTGACCTGTGGGAGGTGCTGGATCGCCTTGACCGCGAAGGGTGCTCGCGCTACGTCGTCACCGACGTCACCAAGGACGGCACCTTGACCGGGCCCAACCTAGAGCTGCTCGCAGCGGTGGCCGATCGCACCGATGCCCCGGTGATCGCCTCGGGCGGGGTGTCCAGCCTCGACGATCTGCGGGCGATCGCCACGCTGACCAGCCACGGTGTCGAGGGCGCGATTGTCGGGAAAGCGCTCTACGCCGAACGATTCACTTTGCCGCAGGCGTTGGCCGCGGTCAGCGGATAAGCGGGGTGGCTGCCCTGGACCCGTCGAAGTTGGCCGCACTCGTCGATGCGGCATCCGAGATCCTCGACGCTGCGTCGGTGCCGTTCGTCGCCGGGCACCGCGCCGATTCCGCGGTGAGCAAGCAGGGCAACGACTTCGCCACCGAGGTCGACCTCGCGATCGAGCGGCAGGTGGTCCGGGCATTGACCGAGGCCACCGGGATCGGGGTGCACGGTGAGGAATTCGGCGGGGAGCCGATCGATTCACCGCTGGTGTGGGTGCTCGACCCGATCGACGGCACGTTCAACTACGCGGCCGGGTCGCCGATGGCGGCCATCCTGCTCGGGTTGCTGGCCGACGGCGAGCCGGTGGCCGGCCTGACCTGGCTGCCGTTCACCGGACAGCGCTACTCGGCGCTCGCCGGAGGGCCCGTGCGAGACAACGGCACCGCGCTGCCGGCGCTGGGCTCGCCGACGCTGACCGACTCGATCGTCGGGATCCAGACTTTCAACATCGACTCCCGGGGCCGCTTTCCGGGCCGCTACCGGGTCGAGGTGTTGTCCAACCTCAGCCGGGTGTGCTCGCGCGTGCGGATGCACGGCGCCACCGGGGTGGACCTGGCCTATGTGGCGGCCGGGGTCCTGGGCGGGGCCATCAGTTTCGGTCACCACATCTGGGATCACGCCGCGGGTGTGGCGCTGGTGCGTGCGGCCGGTGGCATCGTGACCGACCTGGCCGGCGACCCTTGGACGGCGGCGTCGAAGTCGGCGCTGGCCGCGGCGCCCGGTGTGCACGAGCGCATGTTGGAAATCGTGAAATCCGCTGGCAATCCGGAGGACTACCTGTGAGCACCATCAGTGATGTGGCAACGAGGGTGATCCCGTGCCTCGACGTCGACGCCGGTCGAGTGGTCAAGGGCGTCAACTTCGAGAACCTCCGGGACGCAGGCGATCCCGTCGAACTCGCGGCAGCCTATGACGCCGAGGGCGCCGACGAGCTGACGTTCCTCGACGTGACCGCGTCCTCGTCCGGACGCGCCACCATGCTCGAAGTGGTCAAGCGCACCGCCGAGCAGATTTTCATCCCGCTGACCGTCGGTGGCGGGGTGCGCGCTGTCGAGGACGTCGACGTGCTGTTGCGGGCCGGCGCCGACAAGGTGTCGGTCAACACCGCTGCGATCGCCCGGCCGGAACTGCTGGCCGAGATGGCCCGCCAGTTCGGTTCGCAGTGCATCGTGCTCAGTGTCGATGCCCGCACCGTGCCGGCCGGTGAGCAGTCCACCCCGTCGGGGTGGGAAGTGACGACCCATGGCGGCCGCCGCGGCACCGGCATCGACGCCGTCGAATGGGCCGTCCGAGGCGCGGAACTCGGGGTCGGTGAGATCCTGCTCAACTCGATGGACCGCGACGGCACCAAGGCCGGGTTCGACCTGCCGATGTTGCGCGCGGTGCGTGCCGCCGTGGGCGTGCCGGTGATCGCCAGCGGCGGGGCCGGTGCAGTGGCCGATTTCGCGCCCGCCGTGCAGGCCGGGGCCGACGCCGTGCTGGCGGCGAGTGTGTTCCATTTCCGGGAGATGACCATCGGCCAGGTCAAGGCCGCGATGGCGGCGGAAGGGATCACGGTGCGATGAGCGCTCTCGACCCAGCCATCGCATCGCGGTTGAAGCGCAACGCCGAGGGGTTGTTCAGCGCGGTGGCGCAGGAGCGCTCCACCGGCGAGGTGCTGATGGTCGCCTGGATGGACGACGACGCACTGGCCCGCACCCTGGAAACCCGTGAGGCCACCTACTTTTCACGGTCCCGCGGCGAGCAATGGGTCAAAGGCCTGACCTCGGGGCACACGCAGTACGTGCACTCGGTCCGGTTGGACTGCGACGGCGACACGGTGTTGCTGGAGGTCGATCAGACCGGGGCGGCTTGCCACACCGGTGCGCACACCTGCTTCGACGCGGACGTGCTGCTGTCCGACAACTGACGCCTCTAGAAATCCAATCTCACCGCAAGCCGGCGTTAAGGAGATGCAACGGCGAAGAGGCGCCACTCGCCGGGTACGCCCTTGAGCGCATGACTCCCACGCGCCTCGAACTGAAGCCCCGACCCAATCACGAGGTCGCACAGTGTGCTGGACACCAGCACCTCGTTGGGGCCGGCCAATGCGCTCACTCGTGCGCCGATGTGCACAGCTATGCCACCGATGTCAGCGCCGCGGAGTTCGCACTCGCCTGTGTGTAAACCGGCGCGCACCTCGATGCCGAGCGCCTGCACCGCATCGCGAATCGCCATCGCGCAGCGGATCGCTCGCTGTGGACCGTCAAACGTCGCGAGAAACCCGTCGCCGGAGGTGTTCACCTCACGGCCTCGGAAGCGATTGAGCTGCGCCCGGACGATGGCGTCGTGTGCGTCAAGCAACGCGTGCCAGTCGCGGTCGCCGACCTCTGCGGCCCGGCGCGTCGAATCAACGATGTCGGTGAACAACACCGTTGCGAGAACCCGATCGTCAGTGACATCGGCTTGATTGCCGGTGAGGAATTCAGCGATCTCCTGGAAGGACTGCCGCCACGGTTCAACGACGTGGTAGATGTTGTGCCCTGGCACTTCAACGTATTTCGCGCCCGGTATGTGCTCGGCGATGTATTTGCCCTTGTCCGGCGGGATGACGGTGTCGTCGGTGTGATGGACGACAAGCGTAGGCACGCGGATTGTCGGAAGCACTGCCCGTACGTCCAATTCGGTCACCAGAGGGAACATGAGGGAGACAGTCCGCGGGCTGGCTGCCAGGCGTTCGTGTCGGGCCCAGGTTGCCCGAATTTCTTCGTTCCACGGCATTTCCGGGTTATTCAGATGTTGAATTTTCCCGCTGCCCCACCGGCGGGCCAACGCGGCTCGAGCTTCGTCGCGAACGAACGCGGTTCCGCTCGCATCCGCGTAACCGTCAAGCACAACCAGGGCGGTGGTGCGCGACGGATGTGTCGCCGCGAATAGCGCAGCGGGCGCGAAAGCGAAGTTCGACGCGACGAGAACGGCTTCGGGGGTGCCGAGGTCGTCCAGTACCGCGGTGATGCTGTCGGACCATTGCTCCAAAGTCGGCAGCGCACTGGAAGTGACCGGATCGGATACCCCCGTTCCCGGCTGGTCGAAGTAGATCAACCGACCGAGCGATGTCATCGCCTCGATCCAACCCTGAAAGGACGGCAGCTCCGGAAACACCTCGCAACATGTGAACCAGTTGGGGACGTACACGATGTCGCGAGGACCATCGCGCGCTGCACGATAGGCGACACGCAAGTCCCCGTTCAGTGCATAGCGCGTCTCCGAGAACACGCCGGAAGTTTAAGCCGGGGGGAGGGTCGAGCGGTGCGCATCGGCAGCCTTTGTGCAGCTCGCGCATCGTGACTGACGAATCATCGTTCTGGGGGCAGCTTGCATTGGCACGAACTGTCACGCGTTGCGGTGTCCGAAGTTGTCGGTGCGATCGGCAACAATGACGGGATGACCGACACCGCTGCGACTCGTAAGGCGCGCGGTGCATTCTTCACCCCAGCCCCGATCACCGCCCATCTCGCGCAATGGGCCGTGCGTTCTGCCGAGGAGCGGGTCCTGGAGCCCTCGGCGGGTGATGCGGCCTTCATGGTGGCCGCCACCCACCGGCTACGCGAGCTCGGTGTCGAACAGCCTGAGCTCGACGGCATCGAGATTCACCGGTCCAGTGCCACCACCGCGCGCCGCCGTGTCACCGAGGCCGGGGGCCAGGCCCGGATCACGACCGCGGATTTCTTCGCCATCGAACCGCGTGCCGAATACACGGCGGTGATCGGCAATCCGCCCTACATCCGCTATCAGGATTTCCGGGGTGCCACCCGCGCGCAGTCGCGCCGCGCCGCCCTCAAAGCAGGCGTCACGCTGTCCGGGCTGGCCTCGAGCTGGGCGGCATTCACCGTGCATGCCGCGCTGTTTCTCAAGCCGGGCGGTCGCCTCGCCCTCGTATTGCCCGCCGAGCTGCTCAGCGTCAATTATGCGGCGGCGGTGCGGAAGTTTCTGTTCGACCGGTTCGCCAGCGTCGAGCTGGTGATGTTCGACGAGCAGGTGTTTCCGGAGGCAGAGGCCGACGTGGTGCTGCTACTGGCCGATGGCTATGGCGGTGGGCCGTGTGACCACGCGATCATCCACCGGGCACGCAATGCGGCATCGCTGACATCTGAACTCGCACAACGGCGTTGGTCCCCGCGCGATCCCTCCGACAAATGGGTCAGCGGCTTGATCGGCAGCGCGCCGGTGGATGCGCTCCACGGTCTGCACGACGCTGGACAGTTCGGCACGCTGGAGACCTGGGGCGACACGACACTCGGCATGGTGACCGGCAACAACAGCTTCTTTGCGCTGTCCCCGCAACGAGTGCGTGAACTGGGCCTGCGGCGCACTGACCTACTGCCGCTGTCGCCACCCGGCAGTGCGCACCTGCGTGGTCTGACGTTGTCGGGTGACCAGCTGGCGAGGCTGGGGGAGGAAGGGCGGTCCATCCACCTGTTCCGGCCGGCCGGCTCTCCATCTGGTGCTGCGCAGCGCTACATCGACGCCGGTCACGCCGCTGGTGTGCATCTGGCCTACAAGTGCCGGGTGCGGCGGCCCTGGTATCAGGTGCCGTTGGTGACTCCCGCGGACTTGCTACTGACGTGCATGAATGCCGATACACCGCGGCTGGTCAGCAATCGGGCCAAGGCACACCACCTCAACTCGGTGCACGGCGTGTACCTGCGCAACGATGTGCGGACGCTGGGCCGTGACCTGCTCGGGCTGGCCGCACTGAACTCGGTGACGGTGTTGCACGCCGAGATAGTCGGCCGCTCCTACGGCGGCGGCATCCTCAAAATCGAACCCCGCGAGGCGGACCGTTGGCTCGTCCCGTCACCCGATCTGGTGGCTACCCGCGCTGCCGAATTGCGGGCCGTGCGCCGACGCATCGGGACGTTGTTGGAGCGCGGGAACCTCCTCGATGCAACCCGCCTCGTCGACGAGGCGCTGGGGCTCGAGACCTGGGTCGCCTTGGAACCCGTTCGGGCCGCACGCGATTCATTGGCCACCCGCCGGACGGTAAGGTCTCGGCGTGCCCGCTGAACCGTCGACAAAGGCTACCGCGTGGGCCATCTTCGACCGCATCGTGGCCGATGCGGCGCCCGGAGGTGTGCACACCAACCCGTGGGTACGCAGTGCGGGCGAGTTGAGATTCGTGCCGGATTTCCGGGTACTGCGCAAGCTGCTCGGGGTGCCGTTGTACCTGGATGCGCCGTCGACCACCGGGGTCCCCGCGTTGGCGCTCGATGTGTGGCTGGCCTACGAGCTGCGCCGCGCCGGATTCGACCCGGATGCGGTGTGGCCGCGCCCGACGGATCCGCGCATCATGCCCAGTGCCATCGCGAGTCTGCTTGAAGCGCTGCCGCAAAAAGAACGTCACCTCATCGAGCAACGGCTGAAGCGGTCGATGAAGGGCGTTGCCGCGTCGAGTGCCAGTGTGCTGGGCAAGCACTATATGAAACAGGTCGACGTGGTGATGTCGGACTGGGACACCGGGCCGGAATTGCTGATCAGCACCAAACGCATGGATTCCAGTTTCGGTAAGAACGCCGCCAACCGCGTCGAGGAAAGTTACGGCGACGCCAAGAATCTGCGCCTGCGCCACCCGTTGTCTGCGCTGGGATTCGTCTACGGTCTGCGCTCGACGATCTTGAGCACCGAACCGGACAAGGCCGAGTGGCTCATCGACCTGCTGGGCAAGCTCGGTACCGAGGACGACGCGTATCACGCCGTGGCGCTGGTGATGATCGATTACGACTCCGAGGTGGCCGAGTCCGCGGACGAGGAAGTCGACAGCATCGAAAAGGCCGAGCCCGACGCTCTGTTCGAGATCGTCGACGTAGCCACGGCGGCCGTCGACGAGGCGTTGGCGGCCCTACCCGACATCGCGATCCGGCACGATACGGTGCCAGCCGAGCTGCAGCCTTCGCGATTTCTGGCGACCATGGTCAACCGCGTCGTCGACACCACACCGGTGACCCGGCACCGGGAGGCGCGCCGGCGGCGCAATACACCGTCGGAGCCTGAGCGTCAGGCCTAGAGCACCCGTGAGCTGGCTTTGGCTCGTGCGCTCCATCGGCCGTCCTCGAACCCCACCATCACAGGGTGGGCGAACGCTTCGCTGACGTGGTCGGTGTTGACCACTTCGCGTGCCGGGCCGCTGGCGACGGTACGTCCCTGCGAGATCAGCAGGGCGTGCGTGGTGCTGGTGGGCAGTTCCTCGAGGTGGTGGGTGACGAGGATCGATGCCATGTCGGGATGCGAATCATCGAGTGTGTCAAGGGTTTCCAGCAGCTGTTCGCGAGCCGCAACGTCCAGGCCCGTCGTCGGCTCATCCAGCAGGAGCAGTCGCGGATCCGCGATCAGTGCCCGCGCGATCAAGGTGCGGCCGCGCTCACCTTGGGACAAGGTGGGCCAGATGGCGTCGGCGCGGGCCGAGAGCCCCACGGTGTCGATCAGTTCCTCGGCCCGCCGCGCCTCCTCGGGAGTGGGCGTCCAGCGCGCGGCGACGTCGATGGTGGCGGTGATCCCGGTGAGTACCACCTCGCGCACGGTGAGCGGGTACTGCAGGCGGTGCCGGGGATTCACGTGACCGATGGAGCGGCGCAGTACTGCCAAGTCGGTGCGTCCCATCTGACCGCCGAGCACGTGTACGGTCCCGGTCGTCGGAAACGTCACGGCGGCACAGAAACCCAGAAGTGTGCTCTTGCCGGCGCCGTTGGGCCCCAGCAGTGCCCAGTGCTCACCGGACTGCACTGTCAGAGAGATGCCGTCGATGATCTGCTTGCCGTCGCGGCGGAAGGTCACATCGGCGATGTCGAGGACCGGGGTCATGCGAACGACTCCTTCAAAGAGCTCAAGTGGGTTCTGCTGGCAGCTGCGGCGGCCTCCGGGTTGCGGGCGACGATCGCGTCGGCCAACTGCTGATGCAGGCCGTGATCGCAGGGTTCGTCGGTGATCGGGCGGATCTTGAGCATGTCGATCATGGCCAGCCGCAGTCGTGGCAGGAACGCGTCGAACAACTGGATCAGCACCTCGTTGTGGGCTGCGGCAATCACCGTGCGGTGAAACGCCATATCCGCGTCGACGTGATCGGGTACCGACTGTCCCACCACTCCGCGGGCGGCCAGGGTACGACGGATCGCGCGCAGATCAGCGGGGGTGCGTCGGGCGGCCGCCAGTGCGGCAGCCTCGGCCTCGATGGCGATGCGGGCCTCGATCACGGACACGATGGTGGCGCGTCGCAGCACGGTGTCCCAGTCTTCGGCGGCATCGAGCGAGGTCACGAATACGCCGGCGCCCTGCCGGCTCTCCAGCACACCTTTGCCAGACAGCTCGCGGATTGCTTCGCGCAGCGTGGAACGGCCCACTCCGAGCTGCGCGGCCAGCGTCGTCTCGCCGGGAAGTCGATGGCCCAATGGCCATTCGCCCTGGCGGATGCGCGTCAGGAGGAGCTGGGCGGTCTGGGCCGCCAGCGGGTGACGCTGAACTTGGGAGGTCATCGAAACCTGTCTACTTGTCTGAGGAGTTGTGTAGAGTCTACCCATCATGACGCGCGTCCTCCTGCTTAGCCGCCGCGGCGGGGCCTGAATCGACCGGCCCCCTGCCGTGGGGCTGTGTCGCGCCGGTCGAATTCCCAACCCGACCGAAGGCACCCTCATGACAACGTCCGCATTTCCCACCATCAGCACCCCGGCCGGGAACATCCCGGCGACCGCGCCGGCCTGGAGCCGGCAGCGGCACTCTCAAATGTCCTCGCACCGCTACGCCAGTGTCTATGACCGTGTCGAAGTCCCACTGGTCCAACGCGATTGGCCCACGGCGCGCATCGATGCCGCGCCGCTGTGGGTGCCAGTGGACCTGCGCGACGGCAATCAGGCGCTGGCCGAGCCGATGGACCCGGACCGCAAGCGCCGCTTCTTCGAATTGCTGGTCGCCATGGGCTACAAGGAGATCGAGGTCGGCTACCCGTCGGCGTCGCAGACCGACTTCGACTTTGTGCGGCTGCTGGCCGAATCCGACATTGCCCCGCCTGATGTCACCATCGTGGTGTTCGTCCCGGCGCGACGCGACTTGATCGAGAGGACCGTGGACTCGGTGCGCGGCATCCGCAACGACGTCGTCATCCACATGTACACCGCCACCGCACCCACCTGGCGCGACGTCGTCCTGGGCAAGGACCGCACCGCATTACGTGACCTGATCCTGGCCGGCGCCGGTGATGTCGTCGAGTGCACCGACGGCATGCCGAATGTGCGGTTCGAGTTCTCCCCAGAAGTGTTCAACCTCACTGAGCCCGACTACGTGCTGGAGCTGTGTGACGCCGTCACCGAGCTGTGGCAGGCCAGCCCGCAACGTCCGGTCATCCTGAACCTGCCGGCCACCGTCGAGATCGCCACGCCGAACGTGTACGCCGATCAGATCGAGTACATGCACCGCAACGTGTCCCGCCGTGACAGCGTGATCCTCTCCGTGCATCCGCACAACGACCGGGGCACCGGCATCGCCTGCGCCGAGCTGGCGGTGCTGGCCGGCGCACAGCGAGTGGAAGGCTGCGTGTTCGGCAACGGGGAACGCACCGGCAATGTCGACATCGCCACACTGGCGCTGAATCTGCATGCGCAGGGCGTCGATCCGATGATCGACTTCTCCGACATCGACGAGATCGCGCGTACGGTCAGCCATTGCACCCGCATGCCGATCCATGAGCGTCATCCCTACGTCGGCGACATGGTGCACACGGCGTTCTCCGGAACGCATCAGGACGCGATCAAGAAGGGTTTCGCCGAACATCGCGCCAGGGCCGCCGCCACCGGGCAGCCGGAGAACGAAATCGATTGGCGGGTGCCGTATCTGCCGATCGACCCGGCTGACCTCGGCCGCACCTACGACGCGGTGATTCGAGTGAATTCGCAATCCGGCAAGGGCGGTATCGCCTACCTGCTGGCAGCAGAGTACGGATTGGAGCTGCCGCGACGGCTGCAGATCGCGTTCGCCCGCCATGTCCAGGACCACACCGACGAAAGCGGCGCGGAAGTCACCGCTGCCGAGCTCTTCGAGTTGTTCGAGTCGACCTACCTGGAAACGTCGGGGCCGGTGCAGCTCAAAGACTGGCGCACCGGCGGCGATGGTGCCGCCGCGGTCACCGACGTCACCCTGGTCTGCGACGGGCGCACCGCGGCCAGCAGCCATCGTGGAATCGGCCCGGTGGACGCGCTGCGTGCCGCACTCGCCGAGATCGGCTATCCGATCGAGGTGCTGAGCCTGACCCAGCAATCCATCGGCAGCGCCGCCGTCAGCTACCTGGAGTACCGCGCGTCTGGTCGCACCGGTTGGGCGTGCGGACGCAGCGACTCGGTGCTCGCGGCGTCGATGGCGGCGGTGCTGCGGGCGGTCAACGCGCCTTGAGCAGCTCGAGCGCTTTGTCGGCGTGGGTGTCCATGCTGATCTCGCTGGAGATCACCCCGAGCAGGGTGCGGTCGGTGTCGATGACGAACGTGGTCCGCTTGACCGGCATGAGCTTGCCGAGGAGGCCACGTTTGACCCCGAATTGCGCGGCCACCTTGCCATCGGCATCTGAGAGCAGCGGGTAGTCGAAGTTCTGGATGTCGGCGAACTTGGCCTGTTTGGCGACCGGGTCGGTGCTGATGCCGACCCGGTTCGCGCCCGCCGCGGCGAACTCGCCGGCCAGATCCCGGAAATGGCAGGCCTCCTTGGTGCATCCCGGAGTCATTGCGGCCGGATAGAAGAACAGCACCACCGGGCCGTCGGCGAGCAGGCTGGTCAGGCTGCGGATCGCACCGGTCTGATCCGGCAGTTCGAACTCGGCAACGGTGTCACCCGTCTTCAGGGATGTCATGGATCGCTACGGTACGCCGTCTGCATGGCAGAGCCGCGGCCCCGATCTGGGAGAATTGTCCGCGTGCACACCACAGCCCCCCACGCGTCCGGAACCTCCGGCGCGGGCATATCGCTTGCGGTAACCACGTCGCGCGAGGATTTCCGGGCGCTGGCAGCCGAGCACCGCGTCGTCCCGGTGACCCGCAAGGTGCTGGCCGACAGCGAGACGCCGTTGTCGGCCTACCGGAAGCTCGCCGCCAACCGTCCGGGTACCTTCCTGCTGGAATCTGCCGAGAACGGTCGCTCGTGGTCGCGCTGGTCGTTCATCGGTGCCGGCGCCCCGTCGGCGCTGACGGTTCGCGACGACGAAGCGGTGTGGCTGGGCACCGCGCCCCAGGACGCGCCCAGCGGCGGCGAGCCGCTGGCCGCCCTGCGGGCCACGTTGGATCTGCTGCAGACCGAGGCGGTGCCGGACCTGCCGCCGTTGTCGTCGGGGCTGGTGGGGTATTTCGCCTACGACATGGTGCGCCGGCTGGAGCGGCTCCCGGAGCTGGCGGTCGACGACCTCGGCCTGCCGGACATGGTGCTGCTACTGGCCACCGACATCGCCGCCGTCGACCACCACGAGGGCACCATCACCCTGATCGCCAATGCGGTGAATTGGAACGGGACCGACGAGCGCGTCGATGAGGCCTACGACGACGCGGTGGCTCGGCTGGATGTGATGACCGCAGCCCTCGGGCAGCCGCTGCCGTCGACGGTGGCCACGTTCAGCCGGCCCGCGCCCGAGCACCGCGCTCAGCGCACCGTGGAGGAGTACACGGCGATCGTGGAGAAACTGGTCGGCGACATCGAGGCCGGCGAGGCGTTCCAGGTGGTGCCGTCGCAGCGGTTCGAGATGGACACCGCCGCCGATCCCATCGACGTGTACCGGATGTTGCGGGTGACCAACCCCAGCCCGTACATGTACCTGCTGAATGTCCCCGATGCCGATGGCGGGCTTGACTTTTCGGTCGTCGGTTCCAGCCCCGAGGCACTCGTCACGGTGAAGGACGGGCGGGCCACCACCCACCCGATCGCCGGAACCCGGTGGCGCGGCGGCACCGAGGAAGAGGACGTGCTGCTGGAAAAGGAACTGCTGGCCGACGAGAAGGAACGCGCCGAGCATCTGATGCTGGTCGATCTGGGCCGCAACGACCTGGGGCGGGTATGCCGCCCGGGCACGGTGCGGGTCGAGGACTACAGCCACATCGAGCGCTACAGCCACGTCATGCACCTGGTGTCCACGGTGACCGGCGAGCTGGCCGAGGGCAAGACCGCGCTCGACGCGGTGACGGCCTGCTTTCCGGCGGGAACCTTGTCGGGGGCGCCGAAGGTGCGGGCCATGGAGTTGATCGAGGAGGTCGAGAAGACCCGACGCGGCCTGTACGGCGGCGTGCTGGGGTACCTCGATTTCGCGGGCAATGCCGACTTCGCGATTGCCATCCGCACGGCTTTGATGCGCGACGGCACGGCCTATGTGCAGGCCGGCGGGGGCGTCGTGGCAGATTCCAACGGGCCCTACGAGTACAACGAATCGGCCAACAAGGCCAAAGCCGTGCTCAACGCCATCGCCGCTGCTGACACATTGGCCGAGCCGTGACACGGGCGGCGCAGGCGCTGTTCGTCGTCTCGGCGGTGGCGCTGTGGGTGGCGTCGCGCATGACCTGGGTTCAGGTGAACTCGGCGGACGGGCTCGGCCAACCCAAAACCACGACGCTGACGGGTGCTTCCTGGTCCACCGCGTTGATCCCGCTGGCGTTGCTGGTACTGGCTGCCGCGGTGGCCGCGTTGGCGGTGCGCGGCTGGGCGCTGCGGTTGCTGGCGCTGCTGATCGCCGTCGCCAGTGCGGGCATGGGCTACCTGGCAATCAGCCTGTGGGTGATCAAGGACGTCGCTGTGCGAGCCGCTGACCTGGCCGAACTGCCGCTCGCGCAGCTGACCGCGACCAGCCGCTCCCACGGGGGTGCAGTGCTGACCCTGGTCGCCGCAGTGTGTGCGCTGGCTGGGGCGGTGCTGCTCATGCGGTCGGCCAACAGTGCGAAGCGCAGCGTTGCAGGGCGTTATGCGGCGCCGGCGGCTCGGCGTGCGGCGGCCAAGAGCACCGACAGTGGCGAGCCGATGTCGGAGCGGATGCTCTGGGATGCGCTGGACGAGGGTCAGGATCCGACCCGCGACGGCGGTGATCCGGACAATAAGGGCCGGTGAATGGTGAAGGTGTGGCGACGGCTACCCTTCGAGGGAGGGCAACCGGGACCGGCCCGGAGGCACCAGAAAGGAACCGACGGGCGATGAGTTCGGCCACAGTGCTCGACTCCATTATCGAGGGAGTCCGCGCCGACGTTGCCGCCCGCGAGGCCGTTATCAGCCTGGCTGATATCAAGGCGCGGGCCCAGGACGCACCTCCGCCGCTCAACGTGATGTCTGCGTTGCGGGAGCCGGGAATTGCCGTGATCGCCGAGGTGAAGCGGGCGAGTCCGTCCCGCGGCGAGTTGGCCAACATCGCCGACCCGGCGCAGCTGGCACAGGCTTACGAGGCCGGCGGGGCACGGGTGATCAGCGTGCTCACCGAGCAGCGCAGGTTCAACGGCTCACTGGCCGACTTGGACGCGGTGCGGGCGGCAGTGTCAATTCCGGTGCTGCGCAAGGACTTTATCGTCAAGCCGTACCAAATCCATGAGGCTCGGGCGCACGGCGCCGACCTGTTGCTGCTCATTGTGGCGGCGCTGGAGCAGTCGGTGCTGGAATCGCTGTTGGAGCGCACGGAATCGCTCGGGATGACGGCACTGGTCGAGGTGCATACCGAAGAAGAGGCCGACCGGGCGTTGCAGGCCGGCGCCAAGTTGATCGGCGTCAACGCCCGCGACCTCAAGACCCTGGCAGTTGATCGGGACTGCTTCGCGCGGATCGCGCCGGGCCTGCCCAGCGACGTCATCCGGGTGGCCGAGTCCGGTGTCCGGGGAACCGCTGACCTGCTGGCGTACGCCGGCGCGGGTGCAGATGCCGTGCTGGTCGGTGAGGGCCTGGTGACCAGCGGGGATCCCCGCAGCGCGGTCGCCGATCTGGTCACCGCCGGTACGCACCCGTCCTGCCCGAAACCGGCTCGCTGAACCAGTCAATGAGCCGCTTGCACGAAAAGACACTTTGATGGCGGATCTCGCGGGGCCGGAGTTGCCTCGTACCAGCGCAGGCGTGGCCGAACCCACCGTTCACGATCCCGACGCACGGGGACATTTCGGTTCCTACGGCGGCAGGTTGGTCCCCGAGGCGCTGATGGCGGTGATCGAAGAGGTCACCGCAGCCTATGAGAAAGCCCGCGGCGACCAAGCGTTCCTCGACGAACTCGACCGGTTGCAGCGGCACTACAGCGGTCGGCCGTCCCCGCTGTACGAGGCGACCCGGCTGGCCGAATATGCCGGTGGGGCACGCATCTTCCTCAAGCGAGAAGACCTGAACCACACCGGTTCTCACAAGATCAACAACGTGCTGGGGCAGGCGCTGCTGGCGCGGCAGATGGGCAAGACTCGCGTCATCGCCGAGACTGGCGCCGGTCAGCACGGGGTGGCCACCGCCACCGCGTGCGCCCTGCTGGGCCTGGAATGCATCATTTACATGGGCGCGGTGGATACCGCCCGCCAGGCCCTCAACGTCGCGCGGATGCGGTTGCTCGGCGCCACTGTGGTTTCGGTCGAGGCCGGGTCCAAGACCCTCAAAGACGCGATCAACGAGGCGTTCCGGGATTGGGTCACCAATGCCGACGACACCTATTACTGCTTCGGGACAGCGGCCGGTCCGCATCCGTTCCCGCTGATGGTGCGCGATTTCCAGCGAGTCATCGGCATGGAGGCCAGGGCGCAGATCCTCGATCAGGCCGGTCGGTTGCCCGATGCGGTCACCGCGTGCGTCGGCGGCGGTTCGAACGCCATCGGCGTGTTCCACGCCTTCATCGACGATCCGGCCGTGCGCCTGGTCGGCTTCGAGGCCGCGGGCGACGGGGTGGAAACGGGCCGGCACGCAGCGACCTTCACGGGAGGCTCGCCCGGCGCATTCCAGGGGTCGTTCTCCTACCTGTTGCAGGACGAGGACGGCCAGACGATCGAATCGCATTCCATCTCGGCCGGTTTGGACTATCCGGGTGTCGGACCCGAGCATGCCTTCCTCAAAGACATCGGCCGTGCCGAGTACCGGCCGGTCACCGATACCGAGGCGATGGACGCGTTCTCGCTGCTGTGCCGTCGGGAGGGCATCATCCCGGCGATCGAGTCGGCTCATGCGGTGGCCGGTGCCCTCAAACTCGGGCCGGAACTGGGCAGCGGGTCGATCATCGTGGTGAACTTGTCCGGACGCGGCGACAAGGACGTCGAGACAGCGGCCAAGTGGTTCGGACTGCTCGATGAGGGGAGTGCGGGATGAGCCGGCTGGCGGAGTTGTTCGACGGCTGCCGCGCCGAGGGCCGTGCCGCACTGATCGGTTACCTTCCGACCGGGTACCCCGACGTGCAGACATCCATCGCGGCGATGACGGCGATGGTCGAATCCGGTTGTGACCTCGTGGAAGTCGGGGTGCCCTACTCAGATCCTGGGATGGATGGGCCGACGATCGCGGCCGCCACCGAGGCTGCTCTGGCCGGCGGCGTGCGGGTCCGCGACACTCTGGCCGCGGTCGAGGCGATCAGCAACGCCGGGGGCCGCGCGGTGGTGATGACGTACTGGAATCCGGTGCTGCGCAAGGGTGTTGACACGTTCGCCCGCGACCTGGCCTCCGCCGGTGGATACGGTCTGATCACCCCGGATCTGATCCCCGAGGAAGCCGTCGACTGGATCGCCGCAGCCGAGGAACACAATCTGGACCGCATCTTCCTGGTCGCCCCGTCCTCGACGCATGAGCGCCTCGCCAACACCGTGAATGCTTCGCGTGGGTTCGTCTACGCCGCATCGACGATGGGCGTCACCGGAGCCCGCGATGTCGTCTCGAATGCGGCGCCGGAGTTGGTGCGCCGCGTCAAGGAAGTCTCCGACATTCCCGTCGGTGTGGGACTGGGTGTGCGCTCCGGCCGGCAGGCCGCAGAGATCGGCGCCTACGCCGACGGCGTCATCGTCGGGTCGGCTCTGGTGTCGGCCCTGAGTGAGGGATTGGACGCGGTGCGTCGTCTCACCGAAGAACTGGCTACCGGCGTTAGGCAGAGGATTTCAGCTTGACCACTACCGTGCTCGCGTATTTGCCCAGCCCGTCACAGGGCGTCTGGCATCTGGGCCCGGTGCCGCTCCGCGCATACGCGCTCTGCATCATCGTGGGCATCATCGCCGCACTGGTGATCGGCGACCGGCGTTGGCAGGCGCGCGGCGGCCAAGCCGGCGTCATCTATGACATTGCTTTGTGGGCAGTGCCTTTCGGCCTGGTAGGTGGCCGGCTGTACCACGTCATGACGGACTGGCCCACATATTTCGGGCCCGGTGGCAAAGGGCTCGGCGCCGCCTTCCAGGTCTGGCAGGGCGGCCTTGGCATCTGGGGCGCGGTGGCACTGGGTGGCGTCGGAGCCTGGATCGGTTGCCGCACGCGTGGCATTCCGCTGCCGGCCTTCGGAGATGCCATCGCACCCGGAATCATCTTGGCGCAGGCCATCGGCCGGCTCGGAAACTACTTCAATCAGGAGCTGTACGGCGGCGACACCACGGTGCCGTGGGGCCTGGAGATCTACAGACGGCTCAACGCTGCCGGCACTCCCGACGACCTCAACGGAGTGTCGACCGGCGAGGTCTTACGCGTGGTCCATCCGACCTTCTTGTACGAATTGCTATGGAACCTCCTGGTATTCGCACTGCTGATCTGGGCCGACCGCAAGTTCAAGCTCGGCCACGGCCGGCTGTTCGCGCTCTACGTGGCCGGTTACTGCGCGGGCCGCTTCATGGTCGAGTTGATGCGCAGCGACCCGGCGACGGAATTCGCCGGTATCCGCGTCAACACCTTCACCTCGACTTTCGTGTTCATCGGTGCCGTCGTTTACATCATGCTGGCGACCAAGGGCCGGGATGATCCGGCGACGTTGGTCGGCAAGAGTGATGAGGACGAGTCGACCGTCGATGAGCTCGGCAAGGAGCTTGTCGGAGCGGCCGCGACCACCGGCGTCGTCGCGGCGGCAGCGGTGGCAGGCCAAGACGATGACGAAGATGCCGACCACATGCATCCGGACGAGGTCGGCGCCAGCGAAGACGACGGAGCCGAGGCCGCCGCGGCGATCGAGCTGAAGGCGATCACCAAGGAGCCTGAGGACGAGGACGCCGAGGTTGTCGAGCCGACTGGCGTCGAAGCCGACGTCACGGAAGAACCGGCCGAAGAGGTTGAGGGCGAGTCCGAGGCCGAGGACGAGTCCACCGTCGCCGAAGGTGAGGTGGAAGCCGAGTCCGAGGGTGCTGCTGACGAATCTGCCGACGAAGCGGGGGCTGAGGAAGCCGAGGCGGACGTCCCTGAAGAAGCGTCAGACGAGGTTGAGGCCGTAGTCGCGGCGGAGCCGGTTGCCGCCGCGGAGGATGACGTCGAAGAGGCGGATGAGCAGGCCGAGTCGGAGGCTGTCGACGAGTCGACCGTCGCCGAAGACGGCGCGGAAGTCGACTCCGAGGGTGCTGCTGACGAATCTGCCGACGAGGCGGAGGCTGAGGAAGCCGAGGCCGACGTCCCTGAAGAAGCGACAGACGGCGTTGACGAGTCCACCGCCGCCGCAGAAGCGTCAGACGAGGTGGAGGCCGTAGTCGAGGCGGAGCCGGTTGACGCCGCTGAGGATGACGTCGAAGAGGCGGATGAGCAGGCCGAGTCGGTGACCGACGACGGGTCCACCGCTGCCGAAGACGGCGCGGAAGTCGACTCCGAGGGTGCTGCTGACGAATCTGTCGACGAGGCGGAGGACGCCGAGGTCGACGTCACGGAAGAGTCGGGCGGCGAGCCTGAGTCTGACGCCGAAGCCGAGGCCGGCGTCACGGAAGAAGCGACAGACGGCGTTGAGGCTGAGGCTGTCGATGAGCCCACCGTCGCCGAAGGTGAGGTGGACGCCGACTCCGAGGATGCTGCCAACGAGGCTGAGGACGCCGAGGCGGACGTCCCTGAAGGTACGTCAGACGGCGTTGAGGCTGTAGCCGAGGCGGAGCCGGTTGACGCCGCTGAGGATGACGTCGAAGAGGCGGATGAGCAGGCCGAGTCCGCGACCGACGACGAGCCCACCGTCGCCGAAGGTGAGGTGGACGCCGACTCCGAGGCGGAGGCTGACGAATCTGCCGACGAGGCGGAGGCTGACGAAGCCGAGGCGGACGCCACCGAGGAAGCGACAGACGAGGCCCAAGCCGAGGCCGACGACGAGTCGATCGAGGTGGAAGACGGGGCGGAAGCCGGCTCCGAGGATGCTGCCGACGAGATCGCCGCTGACCAACCCACCGACGAGGCTGAGGCGGACGAAGACGGCGACACCGTCACCGATACTGCCGACGCCGACGCCGACGCCGACGAGGAGTCTGAGGCTGCTGAGCCGGGCGACACCGATGCCGACAGCGATGACGTGCCAGGTGAATCCGAGGCGGACGAGGCTGAAGCCGACGCCGTTTCAGAGTCGGAGACCGAAACAGCGGAAGACGCCGACGAGGGCGATGCGGTAGACGAGGCAGGAGCCACGCCCCCGGCACCCGCAGAGCAGCCCGAGCAGGCCAAGCGCGGTGGCCGAGTGCGGCGCTGGTTCCGGCGGAACCGTTAATGGCCGGCGCTCTGGCATCCTGGCTGTATGACTGATCCTTCTCAGTCCCCAGATCCGTCCAGCGGCCCGCAGCCGGCCGGCTACCCATCGCCGGGCTACCCGCCGCCTGCGGGGTATCCGCCGCCACCTCCCGGTTACGCGCCGTACCCGTCGCCGTATGGGGATCCGAGTGCGCCGTACGGCCGCCATCCGATCACTGGCGAACCGTTCTCCGACAAGTCCAAGGTGGTCGCAGGTCTGCTGCAGCTGCTCGGGCTTTTCGGTTTGGTCGGAATCGGCCGCATCTACATCGGCCAGACCGGTCTGGGTGTCGCCCAGTTGGTCGTGGGCTTGGTCACCTGCGGTCTGGGCGCCGTCATCTGGGGGATCGTCGACGCCGTCCTGATCCTCACCGACAAAGTCCGCGACCCCTACGGGCGTCCGCTCCGTGATGGAACGTAACGGCTTCATCGACACGACGGCGGGACGGCTCTCGCTGGTGACCACCGGCGGGCTCGGTGCCGGTGTCCTGGCGTACATCGGGTTGGCCGACCCGCACCGCCCGGGCTTTCTGTTCCCGGCATGCCCGTTCAAGACCCTGAC
The DNA here is from genome assembly GCF_005924235.1 of Mycobacterium sp. DBP42. Lineage (NCBI taxonomy): Bacteria > Bacillati > Actinomycetota > Actinomycetes > Mycobacteriales > Mycobacteriaceae > Mycobacterium > Mycobacterium sp. DBP42. The sequence goes on from NZ_VCMY01000002.1 coordinate 175,343, forward strand.
CGGATGGAATTGCCCGGCCTGTGGTGGGTTGCGGATGACCCATGACCTGTTGCACGGTGACGTGGGTGCAGCGATCGTCGACAACGTATTCGCCCTGGTCGGCCTGCCGGCACTGGCTGTGTGGATGCTGGTGCGGTGGCGGCTGGGGAAGACACTTTTCCCGTTGCCGGCCGTAGCGACGATCTTGGTGGCGCTGGTGGTCTGGACAGTGGTGCGGAACCTGCCGGGGTTCCCGCTGGTCCCGACGTTAACCGCCCAGTAGTGGCCCATCTCCGCTGATACACTGAAAATTCGGGCCGGTGCAGTCCCGGGACCAGGATGTTCCGGACTTGCGGAGGTGCGATCAAGTGCTGTTTTCGGCATTGCCAGATGCGCAGGGACTCTACGACCCTGCCAATGAGGCCGACTCCTGTGGCGTGGCCATGATCACCGACATCCAGGGCCGCCGCTCCCACGGCATCGTCACTGATGGCCTGACCGCTCTTGAACATCTCGAACACCGCGGTGCTGCCGGGGCCGAACCCAACAGCGGTGACGGCGCCGGCATCCTGCTGCAGCTGCCGGTCGAACTGCTGCGCGACCTGGTCAACTTCGCCCTCCCCGGTCCGGCACCCGACGGCAGCAACACCTTTGCCGCCGGCATCTGTTTTCTGCCGCAGGACGAGGATGCGCGTAGTGTCGCCCGCGCCCGCATCGAGGCTTTGGCCACCGAGGAAGGCCTGGAGGTGCTGGGCTGGCGGGAGGTTCCGGTCGATCCGGACGGCGCGGAGATCGGTAAGACGGCGCTGGGCTGTATGCCGTACATGGCGCAGCTGTTCGTCGCGGCACCGGAGAACGGTGGGGTCCGGGCCGGCGGGATCGAGCTCGACCGCAAGGTATATCCGCTACGCAAGCGGGCCGAACAAGGCACGGGCGTCGATGCGGTCTACTTTGCGTCGCTGTCGAGCCGGACCATCGTGTACAAGGGCATGCTGACGACAATGCAGCTGCCGCAATACTTTCCGGACTTGCGCGACGAGCGCTGCATGAGCGCGATCGCGATTGTGCACAGTCGTTTCTCGACCAACACCTTCCCGTCCTGGCCGCTGGCGCACCCGTTCCGGTTCGTCGCCCACAATGGCGAGATCAATACCGTGCGCGGCAACCGCAACCGCATGCACGCCCGTGAGGCCCTGCTGGCCAGCGCACGGATTCCCGGTGATCTGAGCCGGCTGTCGCCGATCTGCACCCCCGACGCCTCCGACTCGGCGTCCTTCGACGAGGTGCTCGAACTGTTGCATCTGGGCGGGCGCAGCTTGCCGCATGCGGTGCTGATGATGATCCCGGAGGCGTGGGAGAACGCCACCACCATGGATGCCGCAGAGCGTGCGTTCTGGAAGTTCCACGCCTCATTGATGGAGCCGTGGGACGGCCCGGCCTGTGTTACGTTCACCGACGGCACGGTGGTTGGTGCGGTGTTGGACCGCAACGGTTTACGCCCTGGCCGGTGGTGGCGCACGGTCGACGACCGGATCATTCTGGCCAGCGAGAGCGGTGTGCTCGACGTGCCGTCGGGCGAGATCGTCGCCAAGGGCCGGCTGCAGCCCGGGAAGATGTTCCTGGTCGACACGGCAGCTGGGCGAATCATTCCCGATGACGAGATCAAGGAGCAGCTGGCCGCCGCCGAACCCTACGGTGAGTGGCTGCATGCCGGACTTCTCGATCTGGCCACCTTGCCCGAGCGGTCTCGTAGCCAGCCGAATCATGAGTCGGTGGTGCGTCGGCAGATCGCGTTCGGCTACACCGAAGAGGAGCTGCGGATCCTTTTGACACCGATGGCGGCCTCGGGTGGGGAGCCGCTCGGTTCGATGGGCACCGATACCCCGGTTGCGGTGCTCTCCAAGCGCTCACGGCTGCTGTATGACTACTTCGTCGAACTGTTCGCCCAGGTCACCAACCCGCCTTTGGATGCGATTCGCGAAGAGGTGGTCACCTCGATGGCTCGCGTGATGGGCCCCGAGGAGAACCTGCTGGAACCTTCTGCGGCGTCATGTCGCCAGATCGTCCTGCGCTGGCCGGTTCTCGACAACGACGAGCTCAGCAAGATCGTCCACATCAACGATGACGGCGAGCATCCGGGCCTGCGTACCACCGTGTTGCGGGCGCTCTACGATGTCGAGCGGGGTGGGGAAGGGCTGGCCGAAGCGCTCGACGACCTGCAGATGCGGGCGACCGAGGCAATTGCCAAAGGCGCACACACCCTGGTGATCTCGGATCGGGATTCCGACCACACCCGAGCTCCGGTGCCGTCACTGCTTGCCGTTTCGGCGGTGCACCATCACTTGGTCCGCACCAAGGAACGCACCAAGGTGGCGTTGGTGGTGGAAAGCGGCGATGCCCGGGAAGTCCATCACATCGCGATGCTCATCGGATATGGCGCCGCGGCTGTCAATCCCTATCTGGCCTTCGAGTCGATCGAGGATCTGATCCGCGGGGGTGAGCTGACCGGTATCGAAACCGGCGCCGCTGTGCGCAATTACGTCAAGGCGTTGGGCAAGGGCGTGGTCAAGGTGATGAGCAAAATGGGCATCTCGACGGTCGCGTCCTACACCGCCGCCCAGGTTTTCGAGGCGATCGGGCTGAGCCGCGACGTCGTCGACGAGTACTTCACCGGCACCAGCAGCCAGCTCGGTGGAATCGGCCTCGATGTGCTGGCCGAGGAGGTCAAGCTCCGGCATCGGCGGGCCTACCCGGAGAACCCCACCGAGCGGGTACACCGTCGCCTCGAGGTCGGTGGTGAGTATGCGTTCCGCCGCGAGGGTGAGCTGCACCTGTTCACTCCGGAAGTGGTTTTCCTGCTCCAGCATTCGACCCGCACCGGACGTCGGGACATCTTCGCCGAATACTCTGCCGAGGTCGACCGGCTGTCCCGGCAAGGTGGGACGCTGCGCGGCCTGTTCGAGTTCAAGAAGGGGCTGCGGCCTCCGGTTCCGCTGGAGGAGGTCGAGCCCGTCGAGTCGATCGTGACGCGGTTCAACACCGGTGCGATGAGCTACGGGTCCATCTCGGCGGAGGCCCACGAGACCATGGCGATCGCCATGAACAACCTCGGTGGGCGGTCCAACAGCGGTGAGGGCGGGGAGGATGTAGACCGCCTCTACGATCCGCGCCGGCGCAGCGCAGTGAAGCAGGTTGCCTCGGGCCGCTTCGGTGTCACCAGCGACTACCTGGTCAATGCCACCGACATCCAGATCAAGATGGCGCAGGGGGCCAAACCCGGTGAGGGAGGCCAGCTTCCGGGTTACAAGGTGTACCCCAGTATCGCCAAGACCCGGCACTCCACGCCCGGTGTCGGGTTGATATCGCCGCCTCCGCACCACGACATCTATTCGATCGAGGACCTGGCTCAGCTCATCCACGATCTGAAGAACGCCAATGCCGACGCACGGATCCACGTGAAGCTGGTCAGCAGCGTAGGGGTCGGCACGGTTGCGGCGGGGGTGTCCAAGGCGCACGCCGATGTGGTGTTGATCTCCGGGTATGACGGGGGTACCGGCGCGGCGCCGCTGACGTCGCTCAAGCATGCCGGGGCGCCGTGGGAGATCGGGCTGGCCGACACCCAGCAGACCCTGGTGCTCAACGGTTTGCGTGATCGGATCACGGTGCAGTGCGACGGTGGCATGCGCAGTGCGCGTGACGTGATTGTGGCCGCCCTGCTCGGTGCCGAAGAATTCGGGTTCGCCACTGCGCCGCTGGTGGTCTCGGGCTGCATCATGATGCGCGTGTGCCACCTCGATACCTGTCCGGTCGGTGTGGCCACTCAGAACCCGGAATTGCGGGCACGGTTCAACGGCAAGCCAGAATTTGTGGAGAACTTCTTCACGTTCGTCGCCGAGGACATCCGCCGCTACTTGGCCGAGCTGGGTTTCCGCAGCATCGACGAGGCGGTCGGTCACGCTGAGGTGCTCGATACCGATCCCGGTGTGGCGCACTGGAAGAGCCGTGGACTCGATCTCAGCCCCATCTTCACGTTGCCCGCGGGTTCCGAGGGCAGCGAGCTCACCCAGCGGCGTCGCACGCGCGGCCAAGATCACGGGCTCGATCAGGCGCTCGACCAAACCCTGATCCAGCTTGCCGAGGGCGCGCTGGAAGACGCACACCCGGTGCGGCTTGAGCTTCCGGTACGCAATGTCAACCGCACGGTGGGCACCCTGCTGGGGGCAGAGGTCACCCGACGCTACGGTGCGGCGGGGTTGCCCGACAACACGATTCACGTCACTTTGACGGGGTCGGCGGGCCAGTCCATCGGGGCGTTCCTACCTCCTGGTGTGACATTGGAGCTGGTCGGTGACGCCAACGACTATGTGGGTAAGGGGCTTTCGGGCGGCCGGGTGATCGTGCGGCCACCTGAGGATGTGCTGTTCCTACCCGAGGACAACGTCATCGCAGGCAACACCCTGCTCTACGGTGCCACCTCGGGTGAGGTGTTCCTGCGCGGCCGGGTGGGGGAGCGGTTCTGCGCCCGCAATTCCGGGGCTCTGGCCGTCGTCGAGGGCGTGGGCGATCACGCGTGTGAGTACATGACGGGCGGCCGGGTGGTGATCCTGGGTAAGACCGGACGCAACCTCGCCGCCGGCATGTCCGGCGGTGTCGCCTTCGTGCTCGGTCTGGACCCGGCTCGGGTCAACACCGAAATGGTGCAACTGCAGCGACCGGAAGGCGAGGATCTGGCCTGGTTGCACGCGGTGGTGGCCGATCACGCGCGCCACACCGGTAGCACGCTGGCCGGCTCGATCCTGGCTGATTGGCCAAGGCGCAGCGCGCAATTCACCAAAGTAATGCCCACCGACTACGAGCGTGTGCTGCAGGCGACCCGGATGGCCAAGGCCGAGGGCCGTGATGTGGACAGCGCGATCATGGAGGCCAGCCGTGGCTGATCCGACCGGATTTCTTCGGGTTCCGAAGATCGAGGCCGCCAAGCGACCCGTCGATGAGCGGGTGGGGGACTGGCGCGAGGTGTACGAGCGTGAGGATCCCAACGAGCGAGCCGGCGAGGTGTCGCAGCAGGCCCGTCGCTGCATGGATTGCGGGATCCCGTTCTGCCACTCGGGCAAGGCGGGTTGCCCGTTGGGGAACCTGATCCCGGAATGGAATGACCTGGTGCGGCGTGGGCGCTGGGATGCGGCCAGTGATCGCCTGCACGCCACCAACAACTTTCCGGAGTTCACCGGGCGGCTTTGCCCGGCGCCGTGTGAGGCGGCCTGCGTGCTGTCGATCGCCGAGGAGCAGACCGGCGGCAGTGTGACGATCAAACGGATCGAGCAGACCATCGCCGATCATGCCTGGATGAACGGCACCGTCGAACCTGCACCGGCCGCCATCTCGACAGGCAAGAGCGTCGCGGTTGTCGGCTCGGGCCCGGCGGGTTTGGCTGCCGCACAACAACTCACCCGTGCCGGCCACGACGTCACCGTGTACGAGCGGGACGACCGGGTGGGTGGGCTGTTGCGCTACGGCATCCCCGAGTACAAGCTCGAGAAGTCGGTGCTCAATCAGCGTCTGGCCCAGATGCGCGCCGAGGGCACCCGGTTCGTCACCGAATGTGAGGTCGGTGTCGACCTGACGGTCGAGCAGTTACGTGAGCGTCACCAGGCGGTCGTGCTGGCGGTAGGGGCGCTGCGGGGCCGCGACAACGATGTGCCCGGCCGCGAACTCGACGGCGTGCATCTGGCGATGGAGCATCTGGTGCCGGCCAACCGGGAATGCGAGGGTGACGCATCCGCGTCGATCTCGGCGGCGGGCAAGCACGTGGTGATCATCGGTGGGGGTGACACCGGTGCCGACTGCCTGGGTACCGCGCACCGTCAGGGTGCGGCGTCGGTGACTCAGCTCGACTACAACGCCGAGCCGCCGGAGACCCGCGACGACGAACTCTCCCCGTGGCCCACGTGGCCGTTGGTGTTGCGTACCTCCCCCGCGCACGCCGAAGGCGGTGCCCGCCGCTTCGAGGTGGCCGTGCAGAGATTCATCGGCGATGACAACGGCCATGTGCGCGCCATCGAGATCGCCGAGGTCCGGGTGGCCCGGGATGCCGACGGGCGCCGCGAGATCATCCCGGTGGGTGAGTCGTTGCAGATCCCGTGCGACCTCGCGCTACTGGCGATCGGCTTCGAGGGCGTCGAGCACATGGCCCTGCTCGACGGGTTGAACCTCAAGTTGTCCCGGCGCGGCACGGTGTCGTGTGGTTCGGACTGGCAGACCGATGCTCCCGGCGTGTTCGTCTGCGGTGACGCGCATCGGGGCGCCTCGCTGGTCGTGTGGGCCATCGCGGAAGGGCGCAGCGCGGCGCACGCCGTGGACGCCTACCTGATGGGCGAGTCGGATCTGCCCTCGCCGGTGCGGCCCGGCGCACTGCCTCTGAGCGTCGTCTGAATCGATTAACGACTATGCTGACATGACGTGAGCAGACGCGGAAAAATCGTTTGTACGCTTGGTCCCGCTACCAGCACTGATGAGACGGTGCGGGCCCTGGTGGAGGCCGGGATGGATGTCGCCCGGCTGAACTTCAGCCACGGTGATTACACCGACCACGAAGCTTCCTACAAGCACGTGCGGGCGGCATCGGATGCCACGGGTCACGCCGTGGGCGTGCTTGCTGACCTGCAGGGTCCCAAGATCCGGTTGGGCCGGTTCGCCGACGGGCCGACCTACTGGGCCACCGGTGAGTCGGTGCGGATCACAGTCGACGACTGTGAGGGCAATCACGACCGGGTGTCGACCACCTACAAGCGGTTGGCCGAGGACGCCCGGCCGGGGGATCGAGTGCTTGTCGACGACGGCAATGTCGGTCTGAAGGTCGATGTGATCGACGGCAACGACGTGGTCTGCACGGTCACCGAGGGCGGCCCTGTCAGCAACAACAAGGGCATGTCCCTGCCGGGCATGAACGTGACGGCGCCGGCACTGTCCGAAAAGGACATCGAGGATCTCGAGTTCGCGCTGCGACTCGGTGTGGATCTGGTCGCGCTGTCGTTCGTCCGGTCACCCGCCGACGTCGAGTTGGTCCATGAGGTGATGGACCGGGTGGGCCGGCGCGTCCCCGTGATCGCCAAGCTGGAGAAGCCCGAGGCGGTCGAGAACCTCGAGGCCATCGTGCTGGCGTTCGACGCGATCATGGTGGCGCGCGGCGACCTCGGCGTTGAACTGCCGCTCGAAGAGGTGCCGCTCGTGCAGAAGCGCGCCATCCAGATGGCAAGGGAGAACGCCAAACCCGTCATCGTCGCCACCCAGATGCTGGAGTCGATGATCGAAAGCTCCCGGCCTACCCGGGCCGAGGCCTCCGACGTCGCCAATGCGGTGCTCGACGGTGCCGACGCGGTGATGCTGTCCGGCGAGACCTCCGTCGGCAAGTACCCGCTGGAGGCCGTCAAGACGATGGCACGCATCATCAAGGCGGTCGAGGACAACTCGGTGACAGTGCCGCCGCTGACCCACACTCCGCGGACCAAGCGCGGCGTGATCTCGTACGCGGCCCGCGACATCGGCGAGCGGCTGGACGCCAAGGCGCTGGTCGCTTTCACCCAGTCCGGGGACACGGTGCGCCGCCTGGCCCGGTTGCACACACCGCTTCCGGTGCTCGCGTTCACCGCGCTACCCGAGGTGCGCAGCCAGCTGGCGCTCACCTGGGGCACCGAGACGTTCATCGTGCCGCAGATGTCGAACACCGACGACATGATCCGTCAGGTCGACAAATCGCTGCTCGACCTCGGCCGCTACAAGCGTGGCGAGCTGGTGGTCATCGTGGCGGGCGCTCCGCCGGGCACAGTAGGCTCCACGAATCTGATCCATGTGCACCGCATCGGGGAGGACGACGTCTAACGGGAAAGGGTTTCCTTGACACACCCGGATTTCGAGGAGCTGCTGGCTGTTCTCGATCTGAATCGCATTGATGACGATCTGTTCATCGGCTCGCATCCGAGTAAGAACCCGGTGCGCACTTTCGGTGGCCAGATGATCGCGCAGGCGTTCGTCGCCGGCGGCCGCACACTGGCGCACAAACTCTCGCCGAGTGCGTTGAATGCGCACTTCATCGCCGGTGGCGATCCGGAGAAGGATCTGGAGTTCCACGTCGTGCGCCTGCGTGACGAGCGCCGGTTCGCCAACCGCCGCATCGACGTCATGCAGGACGGCAACCTGCTGACAACGGTGATGCTGTCGTACATGAACGCCGGCCGCGGCCTGGAGCACAACGTGCCGGCACCGGAGGTTCCTCACCCGGACACGCTGCCCAAGATCGATGAACTTCTTCGCGGCTACGAGAAGACGGTCCCGTTGTTCGTCGAGGCGCTGCGCCCGATCGAATGGCGATACACCAACGATCCGTCCTGGGTGATGCGGGACAAGGGCGGCAAGCTCGACCACAACCGGGTGTGGCTCAAGACCGAAGGCGTGATGCCCGACGACCCGGTTCTGCACGGTGCGGCGCTGGTGTACTCGTCAGATACCACGGTGCTCGATTCGATCATCACCACGCACGGGTTGTCATGGGGTTTCGATCGCATCTTCGCGGTGACGATGAATCATTCGGTGTGGTTTCACCGGCCCGTCAAGTTCGACGAGTGGGTGCTCTACTCCACCACGTCGCCGGTGGCGGCCGAGTCCCGCGGGCTGGGCACGGGCCACTTCTTCGACGCCTCGGGTCACTTGGTGGCCACAGTGGTGCAAGAGGGCATCGTCAAGTACTTCCCCGGTGCCGCCAAGGCGTGAGCCCGCTCAGCGGTCAGGGGTCGGTGTCACGCCGAAGGAATCCTCGACCCGCCGCTCGAACTCTTTCTCGCAACGCTGCTGGGCCGCGGTGTCGTCGCCGGCCTGCTGTAGGCAATGCATGTAGTCGCGCCCGCCGACCTCATCGAACCAGCGTTGCCCGAAGTGCACCCAGATGCCGATGAACACCAGGGACAACACGCAAGCCACGGCACCGAGTGCGATACCGGTGACAGCGACTCCGCCATTTGTGGCTTCGCCGCGTCGGTAGCGCCCGTGGGCGAGGAATCCGAGGATCACGGCAGTGACGCCGAATATCACCCCGCCGATCACCGACCACGTCAACAGCAGGGCGAAGATCGCGACGACGAGTGCCGCGATGCCCAGACCGTTGGCGGGGGCACGCGGCGGGGTTTGCATCGGGTACCCGCCGTACGGCGCCGTCGGTGGGTAGGGGCCGGGATATGCGCCGGGAGGCGGGCCGTAGGGATATGTCGGCGGCGGGGGAGGTCCGGCCGGCTGGGGCTCGTCAGACCCGGGCGGGGTGGATCGCTCGTCGGTCATGTCTGTGAGGCTACTCGCCGATGGCGGTGCCTGGTTGTGGGCAACGGACGACGGGGCAGTTGAGCGCGTCCGGAAGGTGATGGGTGGCTACGACGACTGCTCGATCTGCGCCGAACCAGTCACCGGGAGTGAGGATTTCGGCGAGTATCCGTCTTCCGTCGCCGGCGTCGAGATTTTCGGTGGGCTCGTCGAGCAGGACGACCGAGAAATCCGACAGCAGTACCCTGGCCAGGAGCAGTCGACGGCGCTGCCCGGCCGACATCGCGGTGTGGCCACCTTCGAGTACCGTTGCCAAACCCGCGGGCAGGCCGGACACCCAATCGGCCAGGCCGACACGGTCAAGCGCGGAGTGCAGTTCGGCATCGGTGGCGCCCCCGCGGACCACGAGGAGATTGTCTCGCAGCGTGGTTTCGAAGATGTGCGCGTCCTCGGCGAAAAATGCTGCACGCCTGGAGTTTCCGTTGAACTTGTCAGCCATGGCCATCAGCAGCGTGGTCTTGCCTGAGCCGCTCGGGCCGATGACGGCGAGGCGTCCGCCGGCGGGAAGGTCGACCGGGGGGACCTGTGGCCGCCGGCGGGCCGCGGGGTCAGGTTGGGTGAGTTCGAGGAGACGACGGGCGGCGATGCGGGACTTGGTGAGTCCGACAGCGGCCTCGGGGAGGGCGGTAGTGGCCTCGAAGGCCGACAACGGCAACAACATCAGGATCGCCAGCGTGGTCGGCGCCGTCGTGGTGGCTGATGCGATGCCGGCGACTACGGCGCCCAGGACACTGGCGCCAATGGCGAGACTGGGCATGGCGGCGGCCAGTGCTGCGGGCGAGGCGGCGTGGTCGGCGGCCTGGCCCCAGTCACGGTGGCGGCGCTGCACGCCGGCGATCACCTCGTCGAGACGTCCGCTCACGCGCAACTCGGGGGCGTACTCCAGTGCCAGCATGGCGGCAGCATCGCGGTCACTACGGTGCTGAACCGCAACCGATTCCGCAGCAGCAACCGCGCGGGCGGTGATCGCCGGGGCCAAGGCCCCGGCGATCACCAGGCAAAGGGCCAGTACCGCCGCGGCGCCCGGTGAGATCAGCGCGATGACGCCGACCGACACAGTGCTGAGCACTACGGCAACGACGATCGGCAACACCGAACGCACCACCACGTCGGCCAGTTCGTCGACCGAGCTGCCGGCCCGGGCCACCAATTCACCGCTGGGCAGCCGCATCGCGTCATCGTCGGGCCCGGCGGCGAGCTTGCGGTACAGGCCGGTGCGGGCATTGGCCGCTGCCCGCAGCGCCGTGTCATGGGCCGCCAGTCGTTGGCAGTACCCGAGGACGCCGCGCGAGATCCCCAGCGCCCGCACCGCGACCACGGCCACCGACAAGTCCAGGATCGGGGGCATCTGCCAGGCCCTGGTGATCAACCACGCCGAGACACCGGCAAGGGCCAACGCGCTGCCGAGCGAAAGGACACCGAGGACGCTGGCCAGGATCAATCGACCCAACCGCGGTCGCAGCAGGTCCACTGTCAGGCGCAGCAGAGGATCACGTCGAAACATGTGCAGCGCCAATCGTGATCACCCGATCGCCAATGGACAGGACCGGATCCCGGTGCCCGACCACCACCACCGTGGCACCGGCGCGGGCGCGGGCGACCACAGCTCGCAGCACTCGCTGCTCCAGCGCGGCGTCGAGGTGGGCGGTGGGTTCGTCGAGCAGAAGCAGCCGTGCGGACGACCCGAGGGCCCGGGTGAGACCGAGCCGTTGTCGTTGCCCCAGGGACAAGCCGACGCCGGTACGGCTGATCCGGGTGTTGAGACCGTCGGGCAGATCGCCGACAACCTCGTCGAATCCGGTGTCGCGGCAGGCCTGCTCCAAATCATCCAGTGGTCCTAGCAGTTCCAGGTTCTCCAGGACGGTCCCGGGAATGAGGACTGGACGGTGGGGAAGCCAGGCGATGTGCCGCCACCACGCGGGCAGATCCAGGTCACCGACATCGACACCGTCGACGCGCACCGGGCCGGACGGCAGCGTCGTCAATCCGAGTACAGCTTGCAACGCAGTGGATTTCCCGGTCCCGTTGGCACCGGTGAGAACGGTGACGCGTCCGGGTTCGATTGCCGGTTCCAGACCGCTCAACTCGATCGTCGGTGCGCAATTGGGCACCTGCGCGCCGCCTTCGGTCGGTGTGTGCGTATCGCACAGCCGGAACGCCTGCTCGGCGGCGGTCTTGCCATCCTGTGCGGCATGGAAGGCCGCACCCACCCGGCGCAGCGGCCAGAAGACCTCGGGCGCCAACAGAAGGACGGTCAACCCGGCCGCCAGCGTCACCTCGCCGTATACCAAGCGCACACCCACGCTCACCGCCACCAAGGCCACACCCAGGGTGGCCAGCAGCTCCAGAACCAGCGAGGACAGGAACGCGATCCGTAACGTTGCCATCGCTGAACGGCGTTGGGCGGCAGCCAGTTCGGAGATCCGCTGGGTTGATCCGGCGGCGCGGCCGACAGCCCGCAGTGTCGGGATCCCCGCCACGAGATCGAGCAAACGGGCCTGCAGTGTGGTCATCGAGGCCAGCGCGGCCGCCGAACGCTCGGCGGTGACCATCCCGATGAGCACCATGAAGATCGGGATCAACGGCAGAGCGATCACGACGATCGCCGCGGCCTGCAGGTCATAGCAGGCCATCACGATCACCGCCACCGGCGTGAGGACCGCGGCCTGCACCACCGCTGGCACATAGCCGGTGAAGTACGGACGCAGGCCGTCCAGGCCGCGCGTCACCACTGCCGCGGCAGCATCACGGTCGGCGGCCAATCTCCTTGGCGGCAACGAGGTCACCGAGCACAGAACCTGGGTGGTGAGCTCACCGATCACCGCAGTCGCGCCCCGCTGCGACAATCGACCCTGGAGCCACTGTGCGGCCGCACGCAACACCCACAGCACGCTCAGGGCGACGATGGCTGCACCGTGGCTGCTCGCCGAACCCGGGTCGGTGATGATGGCGGCAACGATGTGGGCCAGCACCACGGCCGCGGCAATGGTGCTGGCGCTGATGGTTACGCCGCAGGCCACCGTCGCCAGGAGATGGCGTCGCAGCGCCGACGTCGACCCGGTGGCGCCGCGGACGCCGAGTGCGCGCCAGAGGTTCAGACCGACCGCCGTGACAATCCGATGGGCGCCGGGATGCGATCCGCGGAAATGCGCTTTCGGAACACCCAGTAGGTCCAGCCCTGATAGACCAGAACCAGCGGCAGCAGCGTCAACGACGCCCACGTCATGATCTTCAACGTGTACGGGGTCGACGAGCCGTTGTAGATCGTGACGCCCCACTCCGGATTGAGTGTGGACGGCAGCAGGTGGGGGTACATCGACCCGAACAGCAGCGCGACGACGGCTGCCACGACGATCACGGTGGCGACGAACGCCCAGCCCTCTCGGGACCGCGACCACATGAGTGCCACCGAGATCAGAAGTGCGACGACCGCGACTGCCAGCGGCGCCCACGTCCACGGCTTGCCGTATGCCAGCTGCGTCCACAGGCCGAAGCCGCCGGCCAGCAGGATCACCGGCAGAGTCAGCATCCTGGCGAACCGGAATGCGTCGTCGCGTATCGGCCCGGCGGTTTTCAGGGCGATGAACACCGAACCGTAGAACGCGAACAGCGAGGCGGTCGCGAGCCCGCCGAGCAGAGTGTAGGCGTTGAGCACGTCGCCGATCCCGGCATGAACCCGATGGTCGGCATCAATAGGCAAGCCGCGCACCAGGATTGCGAAGGCGACACCCCACAGTATGGCTGGCAACCACGACCCCACGGCGATACCGAGATCGGCATACTTGCGCCACTTGGTGTCATCGATCTTGCCGCGCCACTCGATGCCCACGATGCGCAGGATCATTCCGAACAGAATCGCCAGCAGCGGAAGGTACAACGCCGAGAACAGAGTGGCGTACCAGTTCGGGAAGGCCGCGAACATGGCCGCACCCGCGGTGATCAGCCACACCTCGTTGGCGTCCCACACCGGGCCGATGGTGTTCAGGACAGCTCGCCTGCGGCTTTCCGGATCGCCCTCACCTGCTCGGCCCAGCGGCGCCATCAGCATGCCGACGCCGAAGTCAAAGCCTTCCAGTACCACGAATCCGAGGAACAGGACGGCGATCAGGATGAACCAAAGTTCTTGGAGTCCCATCTGAGATCAGTCCTCTCAGTACGCGAAAGACAAGGGGGCGGATTCGTCCTCGTCGGGAGGTGTGGGCGGCGCCGGCTCGGAATCGTGTTCCAGAGGCCCTTCGGTCACATAGCGCCGCATCAGCCAGAACCAGACGACTGCGAGGACCCCGTAGAGCAGGGTGAACACCGCGAGGGAGAAGAACACTGTGCCGGCCGAATGATCCGACACGCCTTGTTGCACGGTCAGCCGGACCATCTGGTCACCGGTCGGATTCGGTACCACCACCCAGGGTTGACGACCCATTTCGGTGAACACCCACCCGGCGGAGTTGGCCAGGAACGGTGTGGGCAGGGTGATCAGTGCGAAGGTACCGAACCACCGCTGATCGGGCAGCCGTCGTCCGCGCGTCATCCACAGCGTCAGCAACGCAAACGCCAGTGGTATCAGCATCAGACCGATCATGGCTCGAAACGACCAGTAGGTGACGAACAGGTTCGGCCGGTAGTCGCCGGGGCCGAACCGCGACTCGTATTCCTGCTGCAGGTCGTTGACGCCCTCCAGGGTGACGTCGCTGAACTTGCCTTCGGCCAGGAAGGGCAGCACGTAGGGAACCTCGATCACGTGGGTCACGCTGGCGCAGTTGTTGTGCGTGCCGACGGTCAGGACCGAGAAGTCCGGATCGGTCTCTGTATCGCAAAGTGATTCAGCCGAGGCCATTTTCATGGGTTGCTGGACGAACATCAGCTTGCCCTGAACATCACCGGTGAAGAACAACACCGCCACAGCGGCCAAGGCCACGACGCTGCCCAGAATCGTTGCCGGCCGATACATCCCGGCGGATTCGCCTCCGGCGTCGGCGGGCGACGTGTCCAGTGACTCGCCGCGAGCCTCCCGGCGCCGGTCTCGCACCATCAGCCAGGCGCTGACCGCCGCGACGAACGTACCGGCGGTGAGCAATGATCCGGCAACTACATGCAGGAATGCCCAGATCGCGGTGTTGTTGGTCAGGAGCGCACCAAAATCGATCAGTTCCGCGCGTCCGCTCTCCGGGTTGTACTTCGCTCCGACCGGATGCTGCATGAACGAGTTGGCCGCGATGATGAAGAAGGCGGACGCGTTGACGGCGAAGGCCACCATCCAGATGCAGAACAGATGGATGGCCCGGGGCAGCCGTGTCCAGCCGAAGATCCACAATCCGATGAACGTGGACTCGACGAAGAACGCGACCAGGCCTTCGAACGCGAGCGGGGCGCCGAATATGTCGCCGACGAATCGCGAATATTCGCTCCAGTTCATCCCGAACTGGAATTCCTGCACGATGCCGGTCGCCACGCCGATCGCGAAGTTGATGAGGAACAACTTGCCGAAGAATCGGGTCAGGCGATACCAGCTGTCGTTGCCGGTGACCACCCACATCGTCTGCATGACGGCGATCAGCGGCGCCAAACCGATGGTGAGCGGAACGAATATGAAGTGGTAGACGGTGGTGATGCCGAACTGCCACCGCGATACGTCCAAAGCGTCCATCTGGCCCTACTTCCGAGGTCTCAGACCAATCTACGACGAAGTGTAGTAGATGCTGGGGAGCCAGCCACTGGTCTTCACCGGTGTGTTACGTCACGCCGGCCCCTGCGATGAGACGGCGGCGAGTTTCTTGGCGTCGCTGCGGATTCCGAAGGCCGAGATCACCTCGAACACCCCGACCACGATCAGGATGATGCCGGTGACCTGAGTAAGGGCCACCAAACCCTCCAACGGGGCGACGAACATGATGATGCCGGCGATGACGCTGACGATGCCGAGGATGATCTCCCAGATACGCCCCGGCAGTGAGGGATCTCCGATTGCAGACATCGCCGTCGCGACACCGCGGAAGATGAACCCGACGCCGATCCAGATTGCCAGCAGGTCGATCGAATTCTGGAGATTGATGAAGCACAGCACCGCAAGTACGAGAGCTGCCGCGCCGCCGATGAACAGCAACACCCGTCCGCCGACCGACGAACGGATGCTGAACGCCAGAACGAGCTGCGAGATACCGGTGATCAACAGATAGGCGCCGAAAAAGATGGCGGTGACGAAGATTGCTGCTCCGGGACGGATGAAAACGAGGATGCCCAGGAGGATCGCGAGGATGCCGCCGACCAATGCAGACTTCCACAGGTGCGGCAACAGGCTTGGGGCAGCGGTGCTTTCCATGGTCGCAGTGTGGCATACACAGCGGCCCTGAACACGGATTTTACGGTACGGCTGTGGCGTCGAAGCATGCTCGTTAAGGTTCCGTTACCGGCGCTGCACCCCTGGCCGGGGGCCGTTAACGTCTCCGATCTGGGATAGCCCGACCACAGCCGCAGACGAAAGAGAAGAGGCAACCGTGACTGTTGGATGTCGTCCCCGACGAAGCAAGTTGTGGCGTTTCGCGGTGGTCGTCGCCGCAAGCGGTGCGCTCGCCATGTCGGGCTGTGCGAACAATACCGAATCCGGCGGTTCCGAAACCAAGGCGACCAACCCGGCAAAGGTTGAGAAGGTCGATGCGATCGCCAACACCGTGCCCGAACCGATCAAGTCGAGCGGCAAGCTCATCGTCGGCACCGACCCGTCGTACCCGCCCAACGAATTCAAGGACCCCGCCGGCCAGATCATCGGCTTCGACGTCGATCTGATGAATGCGATCGCTGCCACCCTCGGCCTCACACCGGAGTACCGGGCGTCGTTGTTCGACAAAATCATCCCGTCGGTCCAAGGCGGTAACTACAACCTCGGCATGTCCTCGTTCACCGATTCGAAGAAGCGTGAAGAACAGGTTGACTTCGTGACCTACTTCAATGCGGGCTCGGCCTGGGCGCAGAAGGTCGGTGCGGGGATCAACCCCGAGGACGCGTGCGGCAAGAAGATCGCCGTCCAGACGGCCACAGTGCAGGACACCGAAGAACTCCCCGCGCGCAACGAGAAGTGCATCAAGGACGGCAAACCCGCGATCCAGGTGGTCAAGTTCGACGACCAGACGGCCGCCACCAGTGCCGTCATGCTCGGGCAGGCCGACGCCATGTCGGCGGATTCCCCGGTGACGGCGTACGCGATCAAGCAGAGCAACGGAAAGCTGGAGGCGGCAGGGGACATCTTCGATTCCGCCCCGTACGGCTGGGCCGTGCAGAAGGGATCGCCGCTTACCGCGTCACTGCAGCAAGCACTTCAGCACCTGATCGACAACGGTGTGTACAAACAGGTCGCCGCCAATTGGGGTGCAGAGAACGGGATGATCGACAAGCCGGTCGTCAATGGTGCGATCAACTGAGCCGCCGATGAGTGATGCATCGCCGCCACCCGCCATCGACGCTGTTCCACTGCGACATCCGTGGCGGTGGGTGGCGGCGATCGTCATACTCGTCCTGCTCGGGTTGTTCGTTTATGGCGCAGCGACCAACGAGGCGTACGGATGGGACACGTACGCCAAGTACCTCTTCGACCAACGCATTTCGGAAGCAGCCTGGAACACGCTGCAGCTGACCATCTACTCGATGATCCTGGCGCTGGTCCTCGGCGTGCTGCTCGCGGTGATGCGGCTGTCGCCGAACCCGGTCCTCAAGGCCGTTTCGTGGACCTATCTGTGGATATTCCGCGGTACGCCGATCTATGTGCAATTGGTGCTCTGGGGGCTCGTCCCGGTCATCTACAACAACATTCAGATCGGCGTACCCTTCGGTCCGCGGTTGTTCGAGTTCAGCCTGTCCGATCCGAATGTGTTCTGGCTGGCGGTCCTCGGCCTCGGCCTCAACGAGGCCGCCTACATGGCCGAGATCATCCGCGGCGGTCTGATCTCGGTGCCCGAAGGTCAGACCGAGGCCTCCACCGCGCTAGGCATGTCCTGGGGAATGACCATGCGCCGCACGGTTCTGCCCCAGGCGATGCGCGTCATCATCCCGCCCACCGGCAACGAATTCATCAGCATGCTGAAGACCACGTCGCTGGTCACCGCGGTCCCGTACAGCTTCGAATTATATGGGCGCTCAAAAGATATCGGCGTGGCGCTGTTCGAACCGGTGCCCCTGCTATTGGTGGCCTCCACCTGGTATCTCGCGATCACCAGCGTGCTCATGGTCGGGCAGTACTACCTCGAGCGGCACTTCTCGCGGGGTGCCTCACGCAAACTCACCACCAAACAACTCGAGGCATTGGCCAAAGCGCAGATGGGAGAACCACATCCATGACCGCCGCCGCCGAACCGATGGTGCGGGCCGAAAGTGTGTGCAAGAACTTCGGCGCCCTGCACGTGCTCAAGGGTGTCACCCTGGACGTCAGCCGGGGTGAGGTGCTGTGCATGGTCGGGCCGTCGGGTTCGGGAAAGTCGACGTTCTTGCGGTGCATCAACCATCTCGAGCAGGTCAATGCCGGCCGGCTCTACGTCGACGGCGAGCTGATCGGCTATCGCGAGCGCGGCGGCAAGCTGCATGAGATGCCCCCGCGAGAGGCCGCCCGGCAACGCCGCGACATCGGCATGGTGTTCCAGCATTTCAACCTGTTCCCGCACCGTACGGCGCTGGAGAACATCATCGAGGCACCCATCCGGGTCAAGAAGGTGAAGAAGGACGCCGCGGTGGCCCGGGCCAGAGATCTCCTCGATCAGGTGGGGTTGGCCGCCAAGGCGGACGCCTATCCGGCCCAGCTGTCGGGCGGGCAGCAGCAGCGGGTGGCCATCGCCCGGGCCCTGGCGATGAACCCCAAGCTGATGCTGTTCGACGAGCCGACCTCGGCACTGGACCCCGAGTTGGTCGGAGAGGTGCTGGCGGTGATCAAGAAGCTCGCCGGCGAGGGCATGACCATGGTGGTGGTCACCCACGAAATGGGCTTCGCCCGTGAGGTCGCCGACAAGATGGTGTTCATGGACGGCGGGGTAATCGTGGAGAGCGGCCCTCCGCGCGAGGTGATGGCCAACCCGAAACATGAACGTACAAAGGAGTTTCTGTCGAAGGTGATGTAGCGTCGGATACGTGGTTTCGGCACGAGATGACGTATTTGTCACGGTCGCTGAGCTCCGTGACCGCATCGCCTCGGGCGCCCCGGTCACCGTGCTGGACGTGCGATGGTCATTGGCCGAGCCCGACGGTCAACAGGCTTATCTCAACGGTCACCTGCCCGGTGCCGTCTACGTGTCCCTCGACGATGAACTGGCCGATCACCGCATCACCGGCCGAGGCCGTCATCCGCTGCCCTCGGGAGCCGATCTGCAGTCCTCGGCGCGTCGTTGGGGGGTGCGCGCGGGTGTACCGGTCGTGGTTTACGACGACTGGAACCGAGCCGGGTCGGCCCGGGCCTGGTGGGTGCTCACCGCGGCCGGGATCGACGGTGTACGCATTCTCGACGGCGGTTTGGCCGCCTGGTCGGCGGCGGGTGAACCGCTGCAATCCGGCCCGGTCACGCCCGAATCCGGCGACGTCGACGTCGTTCACCACGACCTGTACCACGGCGCGCTGCGCACCCTGACCGCCGAACAGGCGCAGTCCGGGGTTGGAGTGCTGTTGGATGCGCGGGCCCCGGAACGCTTCCGTGGTGACGTGGAACCGCTGGATCCGGTGGCCGGCCACATCCCTGGCGCGGTCAATCTGCCCAGCACCCAGCTGCTCGCCGCGGACGGCACGTTGGCTGCGGACGCCGGGCTCCACGCGTTGCTCGCCGATCGAGGCGTGGCCGGGGGTGCAGAGGTGGGTGCCTATTGCGGGTCGGGCGTGACTGCAGCGCTCGCCGTGGCCGGCCTGGCTGCTGCCGGGGTGGATGCGGCGCTCTATCCGGGGTCGTGGTCGGAATGGGCGTCGGATCCGGACCGTCCCGTGGCCCGGGGTGACCGGTAGGCCCGACGCGCGAAATCGCTGCACCCGGTCGCCGGCCGGCCACTTTATGCTGGGCAAATGCAGCGCCGCCCGGACCCGGTCACCCCGTTGTGGCGTGCCGCGCAGATATTTCGGCTGCTGAGCTGTCTGTACGCGCTGGGCTTTCAGATCGCGATCAACGACGACCTGTCGCGTCCGGTACCGGCAGCCGCGCTGTGCGCCGTGCTGATCGCCTGGAGCATCGCGTGTGCCGTCGCATACCTTCAGGGTTTCGGCCGCCGTCCCTCATGGGTGATCGCCGAGATCGTGGTGGTCCTGGCCCTCATGCTCTCCACCGAATGGGTGGCGTCCGATCAGTGGATCGCCGACAACCAGTCCTGGCCCACCACCTTGTGGGCGACCAATGCCACCATTTCGGCAGCACTGCAGTTCGGCCCCGTCGGCGGAATGACGGCCGGGCTGGCAGTGATGGCTGCCGCGGCTGCGCTCAAGGGCTATGTCAGCGTCAACCTGGGCCGTAACGCCACCCTCGTCATCGAATTGGCCGTCGGTTTGGCGGTGGGCATGGCCGCACAGACCGCACGTCGTGCCCATGCGGAGTTGGAGCGTGCGGTACGGCTGGCGGCCTCGTTGGAGGAGCGGGAGCGCTTGTCGCGCCGGGTACACGACGGAGCCATCCAAGTGCTGGCGCTGGTGTCGCGGCGGGGACGCGAGATCGGCGGTGAGGCAGCCCAATTGGCTGAACTGGCCGGTGAGCAGGAGCGCGCCCTGCGCCGACTGGTCAGCGCACCCGACCCGGAATTGCACACCGGTGGAGCCACCGACATCGGGGCGTTGCTGCGGGCCCGGGCCTCGGACCGGGTATCGGTCAGCATTCCGGCAGAGCCGGTGCTGCTGGATTCCGAAACCGCCCACGAGCTGCTCGCCGCGGCCGGCAACGCACTCGACAACGCGGCTGCGCACGCCGGGCCAGACGCCCGGGTTTTTGTGCTGCTGGAAGACCTGGGGGATTCGGTGACGGTGAGTATCCGCGACGACGGTGTGGGCATTGCCGAGGGAAGGCTGGACGAGGCGGTCCGCGAAGGTCATGTGGGGGTGACGAAATCGATTGTGGGCCGCATGGATTGGCTGGGCGGACGGGCGCAGCTGCACACCGCGCCGGGATGCGGGACGGAATGGGAGCTGACGCTACCTCGCCCGGCCCGTGCCGCGAGCGAGAAGGGACAGGCATGACCGAGACAGCACTGCGGGTGATGGTCGTCGATGATCATCCGATCTGGCGGGACGCGGTGGCACGTGACCTAGGCGATGAGGGATTCGACGTCGTGGCCACCGCCGACGGGGTGGGATCGGCGCGTCGGCGCGCCGGTGTGGTCCAGCCAGACGTGGTGGTGATGGACATGAGTTTGTCCGACGGCAGTGGTTCCACGGCCACCGCGGAAGTGCTGACGGTGTCACCGTCGTCGCGAGTGTTGGTGCTGTCGGCCTCCGACGAACGCGACGACGTCCTGGAAGCGGTGAAGGCCGGAGCCACGGGGTATCTGGTCAAGAGCGCGTCGAAAGCTGATCTGACCGCAGCGGTGCGGGCCACCGCCGAGGGGCGGGCGGTGTTCACCCCCGGGCTGGCCGGCCTCGTGCTGGGTGAGTACCGGCGCATCGCCCAACAGCCCGCCGACGGCCCGGCTACTCCGAGCCTGACCGAGCGGGAGACCGAGGTGTTGAGGTACGTGGCTAAAGGGTTGACCGCCAAACAGATCGCCACCCGCCTGTCGTTGAGCCACCGCACGGTGGAAAATCACGTCCAGGCGACGTTCCGCAAACTGCAGGTCGCCAACCGGGTCGAATTGGCCCGCTACGCCATCGAACACGGCCTCGACGAGTAGTCCTACTCATCACGGCAGCCGAATTTGTTGCCACGCTGAGCGCATGAGCGAACCTCATCGCGTTGTGATCGCCAGGATGTCGTCGGATCTGGCTGCGATATCGGCGTATATGAACCGGGTGTCGGCAGATCTGGGTGCCTTGGGCCGCATGCTCGATCAGCCACCGGCACCCGTGCCCACGCCGTGGGCCCCACCCGCTGCGCCGTCACTGTCCCCGGCGCCGACCACACCGGTTCCGCCGCCTGTGCCCGCGGTTCGCCCGCAGCGATCGGAAGGCTGGATCGGCAAGGCGCTCGCGGTGGCCGGGGTGACCGTGACGCTCACAGGTGTGGTGTTGCTGCTGGTGCTGGCCGCGCAGGCAGGAATCTTGCGCCCCGAGTTCCGGGTTGCCGCGGGCGCTGCCCTGGCTGCGGGCTTGGTGGGTGCCGGATGGTGGCTTTATCGCCGGCCGGGCGGGCGGGCCGGCGCGATTTCGTTGGCTGCGACCGGTGTCGCCGCCGCATACATGGACGTGATTGCCGTGACGACGATCTACGGCTGGGTGTCGGCACCGTTCGGTCTGGCCTTGGCCGCGGTGATCGGTGGCGGCGGCCTGATGCTGGCGCGCCGGTGGAACTCAGAACAGCTGGGCTTGCTGGTGCTGGTGCCGCTCGTCGCCCTGGCACCCGTCGTGACCGATGGGGTGACGCTGTTGCTGATCGGTTTCATGCTCGCCTTGTCGGCTGCCGCACTGCCGCTGCAGTTCGGCCGGGACTGGCTCTGGTTGTATGCGGCGCGTATGGCCGCGCCCACGTTGCCACTGTTGATCGCGGTGGCGGCGGCGTCGATCGATGGCCGGGACGACCTGGTGCTCGCGATGACTTGCGGGCTCGCGGCCGTACTGGCGTTGGCGGGCGGGGTGCTCGTGTTGCGTTGGACCACCAGACCGGCGGCGACGGCGGTGTTGACAGCGGGCGGCGTTCTCCCGGTGCTGGGTGTGGGCGGAGCGGTCGATCGCGTCATTGCAGCGCTGCTGGCAGCGGCGCTGGCAGCAACATTGGTGGCGATCGTGGCCCTCGGTGACCGTCTGCCCGGCGTGGGCATCGTGGTGCGCCAGGTGTGGTCGGTACTGGCGGCGGTCGCCGCGCTGATCGCGGTCCTGGTCGCCTTCGACGGGCCAGTGGCCGGGCCGGTGGTGTTGGCGATGTCCGCGGTGGTCGCCGTGGCCGGGCGCCACCAGGATGTTGCGCGGTCCATCGCTGTCGGCCTGGCAGTGGTGGGCGGCGTGATCTACCTCGACTCCGCTGCTCCGGACATCCTGCTCAGCGCCACCAAAATGTCTGCAGGCCTTACGGTTTCGGTGCTGATCGGTAGTGTTCTGGCGATCGCCGCGGCCGCTGCCATCTCGTGGTCGGTCGCCGGTGAAGGAGATCAGGAAGTGGCCCGGTTGGTGTGGATGGTCGCGGCCGCGGCGGCGGGATATGCGGTCACGGTGTTCAGCGTCACCGCCGGTGTTCTCATCGGCGGTACCGGGGCCGGCTTCTTCGGCGGCCACATGGCAGCGACCATCTGCTGGATCGCGGTGGCCGCCGGGTTGCTCGGCTACGCGGCACGGCGCCCCAGAGCGCAGCGATCGCTGCCGATCGGCGGCGGAATGGCACTCGTGGCGGCAGCCATGGCGAAACTGTTCCTGTTCGATCTGGGAACCCTCGACGGGATGTTCCGCGTCGCGGTGTTCATCGTTGTCGGGTTGGCGCTGCTGGGCATGGGCGCCGGCTACGCACGCTTGCTCAGTCAGCAGGACCAGGTGACTGGTGAGCAGCCGTTGTGAGCGTGGCCACAGATTCATTAATCTGGATTGATTCCAGATTATGCATCGTTGTGAATGGCATGAGTACACGTCGAAACGAATCCGACATCGAAGGTTTCCAAGCCACCCCGGAGTTGGGCGGCCATCTGCAGCAGGTGCTCGTCGACCTGATCGAGCTGGGGGTTCAGGGCAAGCAGGCCCACTGGAACGTCGTCGGCACCAACTTCCGGGATCTGCACCTGCAACTGGACGAGGTGGTCGATTTCGCCAGGGAGGGCAGCGACACGATCGCCGAGCGGATGCGCGCTTTGGACGCCGTCCCGGACGGACGCTCGGACACCGTCGTGGCGAGCACGACGCTTCCTCAGTTTCCCGCCTATGAGCGCAGCACCGGCGAGGTGGTCGACCTCATCGCCACCCGGATCTACGCGACTGTGGACACCTTGCGAAGCGTCCACGACTCGGTGGATGCGCACGATCCCACCACGGCAGACATCCTGCACCAGCTGATCGACGGTCTGGAGAAGCTGGGCTGGCTGATCAAATCGGAGAACCGCAAGGTCTAACCGTCTAACCGCCGGCCGGCGGCACGACCGGGGCGGTGTTCACCGGGCTCGCATCCTCGAGCCGGATGCGTACCGCCTCGTCGCGGCGCCCGACCAGGTACCAGGTGTGCATCAGCCCCTTGCCCTTGACCTCGACATCACCACGTTCCTCCAACACGAAGGCATGGCTGATTCGGTCATAGACGTTCTGCGGCACCTGAATTCGGCCGGCGATGTCTGTGGTCTCCATTCGCGATGCCACGTTGACCGCGTCGCCCCAGACGTCATAGAAGAACTTGCGGGCCCCGACCACGCCGGCCACCACGGGCCCGGCTGCCAGCCCGATCCGCAGCGGCACTGCGCGGCCTCGTGGATCCTTGAGGTCTGCGACGGCAGCGGCGAGGTCCAGGGCCAGGCAGGCCAGTGCCTCGATGTGATCGGCCCGCGGCCTGGGCACCCCCGAGACCACCATGTAGGAGTCGCCGCTGGTCTTGACCTTCTCCAAGCCGTGCCGGTCCACCAGAGCATCGAGGTCGGTGTAGAGCCGGTCCAGAAAGCGCACGAGCTCTGTGGGGGTGATATCGCTGGACCGTTCGGTGTAACCGGCGATGTCGGCGAACAGGATCGAAGCGTCGTCGTACTTGTCGGCGATGATCGTGCGTGACGGTTCCTTGAGTCGCTGGGCGATCGTGGCCGGCAGGATATTGGCCAGCAGTTGTTCGGATCGTTGATATTCGGCTTCCATCGCCTGCTCGGCGCGCGCGATCTCGCGTAACGACATCCAGACGGTGGCAAACACCATTACCGCCGCAGAAACCGTGGAGACCACGAAGCCGGCGGTCAGGGCCCATGGTGGCCCGAGACCACGATCCTCTGGAACGACGATCTGCAGCGCGATGGTGGCGGCGACGGCAAAGGCTGCCAACGTGGCCGCCAGCACGATGCGCTCGATCCCCAGCACCAGCACCGCCAGCGATACCGCCACCACGAAATAGAACTGCAAACCCGAGCCGGTACCGATCGCGAAGCACATCACGGACACGGACACGTACGCGATCAGGAAGAACGCCAGCGGCGCGATGAGTTCGCCGAAGCGGTACAGAAGTGGCACCAGAACGAACAGACCTGCAGAAACGAGGTTGACGAAGCCGAGCCGCCACATCGGTCCGTCAAGAGCCAGCTGGAAGATTCCGAAACCGGCCGACACCGTGGCGGCGATCCACGTCGCGATCGTCAACACCCGCAGTCGGCTCGACACGCTCTGCGCATAGTGTCGAGTGCGCGCCGACACGCGGTTGTTCAGCGCCATCTCGGGCATACACACCGAGCGGCGGAACTCGCTGACCACCACGGACAAAGGGTATCGCCGTCAGCCGCTCCGTTGGCCGACATTGACGCGGCCGCTATTTCGAATCATGGTCCAGCAAATCCGACGGAACGTCGGTATGCCACAATGGGAACCTGTTCCAGTGCGCGCGGATATTCCGCGAAATCTTCTGGGGGGCTCATTCGTGGACCGGTCATGGGTGCGTAACACCGCAGCTGGCTGTGCAATCGCTTGTGGGGCCATGGTCGCTGGGCCGGGCATGCTCGGCACCGGGGTGGCTTCAGCGCATTTGTTCGGTGTCGATATACACGACCTCTTCGACCACAAGAAGAAGAACAAAAAGTCCCACGCCGTGGCCAATGTGGGCCCGCAGCGTGGCGGTGGAGTCAAGAATTCCGGTGGCGGCCTCTCAGGGCCGAACGCGGCCCAGAGCACCAAGCCCGAAGCGAAGATCGGGACCACGAGGACCACCAAGATCTCGACCGGTCAGACCGCCACCAGCGTGGGCGGCGCCGAGGCTCCAGGGGCCGCGGCGCGCACGGGAACGTTCGCCGAATCACCGCAGTCGTCCAGCGCCGGCACCAGCGTGGGACCGGCTCCGTCGGCGGTCCTGTCGGGCAGCGCCGGTCAGGTATCCACGGGAGTCATGGCCGGCGGCGGCGGAGGCGGGGCCGCGGGCGCCCCGACCAACGGAAACCTCGGCCGGGCCCCGAACCTCGCGCCCGTGCCAACGGCCCCGAGCAGCCGCACGATCGTCATCCGGTCGACCCCGCCCAAGGCTCCCGTCACGCCGGCTGCTCCGATCGCGCCGGCGCCGGCCCCCGTGGCGGTCCCTCCCGCCCCGGTCGTCTCCGTCCCGGTGCCCGTGGCCCCGCCGGTGGCGGCACCGCCTGCGGCTCCCGGCCCGGGCCGGCCCGAGCCGTCGGAACCCCCAGCAGCGCAGCCACATTCGATGCCTGCGGTGCCAGAGTCGTTCCGACTGGGATACGCCGATTATCTGCGCACCGCCAGCACGAGCGACCTGTTGTTCGCCGTGCTCCCCGGACTCGCCGGCATGCTCTTGATGACGGCGGCCGGTGGAGCGGTCGGCGTCCGGCAGGCGCGTGCCGCCCAGACACTGCCGTCACCTCAGATCGCCCGGTTCTTGCCATAGCGGCACGGTGATGACGCGCGGGGAGCATGACCGCAGACGTTCTGCTGCCTCGGTCTATCGGATGAGTCCGCTGGTTTGGGCGTTCGTCGCTGCGGCCATCGTGTCGATGGCCGGGGGAGTGCTGTTGATCGCTGGTTGGGGTCGCGGAGAATTGTCGGGCTCGCTCTGGGGGCCGGTGACGGCTCCGTTGCTTCTGGCGACAGGTTTCGGGCTCGTCGCATATCAGGAAGCCAAGGCGGTGAAGCCCGAACGCGAAGCGCCAGAGCCGGCCGGCGCCGTTGCCGAGGTGCACAATCCGCTGGGCATCGTGTTCTGGTTGTCCGCCGCGCTGGCGCTGGTCGTCGTTGCCGTGGTGGCCTCGAGCGTGACGAGATTCGTGCGCAGGGCGATCCGTGCCGGTGGTATCGACAAGCTCGATACCACCGGACTCGCTGCGATCGGTATGACGGTGTTGACTGCGATGGCCTTGCTGGCCACCGTGCTGGCGGCTGTCGCAATGCCCGTTCGAATCATCCGCTCGTACGGGCGCACCCACCTTTGGCTGTCGCACGAAGGGATCGGCTACTCGCCTTCGGCTGCCGACGACCCGGGCTTCCGGCCGTGGGACAGCGTCACGGCTGTCACTCATTCTTCCCGAGACTTCCGCGGCGTCGTCTACAGCCACGCGTGGACGATCCGCACCGGCAACCCGGGTTGGCAAACCACCGTGGTGTACCCCGCAGGGGCGGTGCCCCGGCCTCGGGCGATTCGTCAGGCGATAGCCGACCTCGCCCCGGCCACCGTTGAGGTGGTCTGACCACGGTAGTGGGTAGCCACGAGTGGGTTTACAACCGCTTGATCGGATGGATTCATCGTGGCATGCTGCGTCCTGCCGGCCGTCCGCAGCAATGGCGCACTCCATGGTCCTTTCATAGCGGGTCCACATCCAGTTCCTACATTTCGGCGGTGTGAGGAAGGTTCGGCAGTACCGGATCGGGGCTGCCATCGGCGGTGATGGTTGGTGTGCCAGCGCAAGCGCCCTTGCGGTGATTGTCAAGGCGTCTAACCGATTCCGATGAACTACGTCGTTTGCGACAAATTGACGGACGGGCATGGTTTACTCTTCGGGATCGGGTGCGCTCCTTGCGGCCATCGCACGTTTGCGGGGCTTCGCGGACGGTCAAACCCGGAGTGCGGCCCGTGGGCCGGGCTCGTTTGGCCGCACCCGATCACAAATGCATGTTTGCGCACCACGCAAGGTGTCGGCACGGAGACAGTCGGAGGAGCTCGCGATTTTCAGGATCCTGAAGCGGCTGTGGATTCCGCTTGTACTGGTGATGGTGGGAGTCGCGGGCGGGTTCACCGTGTCGCGACTGCACGGTGTCTTCGGCAGTCAGAGTCGCCCCGCCTATACGAGTGCAGAACGTGAGGAGAAGCGGCCTCACGACCCCAAGCACCTGGTGTACGAGGTGTTCGGTCCGCCGGGGACAGTCGCGACGATCAGCTATTTCGATGCCGATGCTGAGCCACAACTGGTCAAGGATGCGACACTGCCATGGTCGGTGGAGTTCCCGATTTCCGAGGCGACGGCGATGGGAAACGTCACGGCGCAGGGCAACACCGACAGCATCGGGTGCCGCATCCTGGTCGGCGATGAAGTCAAAGACGAGAAGGTTCGGCAAGGGGTCAGCGCCTTTACCTTCTGCGTGCTGAAGGCCGCATGAGTACCGACAGCGAACCCGCCACGGAGCCGTTGCCGGTGAGCGCACCACCGCCGTTCGTCGCGCGGATGGTCCGTCGACTGTCGGTGCCGATCATTCTTGCGTGGTTGGCCATCACCGTCCTGTTGAGCGTGGCCGTTCCCTCGCTCGAGC
Organism: Mycobacterium sp. DBP42; assembly: GCF_005924235.1. Lineage (NCBI taxonomy): Bacteria > Bacillati > Actinomycetota > Actinomycetes > Mycobacteriales > Mycobacteriaceae > Mycobacterium > Mycobacterium sp. DBP42. Next base: position 203,180 of record NZ_VCMY01000002.1, read on the forward strand.
AGGTGGAGAAAGACCATGCGGTCGCGATGGATCCCACCGCTGCTCCCTCGTTCGAGGCGATGCAGCGGATGGGTGAGCTGTTCGGCGAGTCAGGTTCCAACGCCGTCGCGATGATCGTGCTGGAGGGCGACCAACCCCTCGGTGACGAGGCACACGGCTATTACGACGACATAGTTCGTCAGTTGGAGGCCGACCCAACCCATGTGCAGCACGTCCAAGATTTCTGGGGCGATCCGCTGACTCAGGGTGCGGCCCAGAGCGTCGACGGCAAGGCCACCTATGCGCAAGTGACCCTGACTGCAAACAAAGAGATCTCGGCGATCAAATCGCTGGAGGCGATGCGAGCGATCGTCGAGCGGGTACCAGCGCCTCCGGGAATCAACGCCTACGTCACCGGACCGGCAGCGTTCGCAGCGGATCTCGGCCCCGCCGGCAACAGAACGGTCGCGCTGGTCACCTCATTGAGCCTCACAGTGATCTTCGTGATGCTGTTGCTCGTCTATCGGTCGATCATCTCTGTCGTTCTCATGCTGGTGGTCGTCGGCATCGAATTGACGGTGGCCCGAGGGGTGGTCGCGTTCCTTGGCAGTCTCGGAGTCATCGGAATCACGACGTTCGTCGTCAACCTGCTGGTAGCACTGGCGATCGCGGCAGGCACGGATTACGGAATCTTCTTCACCGGTCGGTATCAGGAGGCGAGGCAGGCCGGGGAGGACAAGGAAGCGGCTTTCTACACGACTTTCCGCAGTGTCTCAAAGGTGGTCGTAGGGTCCGGTTTGACGATTGCCGGGGCGATTCTGTGTTTGCATTTCACCCGGCTACCGGTATACCAAACTCTCGGCGTTCCAACCGCTGTGGGCATGGTCGCCGCAGTCGCGGTTGCGGTCACGCTCGTTCCCGCGGTCATCGCGGCAGGCAGCCGCTTCGGATTGTTCGAACCCAAGCGGAAGATCGCGGTACGTCGATGGCGGAAGGTCGGCACCGCGGTCGTGCGATGGCCCGGGCCCATACTCGTTGCCACATGCGCGGTTTCGCTGATCGGATTGTTGGCGCTTCCCGCCTACAAGCCCAGTTACAACGACCAGAAGTACATTCCGCAAGACATTCCGGCCAATGTGGGTTACGCGGCGGCCACCCGACATTTCCCGCAGTCGTTGATGATGGCGCCTGACATTCTGTTGGTCGAGGCCGACCACGACATGCGGAATCCGGTCGACTTTCTGGTGCTGAACAAGCTGGCCAAGGGAGTGCTGTCGGTCCCCGGCGTCTCGACGGTCCAGGCGCCGACTCGCCCCGGCGGTGAGCCGCTCAAGCACTCGACGATCCCGTACATGCTGAGCATGAGCAACGCGTCTCAAACGCATCTGATGCCGTTCCAGAAGAATCGCATGGACGATCTGCTGGTCCAGGCCGAGGACATGCAGAAAACGATCGCCATCGTGAAGCGCATGCAGGCCTTGACCGAAGAGATGGTCAGCACCACGCACCGGATGGTCGCCGATACGCACGAGCTGCAGGAGACAACCAATCTACTGCGCGATCACGTCGCGAACTTCGACGATTTCTTCAGACCGATCCGCAACTATTTCTATTGGGAGCCGCACTGTTACACGATTCCGATCTGTTCGTCCATCAGGTCGGTGTTCGACACCCTCGACGGCATTGACCAGATCACGGTCAAAATGGTTGACCTGGTTGCCAATCTGGATCGACTCGACGCGATCCTGCCGCAACTGGCGGAGCAGTTTCCGGTGATGATCTCGACCATGGAATCCACCCGGACCATGATGCTGACGATGCACAGCACCATGTCCGGGATCATGGAGCAAATGGAGGAGACCTCCGACAACGCTACCGCGATGGGCAAGGCATTCGACGCCGCCCAGAACGACGACTCCTTCTATCTCGCTCCAGAAGTATTCGAGAACAAGGACTTTCAACGCGTCATGGACATCTTCCTGTCTCCGGATGGGAAGGCCGCCCGCATGCTCATCTCGCAACGGGGCGACCCGGCGACCACCGAGGGGATGTCGCTGGTCGGCCCGATTGAAACCGCCGCCGAAGAAGCGCTCAAAGGCACACCTCTGCAGAATGCCAAGATCTCTCTCACGGGTACCGCGGCGTCTGTCAAAGACCTGGTCGAAGCGTCCACCTACGATCTCCTGATCGCTGCGGTCGCGGCCCTGTGCCTGATTTTCGGCATCATGCTGATCGTCACGCGGAGTTTGATCGCCGCGATGGTGATCGTTGGCACGGTGGCACTTTCGTTGGGGGCAGCGTTCGGGCTCTCGGTGCTCATCTGGCAGCACATCCTCGGCATGCCATTGAACTGGGTAGTTCTGGCGATGTCCGTGATCGTTCTGTTGGCTGTCGGTTCTGACTACAACCTGCTGTTGGTGTCGCGGATGAAGGAGGAGATCGGGGCCGGGATCAATACGGGCATCATCCGGGCGATGGGCGGCAGTGGCAAGGTGGTTACCGCTGCCGGCCTGGTGTTCGCGTTCACCATGCTCGCCATGGTGGTCAGCGACCTCGTCACCATCGGTCAGCTGGGCGCCACCATCGGTGTCGGGTTGCTGTTCGACACGCTGGTGGTACGTGCCTTCATGACGCCGGCGATCGCCGCTCTGCTCGGGCGGTGGTTCTGGTGGCCACAGCAGGTGCATCCACGCCCTCTCAGTGCCTCACGTCGGACGGCCGGACGCGCCCAGCTTGTCCGCTCCATCCTGCAGAGGGAAGAGCGCTGACCGGCATGAAAACGTCTTCCTTTCGTGCGGTGAAGGCCGTATGAGCAGTCGGCAGCCAGACGGCCGACCAGCGTTGATCGCTCGGGTGATCTATCGGCTGGCGGTGCCGATCATTCTCGGCTGGCTGATGATCACCGCCGTAGTCAGCTTCGCAGTTCCTTCGCTGGAACAAGTCGGGCGCGAAAGCTCTGTATCGCTTGTCCCCAAAGACGCGCCGTCGTTTCGGGCCATGCAGCGAATGGGCCAGGTGTTCAAGGAATCCGATTCCGACAGCGTCGCGATGATCGTCTTGGAGGGCGAGCAACCTCTCGGCGAAGACACACACGGCTATTACGACGCGCTGATCCGCAAGTTGCGAGCCGACACCACACATGTGCAGCACGTCCAGGATTACTGGGGAGACTCACTGACCGCGGCTGGCGTCGAAAGTGCCGACGCTCTGAGTACCTATGTCCAGGTGAATCTCGCAGGTAACCAAGGCCAAGCCCTGGCGAACGAATCCGTCGAGGCTGTCCGCGACATCGTGGAAGGCACGCCTGCGCCGCCTGGGGTCAGTGCGTACGTCACTGGTCCGGCACCGCTGATGACGGATATGAACCACGCCGGTGATACGTCGATCATCAGAATCACTCTGGTCACCCTGGTGGTGATCTTCACGATGCTGCTGTTCGTGTACCGCTCGATCATCACTGTCGTTCTCTTGCTGATCATGGTCGGCATCCAGGTGCAGGCAGCCAGGGGAGTAGTCGCGTTCCTGGGAGACCAGGATTTCATCGGGCTGTCGACCTTCGCGGTCAATCTGCTGGTGTCGCTGGGGATCGCGGTCGGAACGGACTACGGAATATTCTTCGTCGGGCGCTACCACGAGGCACGCCAGGCCGGTGAGGATCGCCAAACCGCGTTCTACACCACCTATGGCAGCGTAGCCAAAGTCGTTGTGGCATCGGGTTTGACCATTGCCGGAGCCCTCTACTGTCTGAGCTTCACTCGCTTGCCGTATTTCGAGACGATGGGCATACCATCGGCCGTCGGTATGGCGGTCGCGGTCGCCGTGGCCGTCACGCTGGTCCCGGCTGTCATCGCCGTCGGCGGCAGGTTCGGGCTTTTCGAACCCAAGCGGAAGCTGATGGTCCGTAGGTGGCGTGGTGTGGGCACCGCGGTGGTCCGATGGCCGGTGCCGATTCTGGCGGCGGCGTGTGCGGTGGCGTTCGTCGGGCTGCTGGCTCTGCCCGGATACCAGACCAGCTACGACGACCGACTGTATGTCCCCCAAGACATTCCGGCCAATCTCGGCTACACGGCCGCGGAGCGACATTTTCCCGAGTCGCGAATGACGCCCGACATCTTGATGCTCGAGGCAGACCACGACATGCGCAATCCGACGGACTTTCTGGTACTCCACAAACTGGCCAAGAATGTCTTCGCCGTACCGGGAATTGCCACGGTCCAGAGCATCACCCGTCCCGAGGGGAGCCCGATCGAGCGTACGTCGATCCCCTTTCAGATCAGCCTGCAGAGCGCAGGCCTGCTCCAGATCGTGCCGTTCGCCAAAGCCCGCATGGATGACATGTTGAAGCAGGCCGACGACATGCAGAAGATGATCACGCAGATGCAGGGGACCTACAACCTGATGAAGCTGATCGGCTCGATCACTCACAACACAGTGCTGTTGACGGGCGAAACAGCTGAACTCACCGACCAGTTGATGGCGACCGTCGCGAGCTTCGACGACTTCTACCGGCCGCTCCGCAACTACCTGTACTGGGAACCACACTGCTACGACATTCCGGTCTGCTTCGCCATCCGATCGGTATTCGATGCGCTCGACGGAACGGACAAGCTCAGCCTCCAGTTGCACAAACTGCTCGACAACCTGGTGCGGGTCGACGGGTTACAGGCGCAACTCGTCACGCAACTGCCGCCGATGATCGACATCATGAAGTCGATGCGGACCATGATGCTGACGATGCACAGCACCATGTCCGGGATGATCGCGATCATGGACGAGACGACCTCGAACGCTACCGCGCTGGGCCAGATCTACGACGGCGCCCAGAATGACGACTCGTTCTATCTGCCTCCGGAAGTGTTCGAGAACAAGGACTTCCAACGTGCGATGAGCCTGTTTTTCTCACCGGATGGCAAGGCAGTGCGGCTGATTCTGACCCACCGGGGTGATCCCGGAACACCTGAGGGCATCGCGCGGGTCGATGCCGTGCGGACGGCCGCCGAAGAAGCGATCAAGGTGACCCCGCTGGAGAACGCATCGATCCACCTGGCAGGCACCGCGGCGACATACAAAGATCTGCGTGACGGGTCCAAATTCGACCTCTTGATCGCGGGCGTCGCCGCGCTGTGCCTGATTTTCGGCATCATGCTGATCGTGACGCGGAGTCTGATCGCCGCGTTGGTGATCGTTGGCACGGTGGCACTTTCGTTGGGGGCGGCGTTCGGACTCTCGGTGCTCCTCTGGCAGCACATCCTCGGCATCGAATTGCACTGGCTCGTTCTGGCGATGTCCGTGATCGTTCTGCTGGCCGTCGGTTCTGACTACAACCTGCTGTTGGTGTCGCGGATGAAGGAGGAGGTCGGGGCCGGGATCAATACGGGCATCATCCGGGCGATGGGCGGCACCGGCAAGGTGGTGACGTCTGCCGGCCTGGTGTTCGCGTTCACCATGTTGTCGATGGTGGTCAGTGACTTACGCATCATCGGGCAAGTCGGGTCCACCATTGGGCTGGGGTTGCTCTTCGACACTCTGGTGGTACGTGCATTCATGACGCCGGCGATCGCGGCACTGCTCGGGCGGTGGTTCTGGTGGCCGCTGAGGGTCCGACAGCGGCCGTCCAGTGCGGTTCTGGGGCCTGCGACACTGCCGGCCGGCCCACTGGTCAAGCAGGACGTGTGATTTCGTGTCATGGCCGACCTGTGAAATTTATGGATGTAATCCGGCCGGGCCGATTACAGTCGGAATGGTCGGGAGCAATGGTAGGGAGGAAGTTTGCATATGTTCCGTCCGTCCTTGACCGGGTTGGCCGTCGGAGTGGGAGGGCTGGCCGTGTCGCTGACCGCTGGGGTCGGTATCGCATCCGCAGGGCCCAACCTGGATTCCGCGATCAACACGACGTGTACGTACCCGCAGTTGGTATCGGCGCTCGATGCGCAGGATCCCCAAGTCCGCATGGCATTCGACCAATCGCCGATATTGCAACGCGGCTTACGTCAATTCCTTGCTGACACACCGGATAAGCGCGCTCGGACGGCCCAGGATGTCGCGAATGCTCCGCTGTTCCAGCCGTACCTCGGCTCGATTGAGCAAGCCTTCAATACCTGTAACAACTTCTGATCCTGGAGGCGCCGAGTGGTAGCCGGGTTTCGCCCGATAGGGATGCGCTAGTGTCGAGAGTATCTGCGGTGAAGTGCGATTCGCAGCAATCGCAACCCGACGGATACGTAGCTGACGTAAGCCGCCCAATTTCGGACCCACCGTTGGCGGAGTGGTGCTTGTGAACCGAGCCTCAAGCGGCGAGGTTGCTGCTCGCCCGGTCGCGCTGTTCGTGTTGGGTGTGCCCCGATCTGGAACGTCGGCGGTTACCCGAGTTCTTTCCCTGTGCGGAGCGCGGCTCCCCGCCGGGCTGTCGGGTGCCGATCCGCGAAACCCCCGTGGATACTGGGAGCCACGTGCGTCGCTGCATCTCAACAACACGATTCTGCGCAGCCACGGCAGTGCCGTGTTCGACGCCTCACTGCGCTTGCAGGAGGAAGAGGGGTTTGATGCAGACGAGAAGGCAGCCTGCATCAACAAAATCGGGCAGTTTCTCGCTACGTTGCCGTCCGCGCCTCTTGTACTCATCAAAGATCTTCAGATAACGCTGCTGTCCAGTTTGTGGTTCGAGGCCGCGCGGATGGCGGGCTTTGACATCGCTGTGGTGAACATGGTGCGTCCGCCGCAGGAAGTCATCGCCTCCGGTGCGGCGGACTTCCTGACGTTGCCGGAGCTCGGAAGCGCACTTTGGCTGAAGTTCAATCTGTTGGCCGAGAGGGACACACGCGGTCTGCCGCGCGTGTTCGTCGAATACGCAAACCTTCTCGATGATTGGCGTCGAGAGGTGAAGCGGATCTCCGTAGCCCTTGGTATCGATCTGGATACGCGCGATGAGGCGGCGATCGAGGAGTTTCTGACACCGGATCTACATCGTCAGCGCCAGAGTGAGCCGGTGCAGGAAACGTTCGGCACGGACTGGATTTCTGTCGTCTATGAGACGCTCCACGCGGCTGCGCTCGACGAATCTTGGGACCAGAGCGCGCTGGACCGCGTCTATGCCGAATACCGGGCGAGCGAACAAGGTTTTCGAAAGGTCTTCGAGAATTCCTTCCGCTTGCACAAACTCAATCGATTCATCCGGCCATCCCTGCTGAAGTTGCGTTACGAGGTCGTTGCGATGGCTCACCGGCGCCGGGGGACTTGGGCCTGATGAGAACCCGCGGCGCGTCCAAACGGTCTGCATCACTGGATAATCGGCTCGCATTGGCAGACGAGGCACTACTGGCGGAACATCACGCCGCCGGGATGAACGTCGTCATACAGGTCACGTGGTTGTATGAGGGGCCTGTCGATCTCGAAGGGTTGCGGCGGTTTCACCACTTTCTCGGTCGTGGACTGTTGGGCCGCCGCATCGAGCGTCCTGCGCTGCCGGTTGCCCGGCACCGGTGGGTGCTGGATCGTGGACCGTCAGACCTTGACGTCGCCGAGTCGAGCTGTCCGCGAAGTGAATTGAGTCACTGGGTCGCTGAACGTTCGCAAATCACCGTCAATGCGGAGTTGGGTCCGAGCTGGAACCTCGGTGTGGTCACCCTCGACGACGGCTCGACGGCGGTCAGCCTGGTACTTTCGCACAACTTGATCGATGGCCTCGGGTTGGCGCTCGTCATCATCGAAGGGGTCCTGGGCAGAACTCGGGATCTCGGATACCCGCAACCGCAGTCGCGCACACGACTGCGCGCGTTGGGGCAGGATATTCGGCAAACATCCCGGGATGTGCCCAACGTGGCGCGGGCCCTGGTCGCGGCGATCAAATCGGCCCGGAAACAGACTCGCACTGCAGTTGACGATCGCCGTCGACCGGCGCCGCAGCCCGTTCCCGCCAAGGCATTCGGTGCCGATGACGTTGTCCTGGTGCCGGCACTGACGATATTCGTCGATCTGGATGACTGGGATGCCCGAGCAGAAGCTCTCGGCGGAGGGAGCCACACGCTGGCCGCGGCGTTCGCGGCCAAATTCGGGGAAGGTATCGGGCGGGTACGCGCGAAAGATGGCGTCGTCACTCTCCAGATCCCGATCAGCGACCGTACTTCCGAGGACGACACCCGCGCCATGGCGTTGTCGTATGCGCGGGTTGCCGTCGATCCGGCACAGGCCACCACGGATCTGCGCGACATTCGAGCTGCCGTCAAACAGACGCTGAGGAGCTTGAAAGAGTCCCAGGACGAGTCCGAGCAATTGCTGTGGCTGCCTTCGTTCGTGCCGAACCGGATGCTCAGGCAGATGGTGGCCCGCGCACCGGCGGATCCCGACCAGCCTGTGTTCGCTTCGTATCTCGGCGATCTGAGCCCATTGATCAGTCAGGCCGATGGAACCACAGCCGCCTTCGCCAACGCACGCACGACGGGGCAACGGGAATCGCGGCAGTTCCTCGAACGAACAGGCGGCCGCGCCGTCATTCTCTCCGGACGCATCAGCGGCAAGATCTTCATCAGTGTCGGTGCCTATCAGCCCGGAGCGGAGAACACCGTCTGCGCGTTGCGTGAACTGGCAGAAAAAACCCTGACCGAGTTTGGCCTAACTGGGGAAATCCACTGACGCGCGCGTTAACGCATGGGTAGCCTTGGCGTTTCGACCCCCGGACATTCAGTGCTTCAGCGTTGTTCGCAAACCGGTCGACCGGAGATCTCTGTCGAAAGATGCGCTATGAAATTGGTGCTCGCGAGCTATGGAACTCGTGGCGACGTGGAACCGTGCGTCGCGGTCGGTTGCGAGCTGTTGCGTCGGGGGCACGACGTGCGTTTGGCGGTGTCACCGGACCTGGTGGACTTCGCCGAGGCAGCAGGCCTGCCGACGGTCCCGTATGGGCCGGATACTGCGGTGTGGTCGGATGCGCACCGAGACTTCTGGATTCGATTCTTCGGCAACTTCTGGAAGGTGCGCGAACTTGCCGGACTGTGGCGTGAGATGCGGGAGATCGGAGAGTCTGTAGTCGGTTTCTGGGAAGAAATCTCTACCACGCTGAAGTCGCTGGCCGACGGGGCGGACTTGCTGATCACTTTTCTGAATTTCGAGCCGCCCGCCGTGAATGTTGCTGAATATTACCGCATTCCGTTGGCGACTGTTCACGTATCACCGGTGCGGCCCAATGGCCGGATGCTCGGATTCCTGCCGCCTGTGTTGGGGCGGGGTGTGCTGATGGTCTACGAGTGGGTGAACTGGCGTGGGGTGAAGAAGTTCGACGATGCTCAACGCCGTCAGCTGGGTCTGCCGAAGGCCGCTGTCTCCTCGCCGCGGCGGATCGCTGAACGTGGATCACTCGAGATCCAAGCCTACGATCAGGTCTGCTTTCCCGGATTGGCCGGCGAATGGGCGAAATGGAATGGTCAACGGCCCTTCGTCGGAGCATTGACGATGGAACTGACAACGGTGGGCGACCACGACGTGGCCGCCTGGATTGCGGCCGGAACACCGCCCATCTTCTTCAGCTTTGGCAGCACACCGGTCAAATCGCCCTCGGACACGCTCGCCATGATCGATACGGCCTGTAGGGAGCTGGGGGAGCGGGCGTTGGTGTGTGCCGGCTCGAGCGAGTTCGGCCCGACCTCTGACTCGGGCCGGGTCAAGGTCGTGGACACGGTGAATTTTGCGGCCGTCTTCCCAGCTTGCCGGGCGCTGGTGCACCACGGCGGTATGGGCACGATGTCAGCGGGGCTGCGGGCCGGAGTGCCGATGCTGGTGTATTGGACCGCGCTCGATCAGGGACTCTGGGCAGCTCGGGTAAAGCAGTTGAAAGTTGGTTTGGGCCGGCGTATCTCGACAGTTACCAGCGACTCGCTGGTCGCAGACCTGCGCACGATTCTCGATCCGAAATATGCCGCTCGGGCCGGCGAGGTCGCTACGCAGATGACCACACCTGACGAAAGCGTCGCCAGCACCGCAGATCTTCTGGAACGGTTTGCCGTCCAAGGCTACTTGACTGACGCAGGATAGCCGTGCGGGTCCCATATCGGAACCGCTGGGCATCCGATCCGTTCGAATGGCCGACCACCACCTCAGATGACGCCCAAGCCCCTCACTATCTGTAGTAGGCCGATCATCACAAATATGCCGATCATTATCTGGCGGCGGTTTGCCAGCGCCCAGTCGTGCACTGGTTGCAGCACCGCCTGGGTCCGTACCGGTGCGACCAAATGGCTCACCACGGCAACTTCGAAAACCGCGAACATCGCGACAACGAACAGGATGACGGCGATGATCTGGGTTCCCGTCGAGGCCCCGGAGGAGACCACGGTCGTCGCCACGAACAGGACCAACGGGAATCCAGGCAAGAATCCCATTCCGCAGACCAACGCGACCCATAAAGCGCCACTGTCCCAGGCTCTTTGAAGACGTCCGAACAGCCGTCGAATGGCTGATCCGCCCTCGGCCGTCTCTTCGATACCGGCGAACGGTGACGAGATCGGGGCCGGCCTCTCCGATTCCAGCACCTGGCTGGCGCCGCTGCCGCTCAGTGCTTGCGCGTGTGCTCGGCGGCGCACCCAGAAGCGCACCGCGATCAGCGCAGCAACCGACAATACGAGAACGCCCATGCCGAGTTGTATGTGCCGGGTCGCGGTCCCCGCGCCCGGAGCCTGAGGACTGAACATAGGCGCGCGGTGCAGCATCATCACTGGGATCACCAGTGCCGGAATATTGGTCGTGAGACAGCCGATCCAACAGACGAGCAGGTTTTGCACCGGACGTGGGCGGGAGATCACCAGGAGGATGAGGGCGAGCAGAGCGGGATTGACCGCCATCAGAACCGCCATCCCGAGTAGTGAGCCCCACACGGCCCGGGACACTACCCGCTGGTTGTTTGCATTTTGCAGCTTTCGCAACTCTGGTGATCTTGATCTGACTTCTTCGTGCGTGCACGCCGTGGGTGCTCGGGTTGCACCGCCACTGTTCGTTGCTGAGAGTGGTTGCTGTCATTGCAGTTTGATCTTCGAACCGAGTGGCCTGGCGATGTTGCCGACCGGCCGGCCGGGACGCATCCTCGGACAATTCGGAGCGGCCGGACGTCCTCCACGGGCCTGGAGACGGTGCGCGTGCACGGCTGATGGATGTATTTCGGCTCGCCGTCAGACCTTGCGCACGTTCCTCGTGATCCGCCTGCACGGTTTTGGACCGGAACCGGCGGGGGATCGGGATAATGACCGATGTCTCTGGGCGTCCATGGGCGCGACGATCGAAAGGCGCGAGGTCTCCGCGATGAAATTTGTACTGGCTTTCTACGGGACTCGCGGTGACGTCGAGCCGGGTGTCGCGGTCGGCCGCGAATTGCTGCGCCGGGGACACGAGGTACGGATGGCCGTCTCGCCTGATCTGGTTGAGTTCGTCGAGGCGGCCGGGCCGGCAGCCATACCCTGCGGGCCGGACGTGCGCGTGTGGCAAGACCTGAACCGTGACTTCTGGGCTCGCTTCCTGCGCAAGTTCTGGAAGAACTTCTGGAGGGTCAGGGATCTGGCCGGCCTGTTGCGCGAGGAATGGCATCTGTTTGACCAGTACTGGCAGGAGGTGAGCAAGACGCTGATGTCATTGGCGGACGGCGCCGATCTACTTTTCACCGGCGTGATCGGCGAGGAGGCAGCCGGTAATGTCGCGGAGGCTCTCGACATCCCGTTCGCCATGCTGCACGTGTTCCCGCTGCGGCCCAACGGTCAGCTCGTCCCGTCCTTACCGCCCCGGTTGGCTCGCGCGATGATGAGAGCGTCAGAGTGGCTCAGTTGGCCCATGATGAAACGGCTTGAGGATCCCCAGCGTAGAGAGCTGGGCCTGCCGAAGGCCAGCGGCCCCTCCGCATGGAGAGTGGCCGAGCGGGGGTCGCTGGAAATCCAAGCCTACGACGAGATTTACTTTCCCGGGCTGGCTGCCGAATGGTCTGAGTGGGACGGCCAGCGGCCCTTTGTCGGTGCGTTGACAATGGAGTTGCCGACCGATACCGATGACGAGATCGCTTCTTGGATCGCCGCCGGATCACCACCGATCTGCTTCGGGTTTGGCAGCATGCCGGTCGATTCGGCCGCTGACACGCTCGAGATGGTCAGTGCTGCCACCGCGGAGTTGGGTGAACGAGCACTGATCTGTGCCGGCGCGAGCGACTTCAGCGGTGTCGCACATCCCGACCATGTCAAAGTGGTGAACACCATGAATTATTCGGCCGCGTTCCCCGCCTGCCGCGCCGTCGTGCACCACGGTGGTGCAGGTACCACCGCTGCGGGCCTCCGCGCCGGCGTCCCTACCCTGGTCCTCTCGACGGATCTGGACCAGACGCTGTGGGGAGCTCGCATCAAACGGCTGAAAGTCGGTACCACCCGGCGCCTTTCGGCCACTACACGAAAGTCGTTGGTGTCCGACCTGCGGACGATTCTCGAACCGCAATTTGCGGCTCGTGCCCGCGAAGTAGCAGTTCAGATGACCAATCCCGCCGAAAGTGTTGCGGCGACCGCGGACTTGCTGGAGAAGTTCGCCCATCTCAGGCGAGTGGGCTGATCACCTACTCCGATGAGTTTGCGACTTCGGGTCGGATCACGACCGTGATGATCCATGATGGTCCACGTGGCTAGCAGAACCTGCGACATTGCGGAAATGCCCCGGGGCGGACCAGACGCTTCCTGGCTGGATCGGCGATTGCAGACCGATCGGCTGGAGTATCTGGATCGCGACGACGTCGACGACCTGAAACGCAAGGTCATGGATTCACTCGACCGCGCCGGTCGGCGTCGGCGAATTGGCATCCACGACAAGTGCGCACGGATGGCGCTTCGTGAGGTGGCGGACGTGCCCTCGCCGAGGATCCTCGAACTCGGTGCCGGCCTCGGTGGCTTGTCGCGCAAGTTACTGGCCAAGCATCCGACCGCGCAGGTGACAGTCACCGATATCGAGCCCGCCTTTGTCGCGGGTATGGAAGCGGGCGACCTCGGCAACCACCCGCGCGCGACGGTACGGGAAATGGATGCCACCGAAATCGACGCGCCGGAAGGCTATTACGACTTGGCGGTGTTCGCGTTGTCCTTGCACCACCTTCCTCCTGAGCTAGCTGCCCGTGTGTTCGCTGCAGGTACCCGGGCCGCCAAGAAGCTGCTGATCGTCGACCTGCCCAGGCCGCCGGCACCCCTGCACGTTGCGTTGTTGGCAGCGGTGTTGCCGTTCGTCGGAATCTCTCCGCTGCAACACGATGGATTCATAAGTTCGCTTCGTGCGTACAGTCCGTCGGCTCTGCGTGCGCTTGGCCGACATGCCGATCCGGCCATCACTGTCGAGTTCCGGACCCGGCGCGGACTCGGCCCCACGGTGGCGGTCGCCAGTCGCGCCTGACCCGGTGAGGACCGGGCGAGTCGGCGACTGCCTGCCGGTCAGATGCTGTTCACACCCTTGGCGATGAGCATTGCGCCGGCCAGGACGCACATGGCCACCAGAATCTTTCGATGGTGTGCCCAGGCCCAGTCGTGTAGCCGCTGCACGACTGCCTCGGTTTTCGCAGGCGCGGCCAGGTAGCTGATCAGAACGACCTCGACCACGGCGAGCATACCGACGACGAACGCAATGGTCGCGGTGATCTGCGTGCCGACCGCAGCTCCCGAGACGACGACGATCGCAAGCAGGAACAGGGCAACGTCGGGGGGCGCCCCGGCAAATGAAAAGCCGATGACATAGGAGACCCATAGGGAGCCGTCTTCCCACGCGTCGTGGCCGCGCCGCAACAACCGCCGGAAAATCGACCCGCCCTCTGCAGGCGTCTCCCGAGCTCGGGCAAGGAGTCGCGAGACCGGCGTCGACGTATCCGGGTCCGACACCAGGGTCGACATGCCGGTCTTCGGAGTCGTCACCTCCGCCCGTCGGCGCACCCAGAAGTGCACGGTCAGCATCGTGGCGGTCATCAGCGCGACCGAGCCCATGACTATTTGAATGTAACCGCCCGTGGAACTCCGGGCCCAGGATTCCGCGGTGGACTTGAACATGGGTGTGAGGTGCAGCAGTGTCAGCGGGAACACCAATGTGGGTATGCATGCCGTGACGCATCCGGCGCCGAACATCAGGAGGTTCTGCACGGGGCGTGGCCGTGAGATCACGAGCAAGGTGATGCCAAGGCGCATGGGGTCGAGGCCTACCAGAATCCCTAGCGCAAGCACCGAACCCCACACCGCCGAAACACTACTAGCTTGCTCCGGTCTGTCAGCTCTTTTGGGGCTCCAGTTGCCGCGCGAGCTCTCGCGTACCAAAGTCGGCGTGCCAGAGCTAACTTCGTCCACGTGCCGATTCCGCTGCCATCACGTTTTCGGCCCGCCTGGCCTCCGCAAACGCTATGCTTCGCCGGTGGTGTTGAGGTTGGACGAGTGAACACGGTCACCAGAGATTGCCGACTATGTGGCTCGATCGGTCCTCATCAGGCGATTGAAGTCCGCGAGATGATGTTCGGCACTCGTGAAGCTTTCGAGTATTTCGTTTGCACTGCATGTGACACGCTGCAGATCCTCGACGCGCTGGAGGGCGAAGACCTCATGCGCCATTACCCGCCCACCTACTACTCGCACAGTGCGTCGGCTCCACCCAGCGCGTTCCGATGGCTGGTGGGCCAACATGATTCGAATAAGCTGCATGGCGGCGGTAACCGAATGCTCAGTGCCCTCATCGGGACACGGCTGTCCGAAGGCGTCTTCCGTGTTCTTCTCGGCGGAGACGTCGTCAGCATGCTGGCTCAACTTGAGGTTGAGCGTGACGCACGAATCTTGGATGTAGGGTGTGGCACCGGTGCACTGCTTGATCGCCTGAGCAGGATTGGATTCAACAATCTGCTCGGTGCCGATCCGTTCATCGAGGCCGACGGCCGGTCTTGCGAGGGCGTGTCCTTGATGAAGCGGGATCTGAGCGCCGTCGACGGCACATTCGACTTGCTGATGTTCAACCATTCCCTCGAACATGTTCCAGACCCGGTCGCGACGCTGAAGGTCGCCTACGAAAAGCTCGCGGTCGGAGGAATGTGCCTGGCGCGGGTGCCTACGACCTCGTCGGAAGCTTGGACCACCTACGGAGCCGATTGGGTACAGGCCGACGCGCCCCGGCACATGGTCATACCGTCACGTCGGGGGATGGCGACGGCCGCACGGCGGGCCGGATTACAAGTGGTCAGGATGTTCGACGATTCGAATTTGGGTCAGTTCCTCGGCAGCGAAGCCTATCGACGTGACGTGGCGGTCACCGACCCCAAGATTCTCCGCATGTTCGGACCCAAGCAGCTGTGGGAGTGGGAGAAACGCGCGTTATCACTCAACAGCCAACAGCGCGGCGACCAGACCGGGTTTGTCCTGCGGGCGATGTGATGCATCAGATGCCTGGAATTGGCTCTGCCACAATCAATCTGATTGCTTGCACAAAGTGAACCGGCCAGCTGGGCCCCCTCAACTGTTGGCCGTAACCCATCATGGACCTTGGTGCACGGAGCGAGCAGCACGAGGCGAGTCAACTATTGAATCTGAATCGACCAACCAGCCCGAGTCCATGCCTGTTCGAGGCTAGAGTCATCGAAACTGTCTGGACTACACGCCTTGGGGGGCCCGTTTCACGTGACCGACCTCGATGTTCGATCTCTGTACCTCGACCTGATGCGGGGCAACCTCACCAGGTACGGGATGCACGAGCGACTGCCTGCGCAGTGGACACTGCGGCGCCGCCTCTATTTCAAGACACTCAATCGCATGATGGTCCGCGGCGGAGCACATCGGCTCGCACGCGCCACTCCGAACGAGAATCGCAGCACGGTCGCTAAACACAAGCGGGACTTGGGGATCGATTGGCCGGCCGAGGCCGAGACGATGATCGGAATGCAGAGACTCACGAGTCTTCAACATTGCGTCGAGACTGTGTTGGCTGAGGACATACCCGGCGACCTCATCGAATGTGGAGTGTGGCGGGGCGGGGCCTGCATCCTGATGCGTGCCGTACTGGCAGCCTATGGCGATGAGACGCGAAGTGTCTGGGTGGCGGATTCGTTCGAGGGCCTGCCACCTGCGGATCCCGCGAACTACAAGGCGGACAAAGGACTCAAGACCCAGAGCCTTGCCGGAATCCTCGGAGTGCCCGAAACGGAGGTCAGAGCCAACTTCCAGCGCTACGGACTGCTAGATGATCAGGTCCGTTTTCTGCCTGGTTGGTTCAAGGACACCCTGCATGATGCGCCGATCGAGCGTATCGCCGTGCTGCGGATCGATGGCGATCTGTATGAATCCACCATCCAAGCGCTCGAGGCGCTCTACCCGCGATTGTCCCCCGGGGGCTTCTGCATCATCGATGACTACCACGACCTCAAGCCGTGCCGGGAAGCCGTGACCGACTACCGCACGGAACATCAGATCTCCGCCGAGATCGTCGACATAGACGGGACTGCTGTGCTGTGGCGCAAGTAGCGCCGGCCCAGCTCTCGCTGTCCGGCAGGAGTCGCGGAAGCACATCGAAACAGGATCTGCCATGAAATTCGTCCTGGCCAGCTATGGGACCCGCGGTGACATCGAGCCCTGCGTCGCCGTCGGCCGCGAGCTCCTGCATCGCGGACACGAGGTACACATGGCCGTCCCGCCCGATCTGGTTTCCTTCGCCGAGGCCGCCGGCCCGACTGCGATCCCCTATGGCCCCGACCTGCAGGACGTATTGGATGCGCACCGCAACTTCTGGACACACCTGTCCCGCAACTTCTGGAAGGTCCGGGAACTGATCGAGTTACGGCGCGAGTTGGTGGAGCCGTTCCTGCAGTGCTGGAAGGACATCGTCGCCACGCTGACGACATTGTCCGAGGGCGCTGATCTGCTCTTCACCGGCGTGAACTTCGAGGATGCCGCCGGCAACGTCGCTGAGTACTACGACATTCCGTTGGCCACGTTGCATCTGTTTCCGTTGCGGGCCAATGGGCAGTTCGTGCCGTTCCTGCCCGCACCGCTCGGCAGGTCCGCGATGAAGGCCGGCGAGTGGGTCGCGTGGCGCAAAGCCAGGCGGGTCGAGGGCGTACAACGCGGTGAGCTGGCGTTGCCGCAGGCCACGTCACCGTCCCCGTGGCGACTCACCGAGCGCGGGACGCTGGAGATTCAAGGTTACGACCCAGTGGTCTTCCCAGGGCTCGCCGCCGAATGGGCGCAATGGTCCGCTCAACGGCCCTTTGTCGGTGCCCTGACGATGGACCTACCCGGTGAGGCCGACGCTGAGGTCGCGTCGTGGATCGCTGCCGGAACCCCACCGATCTTCTTCGGCTTCGGCAGCCTGCCGTTGGCGTCGGCCACCGAGACCCTCGCCATGATCGGCTCGGCGTGCGCGCAACTGGGGGAGCGGGCGCTGGTGTGTGCTGCGGGGACCGGCTTGAGTCACGTTCCGCAGGCGGAGCATGTCAAGATAGTCGGCTCGATGAATTACACGACCGCGTTTCCCGCCTGCCGTGCTGTCGTGCACCACGGCGGACTGGGCACCACTGCGGCGGGCTTGCGTGCCGGAGTTCCCACGTTGATCCTTGCGACCGATCTCGATCAGACGCTGTGGGGATCTAGGGTCAAGCGAATGAAAGTGGGTACTTCCAGGCGCTTTTCGGCTATGACCGAGAAATCCTTGGTCGCCGACCTGCGTACGATTCTCGAACCCGAATATGCCGTGCGCGCCCGCGAACTCGCCACCCGGATGACCCGATCGGCCGAAAGTGTGATCGCCACCGCCGACCTCGTAGAAAAGTTCGCCGGCCTCGGTCGACAGTAACGACTGATCAGCGTCGGGGGTGCGACTCCGGCGAGTTCGGCGATCGCTGAAGGTTGGCTGGGCACTGAGGAGCCATCGACTCGGTTGAGAGCGGTGTGGCATTCCTGATCGCGCGAACATGGATCATCCCGCCTCGATGCGGCACGAAGGTGACGTGCTTCGCTCGCTGCTTCTCGTCTGCTGCGTCAGTGGTACCCAACTCGACGCGGCGCAGGATCTCGCGAAGCACGAGGCGAATCTCGACCATCGCGAAGGTGGCACCGAGACAGCGTCGATTCCCCCCGCCGAATGGCAGCCAGGTCGTCGGGCTCAAAGCGGCCCCGCCCATTCGATCGGGGTCGAAGCGCTCCGGGTCCCGGTAAACCTCGGCGCTCGCGTGTACCAGCCCGATCGCCGGGTCGACCATGATGTCGGATGGCAGCTGATATCCGCCGATCTCGGTCGACTCTTTGAGCACCCGGCCGGAACTGAAAAGCACCGGACGGATACGCAGGGTTTCCTTGATCACCGCATCGAGGTACTCGTCTCCGGCCGGATCCCCGGCGGCGCTGGCATCGGCGGCCTGCACGGCCTTGGCCAGTGCGACGGGATGGCGGGTGAGCCGCTCCAACGCCCACGACAGCGCCGTCGCCGTCGTCTCGTGGCCGGCTGCGATCGCCGTCAGCAGTTGGTCGCGCAGTTCGCTGTCGGACATCGACCGGCCGTCGTCGTCGGTGGCGCGGACCAGCATGGCCAGCACGTCGGTTCGCTCGGCCAGATTCGGGTCGGCACGGCGGTCGGCGATTTCTGCGTAGAGCAAGGTGTCTGCTTCCGCGAATCGTCGGCCCACCTTTCGCCACGGTCGGTGGCGACGGAGGCTCGGCTTCGTAATCGCCGGTGTTTCCCAAGGTTTCATGTACAGCAATCTCGGCACGACCTTGCGTAACGCCGCCAGTCGCGCCGGGTCGCTGGCACCGATGACGGTCCGCAGGATCACTTCGAGCGTGATCTCCGTAGTCTTCGGCGCCACCGGGAAGCTCTTGCCGACCTGCCAACCGGCGATGTTCGCTGCGGCGATCTCGGTCATCTGCGCAGCCTGTTGCGCCACCGCGTCGCGGTGAAAAGCCGGCATTGTCAGGCGGCGTAGCGCGTGGTGGGCGTCCTCGTCGAGCACGAAGAGCGAGCTTTCGCCGAGCAGCCCACGAAAGAACCAATGCGCCTCGCCGGAGTGAAAGATGCGGGGGTCGCCCGCGTACACCGTCTTGATGTCGGCAGGGTCGGCGAGATAGACGACCCTGCCGGACAAGGGAATACGAAGCGTGAACATCTTGCCGTAACGGCGCTGGCACCAACTCAGGAAGCGAAGACCGAAGCCGGCCATCAACGCGGACTGCACCACCATGGGAAGCGGAGGTCCAGGCGGCAGTGTGGTTTTGGCGGTATCGCTCACTTCTTCGTGATCCCTAGCTACTAGACGGTACGGATTCCGACATGACGACCTCGGGCTGTCACCGACGCTGGTCGACGGTCGCCGGGGCGCATGTGTCCGCGTCGATCCAGGATCGCAGCTCTGAGCTCTACGGTATTTCCCAACCGTACGTCGTCCAGTTGGGTGCGGGGGACTTTCGGCGGATACCGCTGCCGCCGTGGCGACTTCGCTGAGTGGTCTGCAGGTTGTGCCGCTGCCGAGGTCGAAAGCAGCGCGGTTTGACCTTTGCTCAGGTGAGATTCTGAGCGAATGCATAGCATTCTCTGATCGATTGAATTCGTTCTTCCAGGCGGTCCTGTGGCCGTGCGGCCGAAACCAGGGTCGCTGCGGCGGCAAGTCGTGCACCGGTCAGCAAAATTCTGGCAAACCATGACAGCATCGCCGAAAGAGCTGGTGCTGGCTGCGATGGTGGGCGATGCGCAGCGCTTCTATCAATGTTCTGTGGCAAATTCGCCATGCTAACGGTTCACGCACGCGGCGGAGTCGTGCCGGACTGGGGGCGCCAGATAGCAGACAGCAAATATTGACGATTTCCCCGAAAATCCCTGGCGATCGAGCCGTCTGCGTTAGGTTTAGAACGTGTTCCATTTAACCCGCCCCGATGGTTTGGAGTGCCGGTGAGTATCAATCCATTCGATGATGACAACGGCAGCTTCTTCGTGTTGATCAACGACGAGGAGCAACACAGCTTGTGGCCGGCCTTCGCGGATGTTCCGGCCGGGTGGCGTGTGGTCTACGGCGAGGCCGACCGGACGGCCTGCCTGGACTACATCGAGCAACATTGGCCCGACATCCGGCCACGGAGTCTCCGCGAGAGGTTGGCACAGGGTCAGACTGTTGATCGGTAAGCCGCCCGCTGGAACGACTGGAAGTGAGCAAGCGGCGCTCCCGCTTACGCGGGGGCAACTGGACATTTGGCTTGCGGAGGAGACAGGCCGCGCCGGTGTCAAATGGCAGCTGGGCATGCTCGCGCGGATCGACGGATCCATCGAGCACGACATGCTCGGGCGAGCGATTCGTCACGTGGTGCGCGAGGCCGAACCTCTCCGAGCTACCTTCTTCGAAGAAGGCGGCCAAGTTTTCCAGAGGATCGTCGACGAGCCCGATGTCAAGCTTGTTCGTCATGACCTGACGGGGTCAAAGGATCCGGTACAGGACGCCTACCGAGCGGCTTCGTCGATCCGGCAGACGCCGATGCCGCTCAGCGGTCCGCTGTTCAAGTTCGCGCTGCTGCAGACACGAGCCGACGAGTTCTACTTTTTTGTGTGCTGCCATCACATCGCGATCGACGGAATCGGGATGGGGCTGGTCTGCCATCGAATTGCCGCGGTATACACAGCAATCGCTGGTGGCACGCCGATTCCACCCACAATCTTCGGCTCACTGCAGACACTCATCGACTGCGAGTCCGAGTACGAGGCTACCGACGATTACTCCGGTGATCAGGCGTATTGGTCCGACAATGTGCCACCCGACGGTGAACCTCGCCATGGGCTGGCTCCAGCGATCGCAAACGAAGCCGACCAGTATGAACCGTCCGCCCCAGTTCAACTGGACAGTGCGGTGGTCGCGAGGGCCCGCGACCTCTCGAGGGCCCTGGGGGTGCGCCGTGCGTCGGTGATCACCGCTGCCTATGCACTGCTGGTGCAGGGGGAGATCGGTGGGTGTGAAGTCGTCCTTGACTTTCCGGTCAGTCGCAGGGTGCGCCCTGAAGTGCTCATGTTGCCCGCAATGGTCTCGGGTGTCGTGCCTTTGACGTTGCAGACGTCGCCGGGGGCCACGGTCGCCGCTCTGTGCGAACATGTCGACAACCGGATCCAAGGAGCCCTGCGACATCAACGATTTCCCTTGCGGGCCATCGAGAGTCAAGCGCGATTCCAGGGTGCCGGTCGGCCATCGACCCGGCCTGCGATCAATTTCATTCCGACCATCCCGACGGCCGATTTCGCCGGTGCTCCAGGATCGGGCACCGTCACCCATACCGGCCTGGTCGACCAGTTCGGCCTGGTCTTTCTCCAGAAGGATGAGGAGCTCTATCTCAGCCTGACCGGCGTCGGGCACTTGTTCGCCGGTTGCGACGCCCAAGATCTGGCGGCCCGATTCGAGCGGGTTCTGTCCTCGATGACTCTGGACCCACATCGCCCGCTTTCCACGATCGACGTCCGCGAACCGCTCGCGGAGCTGGACGAATGGGGCAACCGGTCCGCGTTGACCGGGGCGGCGCCGGTGTCGACGTCGATTCCGGAGTTGTTCGCCGAGCAGGTGGCGCGCCAACCAGAAGCGGTGGCCGTCAGCTGCGGTGACAGTTCGATGTCTTACCGCGGGCTGGACGCGGCCGCTAACCGGTTGGCACATTTGCTTGTCGAGCGTGGTGTGGGTCCGGGGCAGCGGGTGGCATTGCTGCTTTCCCGGTCGGTTGAGGCGATCGTGGCCATGATGGGGGTGCTCAAGACCGGTGCGGCGTATGTGCCGATCGACCCGGTGGTGCCCGATTCGCGGTTGAAGTTCGTGTTGGCCGACGCGCATACGTCGATCGCGGTGACCACCGCCGATCTGATGGATCGGTTGGATGGCCTCGGCCTGGCTGTGATCGATGTTCACGATCGTGCCGTCTACGGCCGGCCGAGCACGCCGCTGCCGGTGGTGCCTGCGCCGGATGATGTCGCGTATTTGATCTACACCTCGGGTACCACAGGTGTGCCCAAGGGGGTGGCGATTCCACATCGCAACGTCATACGTCTGCTTCAGGCATTGGATGCCGAGGTGGCGTTGTCGACGGGTCAAGTATGGACGCAATGTCATTCGTTGGCGTTCGATTTTTCGGTGTGGGAGATATTCGGCGCCCTGGTGCACGGTGGTCGGCTACTGGTGGTGCCGGAATCGGTGACCCGCTCGGCTGAAGAGTTCCATGCCTTGCTCGTCGACGAACACGTGAGTGTGTTGAGTCAGACGCCGTCGGCGTTCTACGCGTTGCAAGCGGTCGATGTGACTCGGCCCGAGAACCGGTTGGCGCTCGAGGTCGTGGTGTTCGGTGGTGAGGCACTGGAACCGGCGCGTCTGAGTCCGTGGTTGGCAGAACATCCGCGCCTGCCGCGGTTGATCAATATGTATGGGATTACCGAGACGACGGTGCATGCGTCGTTCCGTGAGATCACTGCCGCCGATGTGAACGGCGGTGTGAGTCCGATCGGTGGGCCGCTGGCGGATCTGGCGTTTTATGTTCTGGATGACTGGCTGCGACCGGTGCCGATCGGCGCGGTGGGTGAACTGTATGTGGCGGGTGCAGGTTTGGGCTATGGCTACGCCGGCCGCGCCTCACTGACCGCCACGCGTTTTGTGGCGTGTCCGTTCGGTGGTGCGGGCGTGCCCGCAACTCGCATGTATCGCACCGGCGATCTGGTGTCGTGGCGCCCCGACGGCGAACTGCAGTATCTGGGACGCAGCGATGAACAGGTCAAGATTCGCGGCTATCGTATCGAGTTGGGGGAGATCCAATCGGCGTTGACGGCGTCGGACGGGGTCGAGCAGGCGGTGGTGATCGCCCGGGAGGACCGCCCGGGGGACAGACGTCTGGTCGGGTATGTCACCGGCAGCGCCGATCCGGCGCAGTTGCGGGCGGCGTTGGGGAACAAATTGCCGCCCTACATGGTGCCGGCGGCCATCGTCGCCATCGACGCGCTGCCGCTGACCGTCAACGGCAAACTCGACAAAAAGGCCTTGCCCGCACCGGAATACCAGCAGGTCGACGACTACCGTGGGCCCTCGACACCGACCGAGGAGACTCTGGCCGCAATCTACGCCGAGATCCTCGGCCTGGATCGCGTCGGAGTCGACGCATCGTTCTTCGAGTTGGGTGGCGACAGCATCCTGTCGATGCAGGTGGCTGCGCGCGCTCGTGCGGCAGGTCTGAAATGTCGCCCGCGTGACATCTTCGTCCAGCAGACGGTGACCCGGCTGGCCCAGGTGGTCGAGGCGTCCGGTGTCATCGATCAGCCGGCCGACGAAGGTCTGGGCTCGGTGACGGCGACTCCGATCATGCGGTGGCTGAAGAGCCTGGGAGACGCCGGCGGTCCCATCGACGAGTTCAATCAGGCGGTACTGCTGCAGGCACCGGCCGGAGCCACCGAGGCAGACGTCGCAATCATGTTGCAGGCCTTGCTCGACCGACACGGCATGCTCCGATTGCGTGCCGCGGACGACGGTGCAGGTGGCTGGACGTTGGCGGTGCCCGAGCCGGGATCGGTCGATGCCGCTGAATGTATGCGCTCGGTGGATGTGCTGTCCGATGAGGCGGTGGCGTCGGCGAGATCGGCACTGAATCCGGCCGCGGGCACAATGCTCAGCGCGGTGTGGGTGACGTCGACGAGCCAGCTGATGCTGATCGTTCACCATCTCGCCGTCGACGGCGTGTCCTGGCGAATCATGTTGGAAGATCTCAACATCGCCTGGGCGCAGCACGGCAACGGACGGCCGGTGACCCTGGTGACCGCCGGCACGTCGTTCACCCGATGGGCAGACCTGCTCGCCCAGTTCGCACTTGATCCGAAGGTGACAGACCAGGCGCCCGTGTGGCGGGACTGTGCGGCCGTATCGCCGGTGTTCCCCGCACCGCGGCCCGAAGCCGATACCTACGAGACCGCCGGGCAGCTGTCGATGACACTCGACGTCGACACCACCCACCTGCTCCTCGGTGAAGTACCGGCAGCCTTTCATGCCGGCATCCAGGACATCTTGCTCATCGCGTTCGGATTGGCGGCAGCCGAGTTCTCGTGCAGCGGCACGCCGATCGCCATCGACGTGGAGGGACACGGTCGCCACGAGGAGTTGGGTGGACCAGCCGATCGGGATGTCGATCTGTCGCACACCGTCGGATGGTTCACCACCAAATACCCGGTGTCGTTCGATTTCGGGCGCCGCGCCACCACGCTGCCCTGGACGCAGGTGGCGGCCGGCGAGGCCGCGCTCGGTGCGGTGGTCAAAGACGCGAAAGAGCAGCTTCGTGCGCTACCTGACGGCGCGACCTACGGTCTGCTGCGCTACTTGAACCCCGATGTGGACCTGGCGCAAGCGGATCCGACGATCGCGTTCAACTATCTGGGCCGGCTGGGCGGCGCGCGCGACGCGTCCAGTGATGGATGGCGGATGTGCTCGGACGGCTTGTCGTTGGCCCGTCTGGCCGCAGCGGTGCCCACACCACTGGGCCACACCGTCGAGCTCAACGCAGCCACCATCGAAACCGAGGCGGGCACGCAGTTGAACGCCGACTGGACCTGGGCACGCTCTGTCCTGGATGAGTCGCAACTCGATCAGCTCGGCCGACTGTGGTTCGACGCGCTGGCGGGCATCTGTGCGTACGTCCGGCGCGGTGGCGGCGGCTTGACACCGTCCGATGTCGCTGCCGAGCTGAGCCAGCACCAGATCGACGAGCTCAGCCATCAGCACCGGATTGCCGATGTCCTGCCGCTGACACCCTTGCAGCAGGGACTCCTGTTCCATGCCGGGACCGCAGTGGGCGCTGACGATGTCTATGCGATGCAGCTGGATATCACGTTGAGCGGCCCAGTCGATCACGATCGGCTCCGCGCGGCGGTGCAAGCGGTCGCCGGCCGGCATCCCCACCTGGTGGCCCGTTTCTGCGAGCGGTTCGAGCAGCCGGTGCAGGTCATCCCCGTAGACCCGACCGTGCCCTGGCGGCGTATCGACCTTGACACCAACGGCATTGGCGTCGACGAGGACATTCGGGACATCTGCGCCGCCGAGCGCACCGCAGTCTGCGATCTGGCCAATCAGCCCGCGTTCCGGGCCTGCCTGCTGCGCGTTGCCGCCGACCGGCACCGGTTCGTGCTCACGGCGCACCACATCGTGCTCGACGGTTGGTCGATGCCGATCCTGCTACAGGAGATCTTCGCGGCCTTCCGAGGACTACGGCTGCCGGCCCCCACCCCGTACCGTGACTTCGTCACCTGGCTTTCAGAACGGGATCTCGTGGGCGCCCACCGGGCGTGGCGCGAGCAGTTGAGCGGATTGGACGCCCCTACGCTGGTGGCGCCGTCGGGCCGAAACCACCTGGGGCAGCGCGGTGTCGAAACATTCCGGCTTTCCGCAGAAGCCGCCCGGGCCCTCGGTGAGCTGGCACGTGCCCATCGCAGCACCGCCAACATCGTGTTACAAGGGGCCTGGGCGCTGCTGCTCACCTCACTGACCGGCCGGCATGACGTCGCATTCGGCACGACGGTGTCGGGACGTCCGGCCGAGCTCGAGGGCGCGGATTCGATGGTCGGTCTGCTGATCAACACGGTGCCGGTGCGGGCAACCGTGAGACCGGGCACCACGACCTCAGATCTGTTGCACCAGTTACAGACCGCCCACAACGACACAATCGAGCACCAACATGTGGCGCTCAGCGACATCCATCGAATCACCGGGCATGACCAGCTGTTCGACACCCTGCTGGTTTTCGAGAACTACCCGATCGACGTCACGACGTCCTCGGACCCCGACGGCATGGCGATCACCGGATTCGACTTCCGCGAGTCCAACCATTACCCACTTGCGGTTCAAGCGTTGCCGGGCCGAGATCAGGGTTCCCGGGCCGAACGTGAGATGCAGCTTCGCGTCGAGTTCGACACCGCGGTCTTCGACCTCGCCACCGTCGAGGCCTTGATCCAAAGACTGGAATCGGCTCTGGCGGCCATGATCGCCGACCCGCTGCAGCCGCTGTCTTCCATCGACCTACTCGACGGGGTTGTGCGCCGTCGCCTCGAGGAGTGGAGCAATCAGCGGACATTGTCCGAACCGGGGGTCGCGGAGTCGATTCCGGCGTTGTTCTCCCGTCAGGTGGCCCGCACGCCCGATGCCGCGGCGGTGACGTTCGAGGGTCGGTCGATGACGTACCGGGAACTCGATGAGGCCGCGACCCGGTTCGCACACGTGTTGTCGGCCTACGGTGCGGGGCCGGGCGAGGTTGTGGCGCTGCTGTTCTCCCGGTCGGCCGAGGCCATCGTGGCGATTTTGGCCGTGTTGAAGACCGGAGCGGCTTATGTGCCGGTCGATCCGGCGCTACCCGACGCGCGTATCGAATTCATGATGGGCGACGCCGCGCCGGTCGTCGCAGTCACCACGGCAGCGCAGCGCCCGCGCCTGAGCTGGTGCGATGTGCCCGTCCTAGATGTCGACGACGACGGGACCCACGTCGGCCCCGCTGTGTCCGTTCCGTACCGCACGGCAATGTCCGGTCCGGATCCGTCCGACATCGCGTACATCATCTACACCTCGGGCACCACAGGTGTGCCCAAAGGTGTTGCCATCCCACATCGCAACGTGCCCGGGCTGTTCGGCGTTCTCGGCGCCAACGTGTCGTCGGGACCGGGACAGGTGTGGACGCAGTGGCACTCGTACAGCTTCGACGTCTCGGTGTGGGAGATCTTCGGTGCGTTGCTCCACGGTGCGCGCCTGGTGGTGGTTCCGGAAGCGGTCGCCGCATCGCCCGACCACCTTCATGAACTCCTGGTAGCCGAAGGCGTCACCGTATTGAGCCAGACTCCGTCGGCGGCAGCCATGATCTCACCGCAGGGTCTGGAGTCCGCAGCGCTGGTGGTGGCAGGCGAAGCCTGTCCGCCCGAGCTGGTGGACCGTTGGGCGCCGGGACGGGTGATGATCAATGCCTACGGCCCCACCGAGGCCACCGTGTACGCATCACTGAGCGAACCACTCGGCAAGGGGACCGCGGTGCCGATCGGCGCGCCGGTCACCGGCGCAGCGCTGTTCATCCTCGACTCCTGGTTGCGTCCGGTGGCGCCAGGAGTGGTCGGTGAGTTGTATATCGCGGGTCGCGGTGTGGGAACCGGATATTGGGGTCGGGCAGCGCTGACTTCATCCCGGTTCGTCGCCTGTCCGTTCGGGGCGCCAGGCGCCCGGATGTACCGCACCGGCGATCTGGTTCGGTGGGGTCTCGATGGCCAGGTGCACTACCTCGGAC
Organism: Mycobacterium sp. DBP42; assembly: GCF_005924235.1. Taxonomy (NCBI): domain Bacteria; kingdom Bacillati; phylum Actinomycetota; class Actinomycetes; order Mycobacteriales; family Mycobacteriaceae; genus Mycobacterium; species Mycobacterium sp. DBP42. The sequence goes on from NZ_VCMY01000002.1 coordinate 230,407, forward strand.
GCGCGGACGAGCAAGTCAAGATCCGCGGGTACCGCATCGAACTCGGTGAAGTGCAGGCCGCACTGGCCGCACTCGACGGCGTGACCCAAGCCGTCGTCATCGCCCGCGATGACGACTCCGCCGCCATGCGCCTCGTCGGCTACATCACCGGAACGGCCGACCCGAATCACACCAGGGCGCGGCTCGCCGAGCGGCTGCCCAGCTATATGGTTCCGTCCGCGGTGATCGCGATCGACACGGTGCCTCTGACGGTGAACGGCAAACTCGACCGGCGCGCACTGCCCGCACCGGACTATCTCGACACCGATCGCTACCGAGCCCCGGGCAACCCGGTCGAGGAGATCCTGGCCGACCTCTATGCCCGTGTCCTCGGCCTGCCCCGGGTGGGGATCGATGATTCCTTCTTCGATCTGGGAGGGGATTCGCTGTCCGCGATGCGTCTGATCGCCGCGATCAACTCCTCGCTGCGCGCCGGTATCACGGTGGGTTCCCTGTTCGACGCGGCCACCGTCGCCCAACTGGCGCGCAGGATCGGCGGGGCAGAGGCTGGGCTGGAGCCTCTGATCGCCGGTGAACGACCCGAGGTGCTGCCGCTTTCATTCGCCCAGTCCCGTTTGTGGTTCCTGGACCAATTGCAGGGTCCCTCACCGGTGTACAACATGACGGCCGCATTCCGTTTGGTCGGGGCACTCGATATCGAGGCCTTGCGGGCTGCGATGGCCGACGTGGTGGCTCGCCACGAGAGCCTGCGCACCCTGTTCGCCGCTCCCGACGGCATTCCCCGGCAGATCGTGACGGTACCGGGAGTAGACGCACTCGGCTGGGAAGTTGTCGATGCCACCGGCTGGACGCCGGCACAGGTGCAGGCGGGCATCGAGGGCGCGGCACGGCACACCTTCGAACTGGCCACCGAGATCCCCCTGCGGGCGCAGGTGTTTCGTCTCGACGACGACGAGCATGTCCTTGTCGCGGTTGTGCACCACATCGCCGCGGACGGTTGGTCGGTCATCCCGCTGGTGACCGACCTCGGGCAGGCCTACGTCAATCGGTGCGCAGGGCAGGCCCCCGACTGGGCGCCACTGGCGGTGCAGTATGCCGACTACACGCTGTGGCAGCGTGCGCAGTTCGGTGACTTCGAGGACAGCCGGAGCCGGATCGCCACCGAGCTGACTTACTGGCGGGACGCGTTGGCGGGCCTGCCCGAGCGCATCGACCTACCCACCGACCGGCCGTACCCACTGATTGCCGAGCACCGCGGTGCCACGATGGCGGTGGACTGGCCGGCCGAATTGCAGCAGCAGGTCGCCCGGGTGGCGCGAGAACACAACGCGACCACCTTCATGGTGGTCCAAGCGGCCCTGCTGACACTCCTGTCGAAGCTCAGCGCAAGTTCCGATGTGGCGGTGGGCTTCCCGATCGCCGGCCGCCGCGATCCGGCGCTGGATGACCTGGTCGGCTTCTTCGTCAACACCCTGGTGCTGCGGGCGGATCTGGCCGGGGACCCGACCGTCACCGACGTCCTGGCGCAAGTGCGTGCCCGCACCCTGGCTGCGTTCGACAACCAAGATGTGCCGTTCGAAGTCCTCGTCGATCAACTGAACCCGACTCGGTCCCTGGCCCACCACCCGTTGATCCAGGTTGCGCTGGCATGGCAGAACCTCGCCGAGCATGACATCAACGATTCGTCCGCCGGAATGGTCTTGGACGACGTGCAGGTCACCCGGATACCCGTCGATACCCGCACCGCCCGAATGGACCTCAACTTCTCGCTGGCCGAACGCCGCACCGCCGACGGTGAACCGGCCGGCCTCGGCGGCACCGTGGAATTCCGCACCGATGTCTACGATTCCGGCACCATCGAAACCCTGGTCGCTCGGCTGCGACGGGTGCTGACGGCCATGACCGCAGATCCGACCGCACGGCTGTCGTCGATCGACCTGCTCGACGAGGATGAGCACGCCCGCCTCGCTGCCCTCGGCAACCGCGCGGCCGCCACTTGCCCGGCCCCCGCTGTTGTCTCGATTCCCGCGCTGTTCGCCGAACATGTCGCACGCGCTCCCGAGGCGTTGGCGCTCACCTGTGGGGAGCGATCCTGGACCTACCGGGAACTCGATCTGACCGCGAACCGGCTGGCGCACAAGTTGATCGGCCAGGGAGCCGGTCCCGGCCAGTGCGTCGCGCTGCTGTCCAACCGGTCCGGCGAGGCCATCGTCGCCATCCTGGCGATCCTCAAGACCGGCGCGGCGTATCTGCCGGTCGATCCCGTCGTGCCCGATACGCGGCTGGAGTTCGTGTTGACCGATGCCGCTCCGGTGGCCGCCGTCACCACCAGCGGCCTGGCTCACCGATTGCGGGGACGCGGGATTTCGGTGGTCGACGCCAACGAGATCACGGTGCCTGCATTGCATCCGACCAGTGGGCTGCCGATGCCGCACGCCGATGATGTCGCCTACCTGATCTACACCTCGGGCACCACCGGGGTGCCCAAAGGTGTGGCTGTCACCCACCACAACGTGACGCAACTGCTGGAGCCCCTCGATGCCGGGCTGCCTCGTCCCGGGGTGTGGCCCCAGTGTCACTCACTGGCCTTCGACGTCTCGGTCTGGGAGATCTTCGGCGCGCTGCTACGCGGCGGACGGGTGGTGGTCGTCCCCGAGGACGTTGCGGTCTCACCAGATGATTTCCACGCCTTGCTGGTACGCGAACGCGTCGATGTGCTCACCCAAACGCCCTCTGCCGTACGTGCGTTGCCGACACAGGGGTTGGGGTCGGCGGCGTTGGTGGTGGTCGGTGAGGCATGTTCGCCCGAGGTGGTCGACCAGTGGGCGCCGGGGCGGCTGATGATCAACGCCTATGGGCCCACCGAGACGACGATGTGCGTGGCGATCAGCGCGCCGCTGCAAGCCGGTCGGCCCGGATCGGCTGTCGTTCCCATCGGTTCACCGGTCCCCGCCGCCGCGCTGTTCGTGCTCGACGAGTGGTTGCGCCCCGTACCTGCCGGGGTCATCGGCGAACTGTACGTGGCAGGTGCCGGCCTGGCGTACGGCTATGTCGGTCGCACCGGATTGACCGGGTCACGGTTTGTCGCTTGCCCCTTCGGCGCGTCCGGCACACGGATGTATCGGACCGGAGACCTGGTGTGCTGGCGTTCCGACGGGCAACTGCAATACCTGGGCCGTGCCGACGAGCAGGTCAAGATTCGCGGATATCGCATCGAACTCGGCGAAGTCCAGGCCGCCTTGGCCGGGCTGGAAGGTGTGGATCAGGCTGCTGTGATCGTCCGCGAGGACCGTCCCGGTGACAAGCGCCTCGTCGGCTACGTCACCGGCACCGCCGAACCGGCCGGTATCCGCACCCAACTCGCCGACCGGCTACCCGCGTACATGGTGCCTGTCGCGGTCGTGGTGCTCGGCGCGCTGCCACTCACGGTCAACGGAAAGCTCGACACCCGAGCGCTTCCCGTGCCCGATTATGGCTCCGGTGACGACTACCGGGCCCCGGCGGATGCCGTCGAAGCGGTCCTCAGCGACATCTATGCGCAGGTTCTCGGGCTGGACCGAGTCGGCGTCGACGACTCGTTCTTCGATCTCGGCGGCGACAGCATCCTGTCGATGCAGGTGGTTGCCCGGGCCCGCGCAGCGGGCTTGGTGTGCCGTCCCCGTGACGTGTTCGTCGAGCAGACCGTGGCGCGTTTGGCGCGGGTGGTCGAGGTACCCGGGCTGGAAGGCGGTGTACACGGCCCAGTCGATGAAGGGGTCGGGCCGCTGCCGGCCACGCCGATCATCAGGTGGCTCAACGACGTTGCGCGCGTCGGCCCAGTCGATGCGTTCAACCAGACCGTCCTGCTACAGGCTCCCTCCGGTGTGGCCGAGGCTGATGTCGTCACTCTGTTACAGGCCTTGATCGATCGCCACGGCATGCTTCGGTTGTGCGCCGAGGCCCATGGGGTCGGCCCGTGGTCGTTGACCGTGCCCGAGCCGGGCTCGGTCGACGCGCGAGGCTGCGTGCGTTCGGTGGACACCCTGACGGATGAGGCGCTGGCGATGGCCCGGTCGCGGTTGAACCCGTCGGGCGGAGTGATGCTCAGCGCGCTGTGGGTGACCTCCACCCGTCAGTTGGTGTTGATCGTGCACCATCTTGCCGTCGATGCAGTGTCGTGGCGAATCATCTTGGAAGACATCAACATCGCCTGGTCACAGCATCGCGGTGGACAACCGGTGGCGCTGCCGCCGACCGGCACGTCCTTCCAGCGGTGGGCCGAAGCGCTGCGCGCGCACGCCGACCACCCCGACGTCGTGGCCCACGCGAACGTGTGGCGGAAAGTGGCCAACACCCCTGCGGTGCTTCCCGCGGTGCAACCCGACCGCGATACGCATGAGACCGCCGGACAGCTGCGGGTGTCCGTGGACGCCGAAACCACCCGCATGTTGCTCGGTGAAGTGCCTGCGGCGTTCCATCTCGGCGTGCAGGACATCTTGCTGATCGCGTTCGGGCTTGCCGTGGCCGAATTCTCCCGCACCGGGGGTAAAGCCGACGCGCCCATCACCATCGATGTCGAGGGTCATGGGCGACATGAGGAAGTGGCCGGCGACATCGACCTGTCCCGCACGGTGGGTTGGTTCACCGCCAAGTATCCGGTCGCATTGAATTTCGGCGACAGCGGCGGTGGCCCGTCCTGGTTGCAGGTGGTCGAGGGGGCTCCAGCACTGGGCGCAGCGGTGAAAGATGCGAAGGAGCAGCTGCGTTCACTGCCTGACCCACTCACGTATGGGCTGCTGCGCTACCTGAACCCCGATGTCGACCTCGAGGGTGCCGACCCGACGCTCGGGTTCAACTATCTGGGTCGTCTCGGCGCGCCCGCCGACATCAGCGATGACTTGTGGCGGATCTCCGCGGACGGTATGTCTGCGACAGGCGCGGCCGCCACTCGTATGCCGTTGACGCACACCGTGGCACTGGATGCGGGGACCCTCGACACCGGCGCCGGCCCTCAGTTGCAGGCGAACTGGACCTGGGCGCCATCGGCCGTCGACGAAGCGCAGATGAACCGACTCCACGGACTGTGGTGCGATGCCCTGGCCGGCATCTGCGAGCACGTGCGCAACGGTGGCGGCGGATTGAGCCCGTCCGACATCGCGCCCGCCCGGCTCGCCCAGTCCGAGATCGACGAGTTGTCCCGGCAGCACCGCGTCGCCGACATCCTGCCGCTGACCGCATTGCAGCAAGGCCTCATCTACCACAGCAGCACAACGCGGTGTGCCGACGACGACCTGTATGTGGTGCAGTTGGACATCACGGTCGCCGGCCCCCTCGATGAGCACCGGTTGGAGGATGCGGTTCAGGCCGTGGCGATTCGGCATCCGCACCTGGCGGCCCGATTCTGCGACCAGCTCGGTGAGCCGGTGCAGGTCATTCCGGCCGATCCGGCTGCGGGCTGGCGCTACGTCGGATCGGGACACGTCGCAAGCGAGGAACAGCTCCAGCAGTTGTGCGCCGAGGAACGTGGGGCCGTCTGCGATCTGGCGCATCCGCCGGCCTTCCGAGTCGCCGTGATCCATACCGCCCCGAACATCCACCGGGTAGTACTGACCAACCATCACATCGTGCTCGACGGTTGGTCACTGCCCATCCTGCTGCAGGAGATCTTCGCCGCCTATCACGGTCACCGGCTGCCTGCGGCCACCCCGTATCGCAGTTACATCAGCTGGCTGGCCGATCGCGATGTCGAGGCAGCCCATGCGGCGTGGCGCGAAGTGCTGGAAGGTTTCGACGCACCCACCCTCGTGGACCCGTCGCAGAAATCGGAGTCCGGGCCTCGGGGGGTAGCGGCACATCGCCTGTCCGCCAGGACCACCCGGGCGCTCAACGAGCTCGCGCGCTCACATCGCACCACCACCAACATCGTTCTGCAGGCTGCCTGGGCGCTACTGCTGAACTCATTGACCGGCCAGCGCGACATCGTCTTCGGCACCGTGGTCTCCGGACGGCCGGCCGAGCTGGCAGGAGCCGAGTCGATGGTGGGCCTGCTGATCAACACGGTGCCGGTCCGCGCGGACATCACCGCATCGACCACCACCACCGATCTGCTTGACCATCTCCAACGCGCTCACGCCAAGACCCTTGAGCATCAACACATCTCGCTCAGCGAGATCCACCGCATCACCGACCATGACCGGTTGTTCGACACCCTGTTCGTGTTCGAGAACTACCCGGTGGACACCGCTACGTTGTCCAGCGCCGAGGCGAGTCTGGAGATCGTCGAGTTCACCAGTCACGAATCCACCGACTATCCGCTGACGATGCAAGCGATACCCGGTGACGAACTCCGCCTGCGCCTCGAATACGACACCACCGTGTTCGACACCGCCGCCATCGAAGTTCTCACTCAGCGGCTAGAGGCGGTGCTGGAGGCGATGACGGCCGAACCTCGCCGCGCGCTCTCGGCTGTGGACCTCCTCGGCGAGGCGGAGCACGCCCGCCTCGCCGAATGGGGCAACCGGGCGGTGCTGTCCGAACTGGCACAGCCGGCGTCGGTTCCGGAGTTGTTCGCAGCACAGGTGACGCGGGCACCCGAGGCGGTGGCGCTGGTCTGTGGAGCGCGGTCGATGACATATCGCGACCTCGACGAGTCTGCGAATCGGTTGGCGCACTTGCTCGTCGCCGGGGGAGTGGGCCCGGGCCGGCGGGTTGCGGTGATGTTCCCGCGTTCGGCCGAGGCGATCGTGGCAATTCTGGCGGTGCTCAAGAGCGGCGCGGCTTATCTGCCGATCGATCCGGCGCTTCCCGAGGCACGCATCGAGTTCATGCTCACCGACGCCGCCCCGATCGCCGCGGTGACCACCGCTGCCTTGGCCGACCGCCTGAGCGGTCATGGCCTGACGATATTCGATGCGGACGATGTCGTCGCACCTGTTGCCGAAAGGCTGCCCAGCACACCGTTGGCGCCACCGGCGGCCGACGACATGGCACACCTCATCTACACGTCCGGCACCACCGGTCAGCCGAAGGGGGTGGCGGTCACCCAGCGCAACGTGGCGCAGCTTTTCGACTCGCTCGAGATCGGGGTACCGCTCGAGCCCGGACAGGTGTGGACGCAGTTCCATTCGTATGCGTTCGATTTCTCGGTGTGGGAGATCTGGGGCGCGCTGCTGCACGGTGGCCGGCTCGTGGTCGTGCCCGATGCGGTCACCCGTTCCCCCGAGGATTTCCATGCCCTGCTGGTGCGCGAAGGGGTCACGGTGTTGACCCAGACACCATCGGCGGCGGGAGTGCTTCCCGTGCAGGGCCTCGACCGCACTTCGTTGGTGATCGGAGCCGAGCCCTGCCCGCCGGAGTTGGTCGATCGGTGGGCACCGGGACGGGTGATGGTCAACGTCTACGGTCCGACCGAGACCACGATGTGGCTCTGTGCCAGCAGGCCACTGGAAGTCGGATCGGCCGGTCCGCAGATTGTCCCGATCGGCGCTCCGACCGCATGGGCAGCGTTCTTCGTCCTGGACGAGTGGCTGCGGCCGGTGCCCGCCGGCGTGGTCGGGGAGTTGTACCTGGCCGGTGCCGGCGTCGGTATCGGGTATTGGCGCCGCTCGGGTCTGACCGCATCGCGGTTCATGGCGTGCCCCTTCGGAGAGCCGGGCTCACGCATGTATCGCACCGGCGACCTGGTGCGGTGGCGAGCCGACGGGCAGTTGGACTATTTCGGTCGTGCCGACGAACAGGTCAAGATCCGCGGATACCGCATCGAACTCGGCGAGATCCAGTCTGCGCTGACCGCACTGGACGGTGTGGATCAGGCGGCGGTGGTCGCCCGGGAGGACCAGCCCGGTGACAAGCGTCTGGTCGGATACATCACCGGGACGGCGGATCCGGCCACAGCCCGCGCGGCCCTGGCCGAACGGCTACCGGGCTATATGGTTCCGGCCTCGGTCGTGGCCCTCGCCGCACTGCCGGTGACGGTGAACGGCAAGCTCGACACCCGGGCGCTGCCTGCGCCTGACTACCGCGACGTGGATCACTACCGCGCGCCGGCCGGGCCCGACGAGGAGATCCTGGCCGGGATCTACGCTCGGGTGCTGGGTGTCGAGCGGGTCGGCGCCGACGACTCGTTCTTCGATCTCGGCGGGGATTCCGTTTCGACGATGCGGCTGGTTTCGGCGATCAATGCCGCCCTGGGTACCGAACTGTCGGTGCGCACCGTATTCGAGGCACCCACGGTGGCGCAGCTGGCCCTGTGTATCGGCGAACGCCCGGGGGATCTGGCACCGCTGGTGGCCGCTGAGCGGCCCGCGGTGATTCCATTGTCGTTCGCCCAGAACCGGTTGTGGTTCATCGACCAGTTGCACGGGCCGTCCCCGGTGTACAACATGCCGGTCGGATTACGGCTTCGTGGCAAGCTCGACGCCGAAGCGTTGCGCGCCGCACTGGGCGACGTCATCGCCCGCCACGAGAGTTTGCGCACGCTGTTCGAGGCGGCCGACGGAACACCTCGCCAGGTGGTGGTCCCGGTCGACCGCGCCGACTTCGGTTGGAGTGTCGTCGATGCCACCGGTTGGGCGTCGGCTGACCTGGACGACGCCATCGCCGCGACCGTGCGCCACAGCTTCGACCTCGGCTCCGAGATCCCGTTGCAGGCAAAGGTGTTCCGTGTCGACGAGCACGATCACGTATTTGTGGCGGTGGTGCACCATATCGCCGCAGACGGCTGGTCGCTGACCCCGTTGGTGCGTGATCTGAGTGCGGCGTACGCCAGCCGGTGCTCGGGCCGCGCACCGGACTGGGCGCCACTGGCTGTGCAGTATGTCGACTACACGCTGTGGCAGCGTGTGCAGCTGGGTGAGCTCGAGGACGGTGACAGCGCGATCTCCGCTCAGCTCGCCTACTGGGAAGAAGCTCTCGCCGGCCTGCCCGAACGGCTGGCGTTACCCACCGATCGCCCCTACCCGTCCGTTGCCGATCAGCGGGGCGCGACCATCGACGTGGATTGGCCCGCCGAGTTGCAGCAGCAGGTGAGTGCGGTGGCAGGCGAGCACGGGGCAACGACCTTCATGGTGGTGCAGGCCGCCCTGCTCGCCGTGCTCTCCAAATTGAGCGCGAGTTCCGATGTGGCCGTGGGTTTCCCGATCGCAGGACGCCGGTCCCCGGCGCTCGAGGAGCTGGTCGGCTTCTTCGTGAACAACTTGGTGTTGCGCGCGGACCTTTCCGGGGACCCCACGGTGGCGGAGTTGCTGGCCCAGGTGCGCGCCCGCAGCTTGGCTGCTTTCGAACATCAGGACGTGCCGTTCGAAGTGTTGGTGGAACGGCTGAACCCGACCCGTAGCCTCAGTCACCACCCGCTGGTTCAGGTGGCATTGGCATGGCAGAACCTGTGGCAGGCCACTGGGCCCGCCGACGGGTTGAGCCTTGGCGACCTAGAGGTCAGCCCGTTGCCGGTGGACACCCAGACCGCTCGCATGGATCTGACGTTCTCGCTCGGAGAACGCTGGACTTCCGAAGGTGAGCCCGCCGGGATCGGTGGGGCAGTGGAATACCGCACCGATGTGTTCGATGCCGCCGGCGTCGAAATGCTGATCGCGCGCTGGCAGCGCGTCCTGACGGCGATGACGGCCGACACCACCCGACGGCTCTCCTCGCTCGAGCTGCTCGACGAGGCCGAGCACGCCCGGTTGGCTGATTGGGGTAACCAGGCCGTACTGACGGCTTTTGAGCCCGCGGCGGATGAGCTCTCGATTCCGGTGTTGTTCGCCGAACAGGTCGCCCGCTCGCCCGAGGCGGTGGCAATCAGTTTCGGCGACTGTCACATGACGTATCGGGAAGTCCATGAGGCGGCAACTCGGTTGGCGCACAGGCTGGTTGCCGACGGCGTGGGTCCGGGTACCTGCGTGGTCTTGCTGGCCGAGCGTTCTGCCGACGCGGTTGTATCGATGCTGGCGGTACTCACCGCCGGCGCAGCATATCTGCCGATCGACCCGGTTCTGCCCGATGCGCGAATCGAATTCATGCTTACCGATGCCGCGCCGGCGGCCGCGGTCGTCACCACTGGTCTGGCCGATCGACTCGCCGGGTGCGATGTGACGGTGATCGAGGTCGGTGACGACGCGCCGGCAGTGTCTTGGACATCGGACGGCGCCTCATTGCCGGTACCGAGCCCGGACGATATCGCCTACGTCATCTACACGTCGGGCACCACCGGCGTACCCAAGGGCGTGGCCATCACCCACCGGAACGTGATCGGGCTCCTGGGCTCCGCTGACACGTTTTTGGCCGGACAGACGTGGACGCAATGGCATTCGTATGCCTTCGACGCCTCGGTCGAGGAGATCTGGGGCGCGTTGCTGCACGGCGGCCGGCTGGTGGTTGTTCCCGAGTCGGTGGCCCGGTCGCCCGAAGACCTGCAAACACTGCTCGTCGCCGAGCAGGTCGGCGTGCTGAGCCAGACCCCATCCGCGGTTGCCCTGCTGTCGCCTGATCGGCTCGGGCCGGTGTCGTTGTTGGTGGCGGGTGAGGCCTGCCCGGCGGAGTTGGTGGAGCGCTGGGCACCCGGACGTACGATGGTGAACGCCTACGGTCCCACCGAGACCACGATATGTGCCTCCAGGACGGCACCATTGACGCCCGAAACAGGCGCCCCGTCGATCGGTGTGCCGATTGCGGGTGCGGCGCTGTTCGTGCTCGACGGAGCGTTGCGCCGGGTGCCGCCTGGAGTGGTGGGAGAGTTGTACGTGGCCGGCCGCGGCGTGGGTGTCGGCTATCTGGGCCAGGCGAATCTGACCGGAACCCGCTTTGTGGCTTGCCCGTTCGGTGCTCCGGGGGCGCGCATGTACCGTACCGGCGATCTGGTGCACTGGGACGCCGACGGGCAGCTGCGCTACGTGGGTCGTGCTGATGAGCAGGTCAAGATCCGCGGGTATCGCATCGAACTCGGTGAGATCCAGGCGGTTCTGGCCGCACTGGACGGTGTCGAGCAGGCGGCCGTGATCGCTCGCGCAGATCGCCCGGGCGACAAACGACTGGTCGGCTATGTGACCGGCACCGCGGATCCGGCCAAGCTGCGCACCCAACTGGCCGAACAACTGCCTGTCTATATGGTTCCCGCTGCGGTGGTCACATTACCGACGTTGCCGTTGACACCGAACGGCAAGCTGAACATCCGAGCCCTTCCCGCACCCGAGTACCAGGACATCGACCGCTACCGTGCCCCAGGCAACGTAACCGAAGAGATTCTGGCCGGGATCTACGCCACCGTACTGGGTGTGGAGCGAGTAGGGGTCGACGACTCCTTCTTCGACCTGGGCGGGGATTCGCTGTCGGCGATGCGATTGGTCGCCGCGATCAACACCACCCTCGACACCGGTCTCGCAGTGCGCGTCTTGTTCGAGGCGCCCACGGTGGCGCAACTGGCGCCCCACATCGGTGACCAAGAGGCTCGCCTGGATCCGCTGGTGGCCGGAGAACGTCCCGCGGTGATCCCGCTGTCGTTCGCCCAGTCCCGGTTGTGGTTCCTCGACCAATTGCAGGGCCCGTCACCGGTTTACAACATGGCGACAGCCTTGCGGATCCGCGGCGGCCTGGATTCCGATGCGCTGGGTGTTGCACTCGCCGACGTGGTGGCCCGGCATGAAAGCCTGCGCACCGTGTTCCCGGCAGTCGACGGGATACCGCGTCAGTCGGTGTTGGCGCTCGAGGCCGCACAGTTCGGCTGGGTCGTCGTCGATGCCGCCGGCTGGACAGCGGACAGGTTGCACGACGCGATCGCCGCGGCCGCGCAGCACACTTTCGATCTGTCCACCGAAATACCGCTGCGGGCAAAACTTTTCCGCCTTGCCGAAGACGAACATGTGCTGGCTGCGGTGGTGCACCATATCGCCGCCGATGCTTGGTCGCTGACCCCACTGGTGCTCGACCTCGGTGTGGCCTACTCCGCCCGAAGTGCCGGGCAGGCCCCCGCCTGGTCTGATCTGACCGTCCAGTACGTCGATTACACGCTGTGGCAACGCGCACAGTTCGGCGACTTCGACGACAGCCGGAGCCGTATCGCCAAGCAACTGGCCTACTGGCAGGATGCACTGGCCGGTATGCCGGAGCGGGTGGAACTGCCCACCGTCCGGCCCTATCCGCCGACGGCGGACCAGCGCGGGGCCATCGTCACCGTGGATTGGCCGGCAGAACTGCAGCAGCAGGTCGCCCGTGTGGCCCGTGAGCACAATGCGACCAGCTTCATGGTGATTCAAGCGGGGCTGTTGACCCTGCTCTCGAAGCTCAGCGGAAGTTCCGATGTGGCAGTCGGTTTCCCCATCGCTGGGCGCCGTGACCCCGCACTCGACGAACTCATCGGATTCTTCGTCAACACTCTGGTGTTGCGCGCCGATCTGGGCGGAAACCCGACGGTCGCGGAACTCTTGGCGCAGGTGCGGTCCCGCAGTCTGGCAGCCTATGACCACCAGGATGTGCCGTTCGAGGTGCTCGTCGAGCGGCTCAACCCGACGCGTTCCCTGACCCATCACCCCCTGATCCAGGTGGCGCTGGGCTGGCAGAACGTACCCGGCCAGTCCACCGGCGGCCTTGCTCTCGGTGATCTCGAGGTCAGCCAGATGCCCGCGGACACCCACACCGCACGCATGGATCTGAGCTTCTCCCTGGCCGAACGGTGGACCCAGACCGGGGCTCCGGCCGGAATCGGCGGAACGGTGGAGTTCCGCACCGACGTGTTCGACACGGCGACCATCGAAACGATGCTCGGCCGGTTCGAGCTGCTGTTGTCGGCGATGACGGCCGATACCGACCGGGCGCTGTCCTCGATCGACCTGCTCGGCGCCGCCGAGCACGCGCACCTCGACGCCGTCGGCAACCGGGCGGCGCTGGCCGCGACGGTGCCTGCAGATCCGTTGTCGGTCCCAGCGTTGTTCACCGCCGAGGTGAATCGCGCACCCGAGGCCGTCGCGGTCACGTTCGACGGCCGATCCCTGACCTACCGCGCGCTCGACGAGGCCGCAAACCGTTTGGCGCACTTCCTCATCGGTCAGGGTGCGGGACCGGGCAGCTGTGTGGCCGTGCTGCTCGAGCGTTCTGCCGATGCCGTTGTAGCGATGCTGGCGGTACTGAAGGCCGGGGCCGCGTACCTGGCGATCGATCCCGCACTGCCTGCGGCCCGAATCGATTTCATGCTCGCCGACGCCGCACCGGTCGCCGCGGTCACGACCAGCCCTCTGGCCGGCCGGCTGGACGGCCGTGGCCTGTGCGCGATCGATGTCCACGACCCGGCGATTGCGGACCAGCCCGACACCGCACCCGCGGAACCGCTACCCGAGGACATCGCCTACCTCATCTACACGTCGGGAACCACCGGTGTTCCCAAGGGGGTGGCGGTCAGCCATCAGAATCTGGCTCACCTGGCCCGGTCCACCCCCGAGCAGCTGCCGACGAATCCGGTATGGACGCAGTGCCATTCGTACGCGTTCGACTTCTCGGTATGGGAGATCTGGGCCGCGCTGCTGGGAGGGGCACGTCTGGTCGTCGTGCCCGAGTCGGTGGTGAGCTCACCCGACGAGTTCCACGAGCTGCTCGTCCGCGAACAGGTGAACGTGCTGACCCAGACCCCGTCGGCGGCGGGGGCACTGTCCCCGGAGGGACTGGAATCGGTGGCGCTGCTGCTCGGTGGTGAAGCCTGCCCGGGTGAGGTGGTCGACCGCTGGGCCCCTGGCCGGCTCGTGATCAACGCCTATGGCCCCACCGAGATCACGGTGTATGCGTCGATGAGTGCGCCTCTGAAACCAGGATCGGGCGCGGCACCGATCGGGGCTCCGGTCCCGACATCGGCGTTGTTCGTACTCGACCAGTGGTTGCGTCCGGTGCCTCCCGGGGTGGCGGGGGAGCTCTACGTGGCCGGCGCGGGTGTTGCGGTTGGCTACCTGGGCCGCTCAGGTTTGACTGCCACGCGGTTCGTGGCGTGTCCGTTCGGGGAACCGGGGCAGCCCGCAATACGGATGTACCGCACCGGAGATCTCGTCAGCTGGCGCGCCGACGGGCAGCTGCAATACCTTGGCCGTGCCGACGACCAGGTCAAGATCCGCGGGTATCGGATCGAGCTCGGCGAGGTACAGGCCGCGTTGGGTGCGTTGGACGGTGTCGAGCAGGCGGTGGTGATCGCCCGCGAAGACCACCCGGGGATCAAGCGGCTGGTCGGCTACGTAACCCACGATGCGTCCGGCTCGGCCGAGCCGGTGGGCCTCCGAAACATGTTGGCGGACCGGCTTCCGCCCTACATGATTCCGGCGGCCATCGTGGTCCTGGGGGCGTTGCCGTTGACCGTCAACGGCAAACTCGACGTCCGGGCCTTACCGGCACCGGACTATCAAGACGCCGGCCAGTACCGCGCTCCCGAGACGGCCGTCGAGGAGATCCTCGCCGGAATCTTCGCCGAAGTTCTCGGACTGGAGCGGATCGGCGTGGACGACTCGTTCTTCGACCTCGGCGGCGACAGCATCCTTTCCATGCAGGTCGTCGCGAGAGCCAGGGCGTGTGGCGTGATGTGCAGGCCTCGTGACATTTTCGTCGAGCAGACCGTCGCCCGACTGGCGCAAGTGGCAGGCGTGGCAGACGATGATGCCGGCCCTGTCGACGAGGGTGTCGGTCCGGTGAAGCCGACCCCGATCATGCGGTGGCTGGAAGAGGTGGACCGCGAGGGCCGGCCGGTCGATCAGTTCAACCAGACGGTGGTGGTGCAGGCTCCGGCCGGGGTCACCGAGTCCGATGTCGAGACGGTACTGGCGGCCCTGCTCGATCGGCATGCCATGTTGCGTCTGCGTGCTGAAGATGCCGGGACCGGCAACTGGTCGCTCGTGGTACCCGAGAAGGGTTCGGTACGAGCACATCTGGACTCGGCCGACGCCGTCTCCGACGAGGCACTGATCGCAGCCCGGTCGCGGTTGAACCCGGCGGCGGGCGAGATGGTCAGCGCGCTGTGGGTGGCCACCACCGGCCAGCTGGTGCTGACGGTCCATCACCTGGCCATCGATGCGGTGTCCTGGCGAATTCTGCTCGAGGACCTCAACATCGCCTGGGCACAACATTGTCAGGGGCAGCCGATCGTATTGCCCACCGCCGGGACCTCATTCGCGCAGTGGGCGACACTGCTGGAGGAGCACGCCCGCTCGGCGGCAGTGGTGGGTCAGGCCGACGCCTGGCGACGAGTACTGGCGGCCCCGTCGGCGCTGCCCGCGGTCCGACCCGAACTCGATACATACGAAACCGCAGGTCATCTCACCACATCGCTGGATGCCGCGACGACGCGTGTGCTGCTTGGAGAAGCGCCGGCCGCATTCCACGCCGGAGTGCAGGACATCCTGCTGATCGCCTACGGCATGGCGTTGACCGAATTCCTCGGTGTGACCTTGCCGGTCACCATCGACGTCGAGGGCCACGGCCGTAGCGAGGAACTGGGTGCGAGCGTCGACCTGTCCCGAACGGTCGGGTGGTTCACCACCAAGTACCCGGTGACCCTGACCATGACGGGCGAACCGGAAGGCCAACGGGGCAGGCTGCCGTGGTCCGATGTGGTGGCCGGTGGTCCGGCACTGGGCCGCGTCATCAAGGACGCCAAGGAACAACTGCGTGCCCTGCCCGACGGAATGACCTACGGTCTCCTGCGTTACCTGAACCCCGATGTCGACCTGTTCGGGGCCGACCCGGCTGTCGGGTTCAATTATCTCGGCAGAGTGGGTTCCGCCGGTCCAGTCCCGTCGGAGGCGGCTGCGGATCTGTGGCGGCCCAGCAGTGACGGGGCGGCGGTCGCATCCGTTGCCTCAGCCATCCCCATGCCGCTGGGCCATACGGTCGAACTCAACGCGAGCACCGCTGAAACCGAGTCCGGCCCAAGTCTTCACGCCTCGTGGACGTGGGCCCCCTCGGCCCTGGGCGAGGACCAGGTCAGCCGGCTGGGTCAACTCTGGTTCGAGGCGCTGACCGGAATCTGTGCGTACGTCGGCGCCGGTGGCGGAGGCCTCACGCCATCTGACATCGTGCCGGCCGATCTCACCCAGCCCCAGATCGACGAGCTGACCGAACATCACCGGGTCGCCGACATCCTGCCGCTGACACCGCTGCAGCGGGGGCTCCTGTTCCAGGCCAATGCCACAAGGAACAATGATGACGACGTCTACGCCATGCAGCTGGACATCACCATCACCGGACCCCTGGATCCGCTGCGGTTGCGTGAGGCGGTGCGCGCCGTGGTCAACCGGCACCCCAACTTGGCAGCCCGGTTCGACAAGCGATTCGACGAGCCGGTCCAGATCATCCCGGCCGACGCCACGGTGCCCTGGCAGTACCTCGACATGGCCACGGGCACAGTGACGCTCGACGAGCAGGTGGCACAGGTGTGCGCCGCCGAACGCGCCTCGGTCTGCGATCTCGTGCACCAAACGGCGTTCCGCACCGCCTTGATCAAGACCTCGGACAGCGAGCACCGGTTCGTCATGACCTATCACCACATCGTGCTCGACGGTTGGTCACTGCCGATCCTGTTGCAGGAGATCTTCGCCGGCTACTACGGGCAGCGCCTTCCCGCTGCCGCGCCGTACCGGAATTTCGTGGCATGGATGGCCGATCGGGATGTCGCGGCCGCCAACACTGCCTGGCGCGATGTCCTCGCCGGCTTTGCCACCCCGACCCTGGTCGCACCCGGTCGGGCAACACCGGGACGACGCGCCACCGAGACGTTCCGGCTGCCCGCCGAGACGACCCGGGCCGTCACCGAGCTCGCACGCGCCCAACACACCACCGCCAACACCGTCTTGCAGGCTGCGTGGGCCCAGGTGCTCATGTGGCTCACCGGCCAGCACGACGTCACCTTCGGTGTCGCGGTATCGGGCCGGTCGGCCGAAGTGGCAGGAGCGGATTCGATGGTGGGACTGCTGATCAATACCGTGCCGGTTCGCGCCACCATCACACCCGACACCACCATCGCCGGCCTGCTCGACGAACTGCAACGCCACCACAGCGACACCCTCGATCACCAGCATCTGGCGCTCAGCGAGATTCATCGTGCCGTGGGGCAGGATCAGCTGTTCGACACGCTGTTCGTCTATCAGAACTACCCGGTGGAGACAGTGGCGTCGTCGATGGCCGACGGTCTGGCCATCACCGCGGTCAACGGACGCGAATACAACCACTACCCGCTGACGATGCAAGCGATGCCAGGTACCGAACTGGTTCTGCGGGTCGAATTCGACACCGACGTGTTCACGGCGAAACGCGTGAACAAGGTCGTCGCGCGGTTCCGGCGGGTGCTGGACGCCATGACCGGGGAGGAACCGCGATCGTGACTGCCGAGGCCAACCGGCGACTGTTGTCGATGGATCTCGATGACGACGATGAACTCGAGGAACTCGACGGCTGGGGTAACCGGTCCGCCCTGACCGAGACGACGCCACAGACGGGGACGATTCCGGAGTTGTTTTCCGAGCAGGTGACTCGGGATCCCAGGGCAGTGGCGGTCAGCTTCGACGGAAGCCACATCACGTACGGCGACCTCGATGAGGCCGCCAATCGGTTGGCGCACCTGCTGATCGAACGTGGCGTCAGGCCGGGCCACCGGGTGGCCCTGTTGTTCTCCCGATCGATCGAGGCCGTCGTGGCCGTCATGGGTGTGCTGAAAACCGGCGCGGCTTATGTGCCGATCGACCCGGTGGTTCCTGATGCCCGGGTGGAGTTCGTGGTTGCCGATTCCGGGCCGGTGGCCGCGGTGACCACCGCCGATCTCGCCGATCGCCTTGACGGACATGGCTTTCCGGTGATCGCTGTCGACGACGCCGTGGCGGACACTCAGCCCGTCGCCGCGCCGCGACTCGTGGCAGCACCTGATGACGTCGCATATCTGATCTACACGTCGGGCACCACCGGTGTGCCCAAGGGCGTGGCGATCCCGCACCGAAATGTCACCCGCCTGCTGGGCGCGATCGATCGAGATGTGATGTTGTCCGCCGGCCAGGTGTGGACACAGTGTCATTCGTTGGCGTTCGACTTCTCGGTGTGGGAGATCTTCGGCGCCCTGCTCCACGGCGGACGGTTGGTGGTGGTGCCCGAATCCGTGACACGCTCGGCTGAGGAGCTCCACACCCTGTTGATCGCCGAGCAGGTCAGCGTTTTGAGTCAGACGCCGTCGGCGTTCTACGCGCTGCAAGCCGTGGAGAAGGGGCAGACCGACTTCAGCCGCCAAACCACGGCACTCGAGGTTGTCGTGTTCGGCGGTGAGGCGCTCGAACCGCCTCGGCTCGCACCATGGTTGGACCGCCACCCGGTATCGCCGCGATTGATCAACATGTACGGGATCACCGAGACGACGGTGCATGCCTCGTTCCGTGAGATCACCGCCGCCGATGTGGGCCGCGCGGTCAGTCCGATCGGTGTGCCGCTGGCTGATCTGGCGTTCTTCGTGCTCGATGATTGGTTGCGCCCGGTGCCTGCGGGTGCGATGGGTGAGTTGTATGTCGCCGGTGCGGGTTTGGGCTACGGCTACGTGGAGCGGGCGCCGTTGACCGCGACACGGTATGTGGCGTGCCCTTTCGGTCCTCCGGGCAGGCCCGCAACCCGGATGTACCGCACCGGGGATCTGGTCAGTTGGGGTGCCGACGGGCAGTTGCAGTATCTGGGCCGTGCCGATGAGCAGGTCAAGATCCGCGGGTATCGCATCGAACTCGGTGAGATCCAAGCTGCTTTGATGGCGTTGGACGGTGTCGATCAGGCGGTGGTGATCGCCCGTGAGGACCGGCCCGGGGACAAGCGTCTGGTCGGCTACACCACGGGGCCGGGCGATCCCGCCGCATTGCGTGACGCACTGGGGGAGAAGCTGCCGCCCTACATGGTGCCCACGGCCATCGTTGCCATCGAGACCGTTCCGCTGACGGTCAACGGCAAGCTCGACAAGAAGGCCTTGCCCGCACCGGAATACCAGCACGGCGATGACTACCGGGCCCCGTCGACTCCGACCGAGGAGATGGTGGCCGGCATCTACGCCGAGATCCTCGGCCTGGACCGCGTCGGCGTCGACGACTCCTTTTTCGAACTCGGCGGGGATTCGCTGCAGGCCATGCGCCTGGTGGCCGCGCTCAACCGAACCCTGGACGCCGGGCTTGAAGAGCGGGTCATCTTCGATGCTCCGACGGTGGCGGAATTGGTGCTTCGCATCGGTGACGGTGCCGGGAACCAGCAGCCATTGCTGGCGGGTGAACGCCCGGAGATGATGCCCCTGTCGTTCGCGCAGAGCCGGTTGTGGTTCATCGACCAATTGCAGGGCCCCTCACCGGTGTACAACCTGGCGGCGGGGCTGCGTCTCACCGGCTCGCTCGATGTCGATGCGCTGGGCATGGCGATTGCCGACCTCTTGGAGCGGCACGAGAGCCTGCGCACCTTGTTCCCGACGGTCGAGGGGACTCCTCATCAGCTGATCGCCGCCGCGGACCAGACCGGGTTCAGCTGGAAGGTCGTCGATGCCTGCGGATGGCCGGCAGCCCGGTTACAAGAAGCCGTCGAAGACACCGCGCGGCACGGATTCGACCTGGGTGCCGAGATCCCCTTCCTGGCACGGATTTTCCGTGTCACCGACGACGAGCATGTGCTGGTGGTCGTGGTGCACCACATCGCCGCCGACGGGTGGTCGATCACCCCGCTGGTGACCGATCTGGCTGTGGCCTACGCCGATCGGTGCGCTGGGCACGCACCTGGCTGGGAACCGTTGGCGGTCCAGTACGCGGATTACACGTTGTGGCAACGGGCCCAGCTGGGCGATCTGGAAGACAGTGACAGCCGGATTTCGCAGCAACTGAGATTCTGGACCGATGCCCTGGCGGGCATGCCCGAATGCGTGGCGTTGCCGACCGACCGTCCGTACCCCATGGTGGCCGAGCAACAGGGTGACCGAATCGATGTCGAGTGGCCGGCAGATGTGCAGCAGCGGGTTGCTCGCCTGGCCCGTGATCACAACGCGACCAAGTTCATGGTCCTCCAAGCGGCGCTGCTGACCCTGTTGTCGAAGCTGAGCTCCAGTTCTGATGTGGCGGTGGGCTTCCCGATCGCCGGGCGTCGTGATCCCGCCCTCGACGATCTGGTCGGGTTCTTCGTCAACACGTTGGTGCTGCGTGTGGATCTGGCGGGCGACCCGACGGTCAGCGAGGTGCTGGCTCAAGTACGTGCCAACAGTCTCGGCGCCTTCGAACACCAGGATGTGCCGTTCGAAGTGCTCGTCGAACGACTCAACCCGACCCGGTCGCTGACCCATCACCCCCTTGTGCAGGTGATGATGGCCTGGCAGAACGTCCCCGGCCAGGCCGGCGGCTCCGGCGACGGATTGGCACTCGGAGATCTGCAGGCCACCCCGCTGCCATTGGACACGCACACCGCCCGCACGGACCTGTCGTTCTCCCTGGCGGAACGTTGGACTGAAACCGGCCAGGCCGCAGGGATTTCCGGGACGGTGGAGTACCGCACCGACGTGTTCGACGCGTCGACGATCGAAGCCCTGGTCGCCCGGTTATACCGCGTGCTGGAGGCGATGGCGGCCGACCCGGCCCGCCGGCTGTCGGCAATCGACGTGCTCGATGCCGACGAACAGGTGCACCTGTACACGGTGGGCAACCGGGCGGCGCTGACCAGCCCTGCGCCGCAGGCGGGCTCGATCCCGGCCTTGTTCGGCACCCAGGTGGCACGTGCTGCCGATGCGCCGGCGGTCAGCTTCGGCGGAAGCCACATCACCTACGGAGATCTCGATCGGGCCGCGAACCGACTGGCGCACTTGCTGATCGAGCGTGGCGCCGGCCCGGGGCAGCGGGTAGCGGTGCTGTTGTCCCGGTCGGTCGAGGCCGTGGTGGCGATCATGGGCGTGCTGAAAACCGGTGCGGCGTATGTGCCGATCGACCCCGCGGTGCCCGATTCGCGGCTGGATTTCGTGCTCGCCGACTCCCAGCCGGTCGTGGCGGTCACCACCGAGGATCTGACCGGCCGTCTGGCCGGGCATTCCGTGACGGTCATCGCTGTCGACGACGCCGCGGTGGCGGGGCAGGCCGACAGTCCGCCGCACCTCGGTCCCACGCCGGACGACATCGCGTATGTGATCTACACGTCGGGCACCACGGGTGTACCCAAGGGCGTGGCGATCCCGCACCGCAACGTGATTCGGCTGTTGCAGGCGCTGGACGCGGACCTGGAGTTGTCGTCTGGCCAGGTGTGGACACAGAGTCATTCGTTGGCGTTCGACTTCTCGGTGTGGGAGATCTTCGGCGCGCTGGTACACGGCGGCCGGCTGGTGGTGGTATCCGATTCGGTGGCGCGGTCTCCCGAGGATTTCCACGCTCTGTTGGTCCACGAACGAGTCAGCGTGTTGAGTCAGACGCCATCGGCGTTCTATGCGCTGCAAACCGCGGACGAGTTGTCACCGGCGTCCGGGTCTGAGCTGGAACTTGAGCTGGTCGTCTTCGGTGGCGAGGCGCTGGACCCGACACGGCTGGCCGAGTGGCTGGAAGACCACCCGGTGCTACCACGATTGATCAACATGTACGGGATCACCGAGACGACGGTGCATGCCTCGTTCCGTGAGATCACCGCCGCCGACGTGAGCCGCGCGGTCAGTCCGATCGGTGTGCCGCTCAAGCACCTGGCCTTTTTCGTGCTGGATCGCTGGATGCGTCCGGTGCCGGTCGGCGTGGTGGGTGAGTTGTATGTCGCCGGTGCGGGTTTGGCTGTCGGGTACGTGGGCCGGGCCGGCTTGAGCGCGTCACGGTTCGTGGCCTGTCCGTTCGCTCCGCCGGGACACCGGATGTATCGCACCGGGGACCTGGTGTCCTGGAACTCCGACGGGCAGTTGCAGTATCTGGGCCGTGCCGATGAGCAGGTCAAGATCCGTGGTTATCGCATCGAACTC
Source organism: Mycobacterium sp. DBP42 (assembly GCF_005924235.1). Taxonomy (NCBI): domain Bacteria; kingdom Bacillati; phylum Actinomycetota; class Actinomycetes; order Mycobacteriales; family Mycobacteriaceae; genus Mycobacterium; species Mycobacterium sp. DBP42. Next base: position 252,311 of record NZ_VCMY01000002.1, read on the forward strand.
GGTGAGATCCAGGCCGCTTTGATGGCGTTGGACGGTGTCGAGCAGGCGGTGGTGATCGCCCGTGAGGACCGGCCCGGGGACAAGCGTCTGGTCGGCTACCTCACCGGCACCGCAGATCCGCTGGCGACCCGCGTGGCGCTGGGGGACCGGCTCCCGTCCTACATGGTGCCCACCGCCGTCGTCGCGATCGACGCACTGCCCCTCACGGTCAACGGCAAACTCGATGTTCGCGCGTTGCCCGCGCCCGAATACCAGGACGTCGATCACTATCGCGCCCCGGCCACGCCCGTCGAGGAGATCCTGGCCGGCATCTTCGCCCAAGTCCTCGGATTGGACCAGGTCGGTGTCGACGACTCGTTCTTCGACCTTGGCGGCGACAGTATTTCGGCGATCCAGGTGATCTGGCGCGCGCACAGTGCCGGACTCACCGGTCGCCCACGCGATATCTTCGTCCAGCAGACGGTGGCCCGCCTGGCGCGGGTGGTCAGGTTGGCCGACAGCTCCGGCACGGCGATCGACGACGGGCTCGGACCGGTGGTGGCGACCCCGATCATGCGCTGGCTCAAGAGCCTGGAAACCGCCGACGGCCCGATCGACGAGTTCAACCAGACTGTGGTGCTGCAGGCCCCGGCCGGGGCCGGCGAGGATGACGTCGTAATCCTGTTGCAGGCCTTGCTCGATCGCCACGGCATGCTCCGCTTGCGGGCCGAGGACGACGGAGCGGGCGGATGGTCGATGAGTGTGCCTGAAGCCAACACGGTGGACGCCCGCGGGTGTCTGCAGACGATGGACCTGTTGACCGAAGACGCCCTGGCGGCGGCCCGCTCGCGGTTGAACCCAGCAGCCGGGACGATGCTGTGCGCGGTGTGGTGCTCTGCCACGGGCCAACTGGCGCTGGTGGTCCACCATCTGGCCATCGACGGCGTGTCGTGGCGAATTGTTTTGGAAGACCTGAACATCGCCTGGACCCAGCACCGCGGCGGGCAACCGGTGCTGTTGCCGCCGGCGGGTACGTCGTTCACCGGCTGGGCGAATCGACTCGCCGAACATGCGCGCCATCCCGATGTGGTCGGCCAGGCCGGCGCTTGGCGCCAGGTGACCGCGGTCCCCGCCGCGTTGCCGGCGCCGCAACCCGCCGAGGATACGTTCGCCACGGCCGGATATCTGACCGAGTTCCTGGACGCCGAGACCACCCACATGCTGCTCGGCGATGTGCCTGCGGCATTTCATGCCGGGGTACACGAGATCCTGTTGATCGCCTTCGGTTTGGCGTGGGCGCAGTACCTGGGCACCGGTGGCGCGCCGATCGCGTTCGATGTGGAGGGGCACGGCCGCCACGAGGAATTGGACGGCGGTGGTGACACCGACATCGACCTGTCGCGCACGGTGGGATGGTTCACCACGAAGTACCCGGTGTCGCTGAGCTTTGGCGGCCGTGGCGGAGGGCTGCGCTGGACACAGGTGGTGGCCGGCGATGCCGCGCTTGGTGCGGTGATCAAAGACGCCAAAGAACAACTTCGAGCGCTGCCGGACGGTCTGACCTATGGTCTGCTGCGCTATCTCAACCCGGATGTGGACCTGCCCGGCGCCGATCCCGTCATCGGCTTCAACTACCTCGGACGGCTGGGATCCCCGGCAGCCTATGCGTCCGGTGACGTGTGGCGCTTCAGCCAGGAAGGCCTGTCGTTGACCGGTGCTGCCGGGGCGATGCCCATCGCGTTGGCGCATTCGGTGGAGCTCAATGCCGTCACGATCGACACCGACACCGGCCCGCATCTGAACGCCACCTGGACATGGGCACCCACCGCGCTGGACCGCACGGCCGTCACCCGGATCAGCCGGCTGTGGTTCGACGCCTTGGCAGGAATCTGCGCCCATGTCAGGCGAGGTGGTGGCGGGCTGACACCGTCGGACATCGCCCCGGCCCGGCTGAGCCAGCAGCAGATCGACACCCTGCACGCCGACGGACCGATCGCCGACGTGCTGCTCCTGACGCCATTGCAGCAGGGGCTGCTGTACCACGCCGGCATCGCGAACAGCTCCGGCGACGATGTCTATGCGGTGCAGTTGGATCTGGCGTTGAGCGGCCCGCTCGACGTGCACCGGCTGCGGGACGCCGTGCAGGCGGTGGTCGGCAGACATCCGCATCTGGCTGCCCGATTCTGCCCGCAATTCGAACAACCGGTGCAGGTCATTCCCGCAGAGCCGGTGGCACCTTGGCGGTATATCACGTTGGACACCAACGGGATTGGCATCGCCGATCAGATCGAGGAGATCTGCGCGGCCGAACGCGCGGCTGTGTGCGACCTGGAGAATCAGCCTGCGTTCCGGGCCGTCTTGATCCGTATCGCGGACAACCGGCACCAATTCGTGCTGACCAATCACCACATCGTTCTGGACGGCTGGTCGATGCCGATCCTGATGCAGGAGATCTTCGCCGGATACCAAGGGCTGCGGTTGCCCGCGGCGTCGCCGTATCGCAGCTTCATGACGTGGCTGGCCGAACGCGACCACCACGCCGCCCGGGCAGCATGGCGCGAGGTGCTGGACGGATTCGACACGCCGATCCTGGTCGGGCCGCCGCAGCGGCTGCGGTTCGGGGAGCGTTGCGTCGACTCGTATCGGGTGCCCGCGAAAACCACGCGCGCGCTCACCAAGCTGGCGCGTTCGCATCACACCACCGTCAACGTGGTGTTGCAGGGCGCCTGGGCGCTCCTGCTCAGTTCACTGACCGGCCAGTCGGACGTCGCGTTCGGCACTGTCGTGTCGGGCAGGTCTGCCGAGGTCGACGGCGCAGATTCGATGGTCGGCCTGCTGATCAACACCGTGCCGGTGCGGGCCACTTTCACCCCGGCCACCACCACCGTCGATCTGCTCGAGCAGCTGCAGCGGACCCACAACGACACGCTCGACCACCAGCACGTGGCGCTCAGCGACATCCATCGCATCACCGGCCAGGACACGCTGTTCGACACCGTCTTCGTCTATGAGAACTATCCGACCGAGGGAGGCGCACAACCCGGTGGTGACGGGCTGGTCATCACCGGTTTCAGCAGCCGGGACTACTACCACTACCCGATCGCGGTGCAAGCCGGGCCGGGCCGCGAGCTGGAGCTTCGCGTCCAGTACGACACCGACGTGTTCGACAGGGAAACGATCGCGGCACTGATGGAGCGGTTCAAGAAGGTGCTGGCGGAGATGACGGCACATCCGGGGCGCCGCCTGTCGTCCTTCGACCTGCTCAAAGGCTCGGCACAGCCACGGCTGGCCTGGGCCCGCGGGGCGCAGCCCGAGCGCGCGGCGTTGCCGGCACCCGAACCCGGTGCGAACAGCGATGCGTACCGCCCGCCGGCCACCTTGATCGAGCAGATCGTGGCCAGCATCTACGCCGAGGTACTGGGCGTGGACCGGGTCGGGGTAGAGGAGTCGTTCTTCGAGTTGGGCGGCGATTCGATTTCTGCGATGCGTGCCATCGCCGCGATAAACGGCGCGCTCGACGTCGAGCTCACGGTTCTCACGTTGTTCGAATCCCCGTCCGTCCGCGAATTGGCCCAGCAATTGGAGACCACACCTGCTCAATAGGGCGGCGGCAGGGCCGGGTGGGCCGTCACCACATATATGGCACCAGCCGGTAGCGCGCCTGCTGCGCGTATTCGCGGTAGCCGTCCAACTCTTCGACGAGCAGCTTTTCCTCGTCACGGATGCGCACGACCAGCATGATGAGGCCCGAGATGACGGGCAGCAGGCCCCAGTAGGAGCCGAGCGCGAGGGGAACGCCCACGATGGTCAGCACGTTGCCGGTGTACATCGGGTGCCGCACCACCCCGTACAGACCGGTGGAGACGACCTTCTGGCCTTGCTCGATCTGAACCGTGGAGGCCGCGAAACTGTTCTGGATGACCACCAGGCTGGTGATCCCCAACCCGACGACGACCAGGACGTCACCGGCCACACAGACCGCGGCCGGCACCGACGACCAGCCGAATCGATGGTCCAGGGCGCTGATCACCACCATTGCCGCCAGCGAGAGGTACCAGGCGCCGATGAGGACCTTCTGCACCATCCGGGTTTCGGCTGCCGGGCCGGCATGCTTACGGCGCCGGTGGGCCTCGGGGTCGGCGTGCTGCAGGAAGATGCTGGGGATCCAGGTCGACAATGCGAACACCACGAGAAAAACCCAGGCTTGCCAGAAGTCGAGCGTCCCGGCGAGCGAGAACAGCACCAAGCCGAATGCGAAGAGTTCGACAATCCCGAATGCCACTACTCTCGCAACGGCTTTCACGGATCCTCCTGGCACGGCTACCGGCGCGCACAACGCAGCGCTCGGCCTAACCTACAGGGCGGTGACGGTGCCGTCAGGCGGTTCGGCGCCGCGTCCGTCGGGTATCTGTGCTCATTGCCTTTGATCGAGGCGTGGTGCCCTCGGTGAGATTCGAACTCACACTGTACGGGTTTTGAATCCGTTTCCTCTGCCAGTTGGGATACGAGGGCGTTCCGATCAGTACTGCGGCCTACCACCATAGAGGATCCCCCCGCGCTCGCCGAACAGCGGCCTCCACGACACAATGTCTCCCATGACCGGGTCACCGAAAGACGCTGACAGACCGCGCCGCGTACTCATCGCCGAGGACGAAGCGCTCATCCGCCTCGACCTCGCGGAGATGCTTCGCGAAGAGGGTTACGAGGTCGTCGGCGAAGCCGGTGACGGTCAGGAGGCTGTCGAACTCGCCGAATCGCTGCGCCCGGACCTGGTGATCATGGACGTCAAGATGCCGCGCCGCGACGGCATCGACGCCGCCTCTGAGATCGCCAGCAAGCGCATTGCCCCGATCGTGATCCTGACCGCGTTCAGCCAGCGGGAGTTGGTCGAGCGGGCCCGCGACGCAGGGGCGATGGCCTATCTGGTCAAGCCCTTCAGCATCACCGACCTGGTTCCGGCCATCGAGTTGGCGGTCAGTCGGTTCAGCGAGATCGCTGCGCTGGAGAACGAGGTGGCGACACTGGGGGATCGGCTTGAGACGCGCAAGCTGGTCGAGCGCGCAAAGGGTTTGCTGCAGAGCAAGCATCAGATGTCCGAACCTGAGGCGTTCAAGTGGATTCAGCGGGCCGCGATGGACCGCCGGACCACCATGAAACGGGTGGCCGAGGTGGTGCTGGAAACCCTCGAGGACTCAGAGGAATCCCCGGCGCAGGACAGCTGACCGGAGGGCCCGGCTGTTAATTGTGCGTTTCTGCCGGGCCGATATCGCGCGTTCGACCAGGATCCGCGCAAGGACCATTCACTCAACATCCCGCACTCGGACCGGTCGTTGGCTATGTTCTACCCGAAGCTCCGGCGCCCGGCCCTCACCAGGACAGGCGCCGGTGCCGCTGACAACTCTGACCCGGAGGTGAAGCGTGCGCGGTCGCGTGGCACGGAAAGCGTTTGCTCTCGGAAGTGCGGGTGTGGTTGCCCTGGCGATTGCCGGCTGTAACCAATCCTCACCGCAAGGTGAGGCATCGCAGACCGACTTGAAGATTGTCGAGAAGGTCCAGATCGACGAGAACGGTGCCGAGGTCAACGCCGCCGAGGGGGTCACCCCTGCCGACCCTGCCGGAGACGGGAAGGCCACCTGCCCGCCGGTGATGATCGCCATGATGGGCGCGCTCAACGGTCCCGACGCCGCGCTGGGCATCAACATCAAGAACGGCGTACAGCTCGCAATCGACAAGCACAATGCCGCCAATGCCGGTTGCCAGGTGCAGCTCAAGAGCTTTGACACCGAAGGCGATCCGCAGAAGGCAACCGGGGTGGCGCCGCAGATCGTCGACGAGCCGTTCATCGTGGGGCTGGTCGGGCCGGCGTTCTCCGGTGAGACGAAGGCCACCGGAGACGTGTTCAACCAGGCCGGTCTGGTCGCGGCCACCGCGTCGGCCACCAACGTGACGTTGAGCGAAAACGGGTGGCGCACGTTCTTCCGTGGCCTGGCCAATGACGGCGTGCAGGGCCCGTCCGTTGCCAACTACCTCAAGAACACGCTGGGCAACAAGAAGGTGTGTGTGGTCGACGACAGCACCGACTACGGCCTCGGTCTGGCCATAGCGGTACGTGAAACTCTTGGCCCGATTGCCGATTCGTCGTGCAACATCTCGGTGAAGAAGGGGGACAAGGAGTTCTCGGCCGCGGTCACCCAGATCAAAGGGGCGGCTCCCGACTCGGTGTTCTACAGCGGCTACTACGCCGAGGCCGCGCCGTTCGTGCAGCAGCTCAAGGACGGCGGCGTGACGGCGACCTTTGTCAGCGCCGACGGCACCAAGGATCAGCAGTTCGTCAACCAGGCCGGCGAATCGTCGAAGGGCACGCTGTTGTCCTGCCCGTGCGGCCCGGCCACCGGCACGTTCTCCGACGAGTACACCCAGAAGTTCGGCCAGGTGCCGGGTACCTACAGCACCGAGGGCTATGACCTGGGCACCATCCTGCTCAAGGGCATCGACTCCGGTGCCATCACCCGGCCGGCGCTGCTCGACTTCGTCCGCAAGTACGAGGGCCAGGGTGTTGCCCGCAAGTACCAGTGGAACGACAAGGGTGAGCTGACCACCACGTTGATCTGGATGTACGAAGTCAAGTAGTCCTCTGACGAAACGCGTCCGAGACCGCAGCCCGGGCTCGGACGCGTTTCGCTACACATCGCAAAGTCAAAGTCAGGAGCCGCCGCCGGATGATCCACCAGTGCGCCGAGCAATCCGCCTGCCTGGCAGCCAACATCAGTTTCAACCTGGACGGCCTGCGAGACGGTTTCTGGCAGCTGACGATCGACGGCTTGTCCTGGGGCGCGATCTACGCGCTGGTGGCGGTGGGATACACCCTGGTCTTCGGCGTGCTGCGGCTGATCAACTTCGCCCATTCGGAGATCTTCATGCTGGGCATGTTCGGCGCCTACTTCTGTCTGGATGTGATCCTGGGTTTCTCGCCGAGCGGCAACGCCTACAACAAGGGTGTCGCGCTGACCGTGCTGTATCTCGGCATTGCCATGTTGTTCGCGATGTTGGTCTCGGGCTCGGCGGCCATCGGTCTGGAATTCATCGCCTACCGGCCGCTACGAAAACGCAATGCGCGCGCGCTGACCTTCCTCATCACCGCCATCGGAATGTCGTTCGTACTGCAGGAGTTCGTGCACTTCGTGCTGCCGAAGCTGTTGAAGGGCTACGGCGGCAGCAACGCCCAGCAGCCCATCGTGCTGGTCCAGCCGAAATCGCAGTTCACGATCTTCGGCGCGTCCGTGTCGAACGTGACATTGGTGATCGTGGGCGCCGCGCTGGTGCTGGCGGTGTTGACCGACATCGCGATCAACCGCACGAGGTTCGGCCGCGGTATCCGAGCGGTCGCGCAGGATCCGACCACAGCCACGCTGATGGGAATCTCGCGGGAGCGAATCATCATGCGGACCTTCCTCATCGGTGGCCTGCTGGCAGGTGCGGCGGCGTTGCTCTATACGTTGAAGGTGCCGCAGGGCATCATCTATTCGGGCGGATTTCTGCTCGGCATCAAGGCATTCTCGGCCGCCGTACTGGGTGGCATCGGCAATCTTCGGGGTGCCCTGCTGGGTGGGTTGCTGCTGGGCATCGTGGAGAACTACGGGCAGGCGGTATTCGGTACGCAGTGGCGTGATGTCGTGGCGTTCGTTCTGCTGGTACTGGTGCTGCTGTTCCGGCCGACCGGCATACTCGGTGAGAGCCTCGGGAAGGCGCGGGTATGACCGAGCAACACGGTTCACAGTCCGCCGGGTCGCTGACCAAAGCGCTGTTGGCCCCCGGCGACGCCATTCGCGAATGGTGGTCCAGCCTGCCGCGTATCGCCAAATGGCTTGTCGGGGTTGTGGGTTTCGGATTGCTGGGCCTGCTGCCGTTGTTCACTCCCGGCTTCCTCAACACCACCGGCATCAGCTTCGGCGGCACCATGGCGCAGTTCGCGATGGTGGCGATCATCGCGATCGGGCTCAATGTCGTGGTCGGGCAGGCCGGCCTCCTCGACCTCGGCTACGTCGGGTTCTATGCGGTGGGCGCCTACACGGTGGCGCTGCTGACCAGCCCGGACAGTCCGTGGAACAAGGTGGGCCCCAACGGGTTCTTCAGCCAGGACTGGGCATGGCTGTCCTGCCTTCCGCTGGCGATGGCGGTCACCGCCCTGGCCGGCCTCGTCCTGGGAACGCCCACCCTGCGGTTGCGCGGCGACTATCTGGCGATCGTCACCCTCGGTTTCGGTGAGATCATCCGCCTGCTCGCCGACAACCTGTCCGATGTGACCAACGGTTCACGAGGACTCAACCAGATTGCCTACCCGCGGGTGGGGGAGAGCGAGAAGCTGCCCAACGGGGTGTTCTCCAGCGGCAACTCGGCTGGGGAGGCGAACTATGGGACCTGGTGGTTCTGGCTCGGCCTGATCCTGATGGTCGGAATCCTGCTGTTGGTCGGCAACCTCGAGCGCAGCCGGGTCGGACGCGCGTGGGTGGCGGTCCGCGAGGATGAGGACGCCGCCGAGGTGATGGGCGTCAACGCGTTCCGCTTCAAGTTGTGGGCGTTCGTCATCGGCGCCGCGATCGGCGGCCTCTCGGGTGCGCTCTACGCCGGCCAGGTTCAGTACGTGGCACCGCCGACGTTCAACATCATCAACTCGATGTTGTTCCTGTGCGCAGTGGTGCTCGGTGGGCAGGGCAACAAACTCGGTGTCATCTTCGGTGCCTTCGTCGTGGTCTATCTGCCCAACCGGCTGCTGGGGGTGGAGTTTCTGGGAATCAACCTCGGCGACCTCAAGTATCTGTTTTTCGGTCTGGCCCTGGTAGTGCTGATGATCTTTCGGCCGCAGGGTCTGTTCCCCGTGCGTCAGCAGCTGTTGACCTACGGCCGATCGGCTCGACAGTTGTTGCGCGGCTCGTCGGACAAGGAGCCGGTGCTATGACGGAGCCTACGTCCGGTGTGACCGAGAGCGTCGAGGAACTGGCCGGGGTGCACCGCGAGATCCAGGCTGCTGAGGGTGAGATTCTGCTGGAGACAGTCGATCTCACGGTCAAGTTCGGAGGTCTGGTCGCCCTGGATTCGGTCAGCTTCAACATCCGCCGTGGTGAGATCCTGGGTCTGATCGGACCGAACGGCGCGGGCAAGACCACCTGCTTCAATGCGATCACCGGCGTCTACCGGCCCAGCTCGGGAGTCGTCACCTTCGATGGCGCCCCGCTCGGCCGGATCAAGCGTCACCAGATCACGCGACGGGGGATAGCCCGCACGTTCCAGAACATCCGGCTGTTCGGCGAGATGACCGCTCTGGAGAACGTCATGGTGGGCACCGACGCGCGGCACAAGACCTCGGTACCCGGAGCTCTGGTGCGTTCCCCGCGGCACCGGCGCGAGGAACGGTCGGCCATCGAACGGGCCGCGGCGCTGCTCCATTTCGTCGGGATCGCTCATCGTGGCGAGGAGAAGGCAAAGAATCTGCCCTACGGCGACCAGCGACGCCTCGAGATCGCGCGTGCGTTGGCCACCGAGCCCAAGCTGTTGTGCCTCGACGAACCGGCCGCCGGGTTCAATCCGGCCGAGAAGGCCTCGCTCATCGAGCTGATCCGCAAGATCCGCGACGACGGCTACACCGTGCTGTTGATCGAGCACGACATGCGTCTGGTGATGGGCGTGACCGACCGCATCGTGGTTCTGGAGTTCGGCCGCAAGATCGCCGACGGGTTGCCACGCGACATCCGCGAGGACCCCAAGGTCATCGCCGCATATCTGGGGGTGCCCGATGACGAGCTCGGCTGAGACCAGCGCTCCGGTGCTGCTCGAGGTACGCGATGTGGTGGTTCACTATGGCCGGATCAAGGCGTTGCACGGGGTTTCTCTGGTGGTGCACGAGGGCGAATTGGTGACCCTGCTGGGTTCCAACGGCGCCGGCAAGACGACCATGATGCGGGCGATCTCGGGCTTGCGGCCGCTGACCTCGGGTTCGATCTGGTTCGAGGGCCGCGACATCTCCCGGGTGAAGGCGCATCAGCGCGTTATCGACGGGCTGATCCAGGCTCCCGAGGGGCGTGGGGTATTTCCGGGGATGACTGTGCTGGAGAACTTGGAGATGGGTTGCTATGGGCGGAAATTCGCCACCCGCGCCGAGCACGATGAGCGGTTGGACTGGGTGTTCGACACCTTCCCACGGCTGGCCGAGCGGCGATCCCAGGTGGGCGGAACCCTTTCGGGCGGGGAGCAGCAGATGTTGGCCATCGGCCGGGCGCTGATGGCCCGGCCCAGGGTGCTGCTGCTCGATGAGCCGTCGATGGGGCTGGCCCCGATGGTGATATCGCAGATCTTCAAGATCATTTCTGGGATCAACGCTCAGGGCACCACGGTGTTGCTGGTCGAGCAGAATGCCCAGCAGGCCCTGAGCCGGTCCGACCGTGCCTACATTCTGGAAACCGGCGATGTCACCCGCAGCGGTGATGCGCGGGAATTGTTGGCAGACGACAGTATTCGCGCCGCCTACCTCGGCGTCGCCTAGCTCATGGTGGTCAAATCGATCGCGCTGTTCGTCCTGGCCGCGGTACTGGAGATCGGCGGAGCCTGGCTGGTCTGGCAAGGTCTGCGCGAACACCGCGGCTGGATGTGGGTGGGTGCCGGGGTGATCGCGCTGGGCGCCTACGGATTCGTCGCGGCCTTCCAGCCCGACGCCCATTTCGGCCGCGTCCTGGCTGCCTACGGCGGGGTGTTCATCGCCGGATCATTGTTGTGGGGCATGGTCGCCGACGGCTTCCGGCCCGACCGCTGGGACGTCGCGGGTGCGCTGGTGGCTCTGGCCGGGGTCGGTCTGATCATGTATGCCCCGCGCTGACCATCAGGTCAGATGGGCGCTGTCGTCGTCGAGGTCGTGCCGATTCAGGCCCATCGGCGTGGCGGCCGGCACGTCGCCTGCAGCCACCACCTGCCGGGTGATCGGCGTCAACGCCTGAAACAGGGTGATGATCTCGTCGTCGGTCAACGCATCCAGGGCGCCCAGCGCCAAGGCATCGGTGCGGTCCTCGATCGACTGCTTGACGCCGCGTCCGGCCTCGGTGAGCTCACCGTCGCCATCGAGCCAACCGCGCGAGCGCAACTGCTCGACATAACCCGCCCACTGCTCCTCGTCATAGTCGCGGCTGCGCATGATCATCTCGCGCGGCACGCGTCCTGCCGCCGCGTGCAGCACATTGCTCTGCCGTCCACTGATGCCCTCGGCGACCAGAACGGCCACATGGGCGTCGCCGCGATGTTCGCGCAGCAGGGTGACGGCGTGCCACAGTTTGGCGATCGGATCCTCGGGCCATGGCTGGGCCCGGTTGGCGGCGTAGAGCGGACGGCCATCCAAGGGTGCCGTGCGGGCAGCCTTCGCGGTCAGTTCGGCCGCCAACCGGGTCGACTCGGATTCGGCCACCCCGGATCGTCGCAGTGCCGCGGCCGCCGAATCCGACCGAACTTGCAACAGCATTGCCGGACTTGCCTTCTCCCACGCTCCGGGGAGCGCCTTGGCGACCCGCTCGGTGGTGAAGTTGTAGAACGTGGCGGCGACGACGTCGGCAGGCACGATGCCCAGCGGGGCTGAGCGAGCGGCGAAGTAGCCCGTCCAGAAGCCGCGGTAGCCGAGGGCGTCGAGGGCGGCGCGCGACTCGGGGGCGAAGTAGGTGACCGCGTGTACGGGTTCCAGCCGGTCGAAGAAGCGACGCGCGAGTGCGGGAGTACGACCCATATGGCTAGTTAAGCATCGGGCCGGTCGCCTTGTTTCACCGCGGTGGCCGCCTCGTCGATGATGGCCCGCATCGCACGTTCGGCGGCGTCCTCGTCACGCAGCCGGATCGCCCTGGCCACTTCGTCGTGTAACTCGATGGCGGCGGGATTGGGGGAGTCCGGCATCAGGCCATGTTCGGTGCGACCGGCCAGGACCTCGGCCACCACGTCGTTGAGCGCACGGAACATCTCGTTTCCGCTGGCTTCCAGGAGTGTCCGGTGAAATATTTTGTCTGCCAGTAAATATGCGTCGAGATCGCCGGATCGGCCGTGCACCACCATGTCCGAGACGGCGGCAGCGAGAATGCGGCACTGATCCGGGTCGGCCCGCCGGGCAGCCAGTGCCGCGGCCGCCGGTTCGAAACCCCGCCGAAGTTCCGACAGTGAGGCCAGCATCGCGGCCCGGTCGCCGGCGTGCAGGCGCCAGCGAATCAGTCTGGGATCGAAAACATTCCACTTGCGCGCGGGTTGGACGGTAATCCCGACCCGGCGCCTCGACTCCACCATGCCCATCGACTCCAGCACCCGGATCACCTCGCGCGCGACGCTGCGCGAAACCTCGTACTCGGCGCTGAGGCCGTCCAGGGTCAGCACCTGCTCAGCCGCCAGCTCGCCGGAAGCGATTCCGGTGCCGAGGGTGGTCAGCAGGCCAGCATGCAGCGCGCCGACGTTTGAGGGCGATGACACGGTTACATCGTGTCATAGCGGTGCCACACCGGTAATAAACCGATGTAATCGAGATGGTATTGCAATCGTATGACTTTTACGCCATGCTGTGTGACGGCAGACACATGTTGTGAGGCGGATATATGGGGTCACCGGTAGTGGTCATGGGCGTATCGGGGTCGGGAAAGTCGACCGTCGGCGCGGCGTTGGCACAGCGGATGCGAGTGCCGTTCGCCGATGCCGACGACTTTCACCCCGCCGCCAACATCGCGAAGATGTCGGCCGGCAACGCGCTGGATGACAACGACCGCTATCCCTGGTTGGAATCGATCGGTCAGTGGCTCGCCGATCATCACGTCGGCGGCGTGATGAGCTGCTCGGCGCTCAAACACAAATACCGCGACCAACTGCGACAGCACTGCCCTGGCGTCATATTTCTGTATCTGAGCGGCTCAGCCGAGGTGATCCGCCGGCGTCAGGCCAGCCGCCCTGGTCACTTCATGCCGGCCGCGCTGCTGGATTCCCAATTCGCGACGCTGGAACCGCTCGGCCCTGACGAGGTCGGTATCGCCATAGACGTGGATCAGAGCATCGACGCCATAGTCGACGAATACATGGCCCAAACCGACACTGACACAACAGAACAGGAGAACCGATGACCTCGGCGCTCACTCATCTCGCGGCTGGAACAGAACTGGTCGAGCCCGTGGCGGGCGGCGCGCAGTTGGTCCTGGCCGCACTGGCCGGCATAGCCTTGATCGTCCTGCTCATCACGATTGTCAAACTGCACCCGTTCCTCGCACTGATCTTCGGCGCTCTGACCGTGGGCATCGCCGCGGGCGAGAACATCAGCGACGTCCTTGCCTCGTTCTCCAGCGGTTTCGGTTCCACTGCTGCCAGTGTCGGCATACTGATCGCCCTCGGCGCGATGTTCGCCAAGTTGCTCGCCGACTCCGGCGGCGCGGACGAGATCGTGGACACCATCGTCGGGCACGCGTCACCGCGCACGCTGCCGTGGGCGATGGCACTGGTCGGGGCGATCATCGGCCTTCCGATGTTCTTCGAGATCGGGCTGGTGCTGCTGATGCCGGTGATCTACCTGGTGGCACGCCGTTCCCAACTGTCCTTGATCACCGTCGGGATTCCTGCGCTGGCAGGCCTTTCGGCCATGCACGGATTCGTACCGCCACATCCGGGACCCGTCGCCGCAATCTCGTTGCTCAACGCCGACCTTGGGGTCACGCTGGCGCTGGGTGTACTGGTGGCGATCCCGACGATCGTCGTGGCAGGTCCGTTGTTCGGCAAGCTGGCCGGACGCTGGGTCGTTCTCGAGGTTCCCGACCGGTTCGACGCGGCGGACACGGCCGGCACCAACCCGGGCGGCGGCACGGCCGCGACCACCACCGCGACCCCGACGAAGACGCGACCGACCTTCGCGATCACGATGTTCAGCGTTCTGCTGCCGGTGGCCCTGATGATGGGCAAGGCTCTCGTCGACATCTTCGTCGAAGACACGTCGCACTTGCTGCGTCAGACATTCGACATCGTGGGTCAGCCGCTGATGGCGTTGCTCATCGCGGTGGTGGTCGGGATGTTCACCCTCGGTGGCGGGGCGAAGATGACTCGTGACCAGATCGTGAAATGCATCGAATCGTCGCTTCCTCCGGTCGCCGGGATCATCCTGATCGTCGCAGCCGGTGGCGGATTCAAGCAGGTTCTGGTCGACACCGGGATCGGCACATTGCTCGCCGAATGGGCCAAGGGCGCCAATCTTTCGGTCACCCTGCTGGCGTGGGTGCTGGCCGTCCTGATCCGGTTGGCGACGGGGTCGGCCACGGTGGCCACCATCACCGCGTCGTCCCTGATGCTGGGGTTGGTCGAGGGGATGAGCGCCGGTGAGGTGTCGCTGGTCGTGCTCGCGGTCGGTGCCGGCTCGCTGTTCTTCTCACATGTCAACGACGCCGGATTCTGGCTCGTGAAGGAGTATTTCGGGATGACCGTCGGTCAGACCATCAAGTCGTGGTCGCTGATGGAGACGGCGCTGTCGGTGGCCGGTCTGGTTGTCGTCCTGCTGCTGGGGCTGGTGATTTGAGCCGCTGACCCGAGCCCCGGCGTGTGGCACCTGCGCGAACGGGCGCCACACGCAACGGTTCTCAGCTCCGGACCACCTGCGTTCCACCGGCGAATTCGTCGTGCTTGCCCTGCTTGGTCGGGCTGGAGCTGATGGTCACCGCGATGACGATCATCGCGATGATGCCCAGGAACCCGCCCACGAACGGAATGATCGGCAGCAGGGTGAAAGCATTGCGAATCGCCGCCTCCTTCGCCGTCGGCTTCGGCGTACCACCGGGGCCGTGCACCGCCAATCCCAACAGCTTCTTGCCCGGTGTCGCGCCCGTCGCCACCTCGAGACCGACGAAGTACACGAACATCAGCAATCCGCTGAAGAGGCCGGTGACCCAGTAGTTCGACAGCGAATCGGTGATGAACGAAAGGAAGAATGCCACGATCCCGACGATGATCCCGTCGATCACCCGCGCGAACCAGCGGCGAACCAAGCCGCCGGGGGCCTGGGTGGCATAGGGCGGTGGGTAGCCGCCCGGTTGTCCGTATTGTCCGTATCCCGGTTGATAGTCACCCGTGGTCATGCCACAACGTTACCGACCACGGCGCTGGTCGAGTTGGGTTCGCGCGCGATCGGCCAACGCAGCGGAGCGTTCGCGGGCCGCCTCGGCCAGTTCCGGTGCGCGTTCACGGGCGACCAGCGCGAATTCGCCGGCGCGGGCACGTGCGGCGTCAGCCACCTCCGGCCCGTGTTCGCGTGCCAGTTGAGCCAACTCGCCCGCCCGTTCGACGGCCGCGTCGGCCAGCTCGCGGCCGCGTTCGGCACCGACTGCCAGACCGTGCCCGATCCGCTCGGCGATCACGCCGTCGGTGAGCGCGTCACCACCGGCGGACACACCGGGAACTGCGGCCGCGAGGTTGGCCGAGACCTGCTGCGCGGCACGGCGGCCGCGCCAGGCCAGTGACGGTTTGCCCGCCGTATCGGCGGCCGCGATGATCAGGCCGCCGAGCAGACTCACATCGGTGAAGAACTCACGGCGTTGAGCTGCCGCGTGTTGCGGGTCGGCATCTTTCAGGAATGCCTGTGAGCCGATGCTTCGTGGCAACATGGTGACGGCCAGTGCGGCCGCGGTCAGGCGTGGGGCCCGGCCGAGCGCCAGGAGCAGACCGCCGACCACCTGAACTGCCGCGTTGACCCGTGCCACGGCTGCTGCGTTGTTCGGAACCCCGGCTCCTACCGGACCGGGTAGTGCACTCAATGCGCCGAGTGTTCTGCGAGTGGTCTCGGTCGAGGTACTCGGGTCGCGCAGGGTGTCGACACCTCGGGCGATGAAGGTCGCAGACAACATGGGGCGGGCGATTCGTCTGATCAACATGGGCTAGGAGTTCCCGCAGCCCGCGACGGCAAACCTGTGCGGTCAGCTCAGCGGTTGCACGGCAGCATCAGCGCCCGGCGGCGCACCGGAGTAGCTTCGCAGGCGTGCGTCGCGTGGTCGGTGTCGGCGGTGGGCGATGAATTACGACTGGGAAGACCTGGGCCCGGGTGTGTGGCGCACCCGCCTCCCGTTTCTCGATGTGACGGTCGGACTCGTCAGCGGCAGCGCACACGCCCTGCTGGTCGATTCCGGCACGACCCTGGTCGAGGCCCACGGCATCGAGTCCGACGTCGCGGCGCTGACCGGGCAACGCATCGGGCATATCGTCCTGACGCACAATCATTTCGACCATATCCTGGGCTCCTCGTGGTTCAAGGATGCCGAAATCCATTGCGCACCAGAGGTCGCCGAAACCATGGCGGCCGGCCGGGCGCACCTGCGCGCGGACGCGATCGACCACGGTGCCGACATCGACGAAGTCGATCGGGCGATCGCCGCGGTGACAGTGCCCACGCACCGACTGCCCACCGGCGAGATCGATCTGGGTGGCCGAACAGTGAGCATCTGCCGCCCCGGCCCAGGCCATACCCGCCACGACCTCATCGTCACAGTTCCGAATGAGCGCACGGTGGTGTTCTGCGGTGACCTCGTGGAGCAGTCCGGCGATCCGGTCATCTACGCGGATTCCGACCTCGAGGCCTGGCCGGCCACCCTGGAAGCGGTGCTGCGCGCCGGCGCGCAGGATGGCGTGTTCGTTCCCGGTCACGGCGCGGTCGTCGATTCGCATTTCATCCGGCTTCAGCAGGGCTGGCTGCGTGCCCGGCGCCCTTGTTGATCCCCGCCGCCAAATTTAGTTAGCCCATATGCGACGATTCGCCGGTGACCGAGGTTGACGCCCATTTCGTGCAGTCCGAGCAGGACAGGTTCCAGCCGACCCGCTTTGCGCAGAGCCACTGGGGAGAGGACCACCTCAACGGGCCGGCATTGGTCGGACTGGCGGCACGAGCTCTGGAGTCAGCCTTCGGGCTGCCCGAATTTCTGCCTGCCCGGCTGACCGTCGACCTGTTCAAAGCCGCGCGCGGGCTGCCGACCACGACGAAGGTGGCGTTGATCCGCGACGGCAGGCGGGTCCGCAATTCCGAATGCGAGCTGGTCCAGGACGGCGTGACCGTTGCGCGCGCGACGTTGGTGCAATACCGGCTCAGCGCACCCCCGCGAGGTGAGGAGTGGACCGCGCCTGCCCGGTTCGAACCGCCGGCCGCGCTCGACGGGGACCGGATGACGTATATGGGCAGCGACGAGGGCGGTTGGAGTCGTGCGATCGCCGAGCACCAGAACGCGTCCCGCAAGCGGTTCATGAACCGCACCATCACCGTCGTGCGGGGGCATCCGAACTCACCGTTCGTGCGCGCGGCGATGGCGGCCGAGGGCACCAGCCTGGTGACCAACCTGGGCACCGCCGGCGTCGGCTACATCAACGGCGACCTCACGGTCGCCCTGTCACGGTTGCCCGGTGACGAGTGGATCGGCGTCCAGGCGGATTCGCACTGGGCCGACGATGGCGTGGCCGTGGGTGCATCGACGTTGTTCGACAGTGCGGGTGCCTTCGGTACCGGCCTCGTCACAGCGATCAGCAACCCCGAGGCTCAGATCGATTTCTCCGACGACCCGTTTCCGGATCGCACCGCACCACGGTGACCACGTGCGCCCTCCGAAGTTTGCACGGCCCCCGCTGGGCACGATGTATCCGGCGAGTTTCGGTTTGGGGCCCGTCGCGATTCTGGGTGATGACGAAACCTTGTGCGGAGTCTTGGCATTGGGCTCAGGGCACACCACCGACGTCCTGGAGGAATTCGTCGCGAGCATATGATCGGCTCGATCGGCTACCGGCGAAACACCACCCACCGCATGGCGCTGTACATGAAGATCGCCTCGCACCCCCCTGCGACAATCCTGGCCAGGTGGTACTCGACGCCCACCGCGGCCAACACGCTGGATACCCCGAGGATGAACGCCAGGTAGTTGATCACGACCACGATCACATACACCGTGAGCTGGGGGCCGACGGCTGCATGCGAGCGGAAGTTCAGTGTGCGGTTGAGGTAGTAGGCCAGCCCGAAGGCCGCCGCGTATCCGACGGTGATCGCGAGTGGAAGCGGGGCCCCGAAGGCACCGTGCAGGGCCGTCAGGATCGCCAGATCGACACCGAAGGTAAAGGTGTTGATCAGCACGAAACCCAGGAATGTGGGCGCGACAACGGAATTCAGTGGTCCCGGCAGACGGCGTACCATTCGTACACATAGTCGGTGAAACCGCTCGGCCTTGGTCAACCGGTCCGGTTTGTTCCGCACATGGACACCGTGGCATCAGAAGGTTGCAGCTAGTTGAGCGCCAGACCAACCGTGAATGGTGAACAGGCTCACTCAGAGATCTCGACACCTTCATAGCTGCTCAGCATCTCAGTGTTGGGCAACGCCATCTGCAGGTACACGTCGATGTGACGGATCTTGTCGTCGGCGGTGAACTCGTACACGGACATCGAGTTGACGACCGATTCGAAATCGCCCATCTTCGTGCGCTCCTCGAGCTCGAGAAACACCACGCCGTCCACCTCGCTGACGCGCTTGAACAGGCCGTCCCATTCCGATGCCGTAGCCCAGTTGGTCAGGAAATCGGTGTACTGATCCCAGGTCATCGTTTCTTTGAAGTTCCCGACCCGTTCGAACTCGTCGACCGCGATCAGCTCCGCTAGCGGCGCCCAGCCCTCGGCCCCGAACCCGGGTTGCTTGGCGGCGTCCACGAGTTGCTTGGTGGTCACCGCATACTGCACGGCCATGCGGCTGCGGCCGGTGTACGAGTCGACGACCTCACTGACGTGTTTCAACGAAAAGTCCTATCGGTAGTGGATTTCGAGGCGGGCTCGATCAGGAGTCGGCGGCGGCCGCCAGGTACTTGTCGACGACCGAATGGAAGTGGGCGATGACGACTTCTTCTTTGACCAACGCCATGTGTTTCAGTGCGGTGTTGCGCAACCCGATCTGCTGGCGCGGCATCTGCTCGTAATCCTGTTGCAGCGCCTCGAAATACTTGAAGCTGCCTGGTTCATCGACAACGATCGGTTCAGCGGTGAACGCGGCCTTGGCCTCGTCGGGCAGCCACATGTAGCTGGCGACGTGCCAGATGCAGCGGTTGGGGTTTCCGTCGGGGTGCGGCAGCGACATGATGATGTGCGCTTCTCCGGCGCGGATCGTCATGAAGAAGTTCGGGAACCAGACCCAACCGTGATTGTCGCTCATCTGGGCGTCGGTCAGCCCGCTGACGTCAAGTCCCATGTTGGTCAAGGTGTCTCGCGTCGCCCTCTGCATAAGGGTGCGCGCGGTGACACCGTCGGGAAAGTTGAGTGTTCCGTCCGCGCCCCGGTACTCGGCGACGAGCTCCTGGAATCGGGGGATGACCGCGACGGTGGACGGAAATGTCTCGGGTAGGTCCATGATTCCGTCGACCTGCTGTTCAGGGGTGGCGCCGACGACGTCGAACGGTGCCATCGACACGCTGTGCTGCTCGAAGAATCGGTACCGGCTGGTGGCGGGGTCGATGTTGATCACCCGCAGCAACTGGGGATGGATGCCGTCGATGTGGTAGCCCTCCTGGAAGGCGTCGAGCACGACCTTCCAGTTGCAGTCGATGGCTTCGGTCACGTCCATCACGGTGACCATCTGGTCGAGGTGGTAGGGCGCGAGCATCGTCGCGACCTCTTCGCCGATGAAATCCGCCAGTGGCGCCGCGTCCGGATCCGGATTCAGGAAGATGAAACCGGCGAAGGTGTCCACCGCGACCTCGATCAGCCCGTGCGTGTCCTTGTCGATCGGCCCGGCCAACGCTTCGCGCAGCATGCCTTTGAGCCGCCCGTCGAGGTCATAGGACCATAAGTGGTACTGACACAGGAAGCCGCGCTTGGCATTTCCGCGCGATTCTCGGCACAGCACGTTGCCTCGATGCCGGCACGCATTGACGAACCCGCGAAGCCGCGTGTCCTTGCCGCGCACGATGAGGTAGGACTGGTCGAAGATCTGGTACTGCTTCCAGTCGCCCGCCTTGGTCAACTCGTCGACCCGGCCGACTACCTGCCAGACTTTGTTCCATATCGAATCACGCTCCTGGGCGACGAATTCCGGAGCAATGTAGCGACTGGTCGGAATTTCCATCCGATACGCATCGGGGGCGATGTCGCCGAGGCCGGTGGCGTTCTCGACCCAATCTCCGGGACGTGCTGTCTGCACGGGCGGACCTCCTCGATCGATATGTGGGCGGTGAGGTGTCATTTGTGACTGCAGTCACTACTATACATAGCCGTATATGCAATACAAGGATGAATATCTGTGCTGTGAAGCGTGTGAACACAACTGCGCCGACCTTTGACAGGATGGGCCCATGGCCGAACGCTGGACCAAGCAACGCCGCTTGGAGCACACCCGCAATGTCTTGCTGGATGCCGCCGAGGAGGTGTTCGCACGCAAAGGGTTTGACGGGGCCGCGCTCGAAGACATCGCCGAGGTCGGGGGATACACCCGCGGCGCGATCTACTCGCACTTCGGCAGCAAGGCCGAGTTGTTCCTGGCGGTCATCGAACGACAGCGTCAACAATTCCTCGACGGCTTCGCCGACGTGATCGCCACGTTTCACCGGCTCGAGGATCTCGACGCCGACGAACTCGGTGATCGCTGGCGGGATCTGGTCGCCGTCGAGGGGCCCGACCGCGCCGTCCTCGGATCCGAGTACACCCTGTTCCTGCTTCGCAATCCCGAGGCGCGGGAGCGGGTGGCCGCGCAACGAGAGGAAACGGTCCGAGCGCTGGCCGACTACATCGCCAAAGGCGCAGCCCGACTGGGAGGCCACGTGAGTATCCCGGCCTTGGACCTGGCTCGTGTCATTCTGGCCGCCAACGACGGCGTCACCCTCAACAGCCTGTTGGACGACCAGGCGGTCTATCGGCCCTTCCTTCGCATGGTGCTGGCCAATATCGTTGTCCCCAAAAGCAACAACTCGTGAGCAAGACCCACCATCCGGCGCGTACCGGCGCGCTGATGGCGATGGCCTCCATGCTCTGCGTGCAGATCGGCCTGGCGGTGGCTGTCGGTTTGATCGACCAGATCGGTGCCGAGGGCGCCGCGT
Source organism: Mycobacterium sp. DBP42 (assembly GCF_005924235.1). Classification (NCBI taxonomy): domain Bacteria; kingdom Bacillati; phylum Actinomycetota; class Actinomycetes; order Mycobacteriales; family Mycobacteriaceae; genus Mycobacterium; species Mycobacterium sp. DBP42. The sequence goes on from NZ_VCMY01000002.1 coordinate 273,364, forward strand.
GGCTGCGGCTGGCATGGGCCGGTGTCCTGATGCTCGTGATCGTGCGGCCTCGCCCCTCCGCCTTCACCAAGTCCGCATTCTGGACCTGCGTCTCCCTCGGTGTCGTCACTGCCGGGGTGACGATGCTCTTCATGGCCGCGCTGTCCCGCATCCCGCTCGGTACGGCCAGTGCGCTGGAGTTTCTCGGCCCGCTGGGAGTGGCTGTCGCGCACGGACAGGGTCGCAATCGCATCCTGTGGCCCGGGCTGGCGGCGGCCGGTGTCGTGCTGCTCACCGAGCCCTGGACCGGCGACGTCGATCTCGTCGGTGTGCTCTTCGCGCTGAGTGCCGCGCTGTGCTGGGCGTGTTACATCCTGCTGACCCAACGGGTCGGCGACGAGGTAGCCGGCATCAAAGGACTCGGGGTGTCGATGCCGGTCGCCGGGTTGGTCAGCACTGCCGTCGTCGGGCCGTCGATATTTCCCCAATTGACCCCGCAGTTGCTGCTGATCGGTGTGGGCCTGGCTGTCCTGCTACCGGTGGTGCCGTTCGCGCTGGAGATGTCTGCGTTGCGGTATCTGAGCACGGCGGCGTTCGGAACGCTGATGGCCCTGGAGCCGGCCTTCGCGATGCTGGTCGGGTTCGTGCTGCTGCACCAGATCCCGGCCCCGTCCGCGGTGATCGGAATCTGTCTCGTGGTGGCAGCGGGGATCGGTGCGGCGCGCACGGGAGCGCGCGCCACACCGGTCCCGGCCGAAATCGGTTGACGAGGAACCTCAGGTTCAGACGTCGATCCGCTTGCGCCGGTACAGCGTCCCGGCCACGAGCAACAACAGGCTGACCACCAAGATCGCGGTGGCGAGCACGTTGATCTGCGGTGGCACAGCGGCTTTGACCGCAGCGTTGACATACAGGGGATAGGTCACCGTGGAGCCGCTGACGAAGTAGGTGATGATGAAGTCGTCGAGGGACAACGCAAACGACAGCATCGCGGCGGCGACGATTCCAGGGACGATCAGCGGCAGGGTCACTTTGAAGAACGTCCGGGTAGGGCTGGCGCCCAGATCCATCGAGGCGTCCTCGAGCGTCCAGTCGAAACCGCGTACCCGGGCGCGGACCGTCATCGCGACAAAGCTGACCTGAAATGCGATATGTGCCAGCACGATCGTCGTGTAGCCGGTGGCCCAGCCCAGGTCGAGGAACAGTGTCAGGAGCGAGGCACCCATCACCACCTCGGGCGCGGTCAGCGGCAACACGAGAAACGTGTCGACCGTTTTCTGGCCACGGAATCGCTGACGCACCAGTGCGATTGCCACCAACGTGCCCAGCACCAGGGCCACAGCGGTCGATACCGCGGCGACGTTGAGACTGAGCTTCAGTGCGTCGGTGAGTGCCGGGTATTTGAACGGGTGCGCCCAGTTGTCGAGGGTGAATCCCTGCCAGGTGTAGTTGAACTTGCCTGCCGGATCGTTGAACGAGAACAGCACGATCACGAAAATCGGCAGAAACAGGTACAGCAACACCAGGCCCGCGACGAGCCGCAGCACCAGGTCACCCCACCTGGGGGAGCCCTTGACGGTCCTGGATACGGGCTGCTCGAGCGGCTCGGTCATGGCCTGAGTGGTCACACCAGATCCTCCGTCCCCAGTGCCCGGGTGTAGAGCAGCACGCCGGCCAGGATGATGGCCATCAGCACCATGCTCAGCGCGGCGGCGGCCGGATAGTCTTTGACCACCAGGAACTGTTTCTGGATCACATTGCCGATCATGGTGGTCTGGGTGCTGCCGAGGTAGTCGGCGTTGATGAAGTCGCCGACCGCCGGGATGAACACCAGCATGCTGCCGGCGAGCACCCCCGGCATCGACAGCGGCAGAATCACTTTGGTGAAACTACGCCGGTTGGACGAGTACAGGTCCTTGGAGGCCTCGATCAGGCGCGGATCGATCTTCTCCAGGCTCACATAGAGCGGCAGGATCATGAAGATGATCCAGTTGTAGACCAGGCCACCGATCACCGCCCAACTCGTCGACAGCAGCCGTCCCTCGCTGGGCAGCAGGCCGATCGAGCCGAGTGCGCTGACCACCAAGCCGTCATCGGCCAGGATCGTCTTCCAGGCGATGGTGCGGATCAGGAAGGTCACGAAGAACGGCAGGATGACCAGTCCGAGGATGAGGTTCTTGTACCGGCCCGCTTTGAACGCGATGACGTAGGCCAACGGAAATGCCAGCATCGCACACACCACGGTGGCCACCAGTGCGTAGCCGAAAGACCGAAGGATCTGATCTTGGTACACGGTGAAGGCGTGGACGTAATTGCCGAAGTTCCAATCGAACTGCAGCGTGGGCAGATACACCGAGCCACCTGATGTGGACAACGACGTGCGCGCCAACGAGAAGAACGGCACCACGAAGAAGATTCCGAGGTACACCAGGGCCGGCAGGATCATCAGGTACGGCGCGATCCTGCTCCGCTGCCGGCTGCTGGTGGCCACACCCGCCATCGGCCTCAGCCTCCGGTCACTGCGGCGTAGAGGGTGTTGAACTCCTGGGTCTTCTCATCCGACAGCGCCGGCCACGACTTCAGCTTCGCCTGCATGTCGGCGGGCGGGTTGATCAAGGGGTTGCTCGCGATCTTGGGATCGATCTTGGCGAGTTCGTCGGTCATGTCGGACAACACGGGCACGAACTGGGTGAACGCGATGAGTTTGGCGTAGTTGGCCCGGTCGTAGACGTAGTCGATCCAGTCCTCGGCGGCCTTCTGGTTCTGTGTGGTGTAGGGGATCACCATGGTGTCGATGAACCAATCGCCACCGGACTCGGGAATGATGAACTTCAGGTCCGGATTGTCGGCCTGCAGTTGCACCACGTCACCCGAATATGCCTGGGCCACCGCGATATTGCCGGCTGCGAGGTCATCAGCGTAGTCGTTGCCCGTGAACCGGCGGATCTGGCCCTTGTCCTTTTGGTCGCGGATGAAATCGACGGCCTTGGTGATGGATTCGGTGGTCGGGTCCTCCACGGAATTACCCTGCCACTGCATGATCATCCCGAGCCCGTCCTGGACGTCGGACAACAGGCTGACCCGGCCCTTGAACGCAGGATCCCACAGATCGTCGATCTTGGTGATGTCACGTCCGGTGGCGGCGCTGTTATATGCCAGACCGACCATGCCGGTCATATACGGAGCCGTGTACTTGCGTCCGGGATCGGCCTTGGAGTTGAGCAGGTCCTGGCGCAGGTTCTTCATGTTGGGCACGCGTGAATCGCGGATTTCGTTGAGCCACTTGAGTCCGGCAAGCCGCACTGCCATGAACTCGGTGGGCACGACGAGGTCGGCGCCGATGTCCTGCATGCGCGACAGCGGTTCTTTCGCCTTGGCGAACCACTGTTCGTTGTCGTTGAAGTCTTCCTTGTAATCCACCGTCAGGCCGGTGGCAGTCTGGAATCCTGCGACGAATCCGTCAGCCATGTAAAGCGGCCAGTTCGAAATGCGGACGGTGCCGGTGGCCGGGGACCCGTCGTCGGGTGCAGCCGAGGTGCTCGGCGCACCGGACTCCTCACCTGAACTGCACGCGGCCAGGACCGATGGCCCCAACGCCAGTGCGGCGGCGGCAGCGGCGCCGCCACCGAGGAATCGGCGGCGTGAGGTCCGGTTCGCGGTGAGCCGGGCGAGCAATCGGGGATCGAGATTGTCGGGCATGGGCGGCCTTTCGGGGTATTCGGGCGCTTGACGCAAATGAGGGTGGCGGGGCGCAGATGTCTAGGTGTCGTCGAGCATCTCTTCGAGGTCTTCGGCGGTGGGTATGTCGGCGGCGGGCAGCACCCGCGACGCTTCTGGTGACCAACTGACGTGCACCGCGTCACCGGGACGCAGCAGCGGCAGGTCCTGCTCGGGCCCGACGTGGGCGATGATCGTCGAATCATCCGGTGCGGCAACGGAAAGCCGTAGGACCGGGCCCTGGAAGGTGAGATCTTTGACCGTGGCGGACACGGTTGCGACGTCGCCTTCTGGTGGGTCGATCGTGACGCGGACCCGCTCGGGCCGGACCATCAGGGTGGCCTGCCCGCCGGGTTCGATCGTGGTATCGCCGGGCTTGGCCTTGAGCGTGGTACCGAGCACCTCGACCTCGACGAAGTCGCGGTTGGTCCGGCCGGTCTGCCGGCCTGGCCACAGGTTGGCCTGACCGATGAAGCTCGCGACGAACACCGTCGCCGGGCGATCGTAGATCTCGGTGGGGCTGCCGATCTGTTCGACGTTGCCGTTGTTCATCACTGCGATCCGGTCGCTCATGGTGAGCGCCTCTTCCTGATCGTGGGTGACATAGATGAACGTGATGCCGACCTCGCGCTGGATGCGTTTGAGTTCGAACTGCATCGCGTGGCGCAGTTTGAGGTCGAGGGCGCCGAGCGGCTCATCGAGCAGGAGCGCGCTGGGGTAGTTGACCAGTGCCCGGGCCAGCGCCACCCGCTGTTGCTGCCCACCGGAGAGCTGGCCGGGTTTGCGCTTGGCGAAGTCGGTCAGCCGCACGATTTCCAGCAGCTCGTCGACGCTGCGTTTGATCTCGGCTTTCTCCTTCTTCTGACTGCGCGGTCCGTAGGCGACGTTGTCCCACACCGTCATGTGCGGAAACAGCGCATAGTGCTGGAAGACGGTGTTGACGTTGCGCTTGTGCGGTGGCACCCGTGAGACGTCGACCCCCTCGAGGCGGATGGCGCCTTCGGTGGGATTTTCGAACCCGGCGATCATGCGCAGCGTGGTGGTTTTCCCGCATCCCGAAGGGCCGAGCATCGAAAAGAACTCGCCCGGCGCGATCGAGAAGTCCGCATCGGCCACGGCGAGGTAATCGCCGAACCGTTTGGTGACGTGGTCGATCTCGATGACGGGCGAGCCGCTACGGGGTGTGTCCTGTCCCGTCGATTTGTCGACGGCGGTGATATCTGGGCCGGTCAGCGGTCTCCTCCTCCGGTGCAGCCTGGAAGCTGTCGGTAAACCATCGCGGATTGCGCCGACCTTCGCAACCGTTTCCGCAATGAATTAACAATTTTTCAATGGAATCCTTCGTTTGAAGTGGCTTGGTAGCGCGATTCCATAGCATGGCGGGCATTCGGCCACGCCGCGCGTGGGCAGGCCGACGTCGTGCGGGGCGTGAGTGGCTCGGCTCAAGTTTCGCAGTTCAGCGCGCTGTCTCGGCGGGAAACCGACGACGGCAGGAAGGCGAATCTGGGGATCAGCCCCACTCGTGGTTCATCGCGCGCGACTCCGACATGGTGTGCACGGACTCGCCGTGACGGTCGGGTGCGCGCGAGACCGCGATGAGGGCCATCGCCAAGCCGGCGGTTACCGCGCCGGCGACGAAGATCGTCACGAAGCTGCCTTCCGACGGCACCACTTGATGGCCGAGCAGCACGGCGACGACGGCCGCGGCCAGCGAGCTGCCGATCGTTCGCGCGATCGCGTTCATGCTCGTGGCGATGCCCGTCTCGTTGGTGCCCACCTCACTGACGACCAGCGCGGGCAAGGCGCCGTAGCCCAGGCTGATATAGGCGTTGGCCAGGACACCGGCCAGGACCACCTGCCAGGGACGGTCGTGCGCGACGGCAAGCATGACGAATCCGGCGATTCCGGCGACGGCGGCTACCACCAGCACCCTGCGGGCGCCGTACCGGTCGATGTAGCGGCCACTGACGAGCGCCACCAGAAAACCGGTGATCGCACCGGGGAGCAGGAAGTAGACACTGGCCTGCAAGACGCTCGCGCCGAATCCATAGCCGGCGGCCTGACGGGACATCTGAACGAACTGGGTGAGGCCGAGAAAGGCGAAGTACAGGCCCATCCCGACGAGGATCGTGGCCAGATTGGTCAGCAGGATGGGCCGCCGGGCCAGCATCGCGGTCGAGACCAGGGGATCGGCGGCACGTCGCTCCCACCACCACCAGCCGATCAGCGCCGCGACACCGCTCACCAGAAAGCCGATCGTGCCCGGATGACGCCAGCCCCAGGCGTTGCCTTGGGTGATCGCCAGCAGGACCGACGACAGACCGACCGCCAGACCGGCTGCGCCCAGCCAGTCAATCGCGCCGCCGGCGTCCGGCCGGCGGTTGGGCACGACGACCAACGCCACCACGATGACGACGGCGGTGAAAGCGGTGGTCAGCCAGAACACGCGGTGATAGCCCGCATCGCCGGACATCAGCAGGCCGGTGACCACGAGACCGACACCACCGCCGAAACCCAGCGTTCCGGACAACACCGACATCGCTCGCACCAGGCGCTCTTCGGCGAGCTCTTCGCGCAGGATCGCGATGCTGATCGGATAGAGCGCGTAAGAGGCGCCCTGCAGGACGCGGGCTGCCACCAACAGCGGTACCGACGCGGTGACCGCGGCCAGCACCGAGCCGGCCAGCACGACCAGCAGCACCCCCATCAGGACACGCTTTTTGCTATGGAGATCGGCCAGCCGGCCGATCAGTGGGGTTGACGCGGCTGCGGCAAGCAGGTTGGCGGTGACGGCCCAACTGACGGCCACCGACGAGGTGTTCAGCTGGTGGGCGATGATGCCCAGGATCGGCACCACCGCGGTCTGCAGGATGGCGACGGTCAGGGCCACCAGGCTCAGCCCGGCGATCAAGACGCCAGGGCGACGTGGCATTCCGGGAACCGCAGGGGAGGCGGACCGCTCAGAATCGGTCCTGGTCACTACCCGCTCCGATCCATAGCCAATCTTTGTGTTTCTCGATTATGGCCTTGTTGCGGGATGCGCCCCCACACCGGGTGCGCGGTCGAACAGACGCGCTCGTCGGGTCAGTCCAATGCCGCCAGCACGTGCTCGGTGAAAGCTGACGTCGACGCGCTGCCACCGATGTCGGCCGTGCCAACGCCGGCGTCGAGGACCCGCCGGACAGCGTCCTCGATGTGATCCGCGGCGACGCCGAGCGCCGGTGTGCCGCCGTCTTGACCCGCGAGCCAGCGCAGCAGCATCGCGGTCGACAGGATCATCGCGACGGGGTTGGCGATGTCGCGTCCGGCGATGTCGGGTGCGGAGCCGTGGGCTGCCTGCGCCATGGCGTGGGTATGGGAGGCATTGATCGACGGTGCCATCCCGAGGGATCCGCTCAACTGGCCGGCGAGATCGGACAGCATGTCGCCGAACATGTTCTCGGCCACGATCACATCGAAGTCTCGCGGGTGGCTCACCAACCGCGCCGCCAGTGCGTCGATGTGCTCACCACGGACTTCGACATCGGGGTAGCTCTCGGAGACTGTCAGACATACGTCCAGGAACAGGCCGGTGGTCTTGGTCAGGACATTCGTCTTGTGTGCGATGGTGACGGACTTGCGCCGCGCGGCAGCCAGCTGGAATGCCTGGTGGGCGATCCGCTCGCAGGCCGTGCGGGTGAATACCGCGACGGCCAGTGCGACGTCGGGCGTGGGCATGAATTCGCCTGCGCCGTCGTACATATTCCGGTCAGCGTAGAACCCTTCGGTGTTCTCCCTGACGATGACCACGTCCAGGTCCGGGCACAGCGCCCGGACCGATGCGCTCAAGGTCCGTGCGGGCCGGATGTTGGCGAACAAGTTGTAGCGCTTGCGGATTGCACCACCGGGTGACAGCGTGCCGCGGAACTGCTCGGGGTACCCGGCGTTGTCGTGCGGTCCCAGGATCCATCCGGGCAGCTCGTCGAGTTCGGACAGAGTCGGTTCTGGCAGCGGGGATCCGAAGTCGCCGATTGCCTCGAGGCCGAAGGGCAGCTCACGCCAGCGCACCTCGACCGCCACCCCGGCCAGGGCTTTTTCGGCGACGCGGGTCGACGCATCCACGATCTCGGGACCGATGCCGTCACCGAGGAGCACACCTAGAGCCAACACACCGTCATCTTCCGCTCAAACCGGATGCGCTGTGGACCACTGCAGGAACATTTCGGCAATCTCCGCGGGTTTTTCTTCCGGCAGCCAGTGTGAGACGCCGGCGAGGGTTTCGAATCGGTAGGGCCCGCTCACGTACTTGGCGGTGTCGCGCGCGGGCTTGGCCTTGATGGCGATATCGCGGTCACTCCAGACATACAGGGTCGGCACCGTGATGCTCTGCGCTTTGCCCAAGCCCGACCGGCTCAACGGCATGGCGCGATACCAGTTCAGCGCCGCGGTCAGGGCCCCGGGTTCGGCCATGGCCCGGGCGTCACGTTCGGCCGCCTCGGATGGCAGCCCGCTGGAGATCAAGGATCTGGCGATGGCCTTGCCTTTGCCGTCGCGCCCGAGCATGAGCCGTTCGGACACCCACGGCAATTGATTGACGTACATGTACCACGACGCCAAGCCCTGCCGACTGGTGAGCAGCGACCGCAGAAACGCGATCGGGTGGGGCACCGACAACGCCGACAACGAAGCCAGCTTCTCGGGCGCCGCACCGGCCACGCTCCACGCCACGGCGGCACCCCAGTCGTGTCCCATCAGATGGACCCGATCGGCGCCGCTGGCGTCGATCAGCGCGAGGACGTCCTCCACCAGCTCCGTCCCGCGATAGTCGCGCCGACGACGCGGCCGGGCGCCGGGCGAATATCCGCGCTGATTGGGCGCCAGGCAGCGGAAGCCCCGTGCGGTGAGTAGGGAGATGATCGGCTCCCAGCTGGTGTTCTGTTGCGGAAAGCCATGAAGCAGCACGACCACCGGTCCGTCGGCCGGCCCATGATCGATGACGTCGAAAACGAACTCCCCGCGCCGGTATTGATCCATACCGTGCATCATGCCAAGCCGGGCAGGGCCGGCGGCAGGGGAGTACTTCCGTCCCGGGAACAGCCTCCTTGGCGAGAGCGGTTGTTTGCCAGGCGATCCCGCGCGGCGAGTGGTGTCGGCGGCCGTGATCTTCCGGTGCCCAACTTGTGACGGCAACGTGGCGCCGATCGACGCCTGCACGGTTGCAGCGCACGCGCAGGGTGCGGTACCAATCATCAGGTGTGTGCGGGAATGAACATTTGATGACCGAGATTGGGCCAGAAGATGTTCGGGGCACGGCGCGGTGAAAGCGGTGTGCCCGACTTTCCGTTGAGCATCGGATCCCGGTATCTGGTGGGGCACTTGGGGATGGTGCCCCACCAGAAATCGGTTCGGTTACAACGGAATCCAGGTGCCGAGGAACCAGAAACCCCAACCGCGGCCATCTCCGGCAGGCATCGGGGTCACCCGCTGCCCATTCCATTCGAATGGCTGATGGTCGCGCCGGCCCTGATCGACACCCCGGCCGTGCCAGTCATCGCGCTGAGGCCCGCGGTCGTCGCGGTGCTCACACGGCGCACCCGGCCGGTCGCAGCCCGGGCCGGGATCGGCGCCGGCGGTACCGATGCCGAGACCCAACAACCCGGCGGTGCCGATTCCTGCCGCCAACGCGGATACGCCCACGGATTTCTTGAAACCCATTGCTTTGCTCCGTTTCTGAATGGTGCGGCGATCGGCGCCGCACGGGAAGCAAAGCTATTTCAGCCGGATGGGTTTGCCCTGTGCCTGCTGTGGGGATGGGCTGTGCGATCGACAACGGATCGACAACCGGTCTGCGCTCACCAGGTCAGGTTGTGTTTTTCGAAGTGGCGGGCCAGGGCCTCCATGTATTCGTCGCCATGGAAGGGCCCACAGGCGCCGATGGCCTTTTCGAGGAACGGGCCGTACTCCTCGTCGTTGACGTAGGTCGACCAGTGGGTGATCTGCCCGTCGTCGTTGGTGTCGATGAAGCTGATCGAATAGAAGCCCATGGTCTGACCCTCGGCGGTGGTCCCCTCCCAGCGGTAACGCATTACGAGACCGTTCTCGGCGGGCCAGAACTTGTGGTCGACGGGTTTCCAATCAGGAAAGACCACTGAATAGGCCTTCGCCTCGACGGTGGCGGCCACATCGAACGAGGTTGCGACATCCTTGAGCACGAGTTCTTGCCCGGCCACGAAGTAGGGCGAGGTGTACACGGCGTCGTCAGTGAACTCCCACTCGTCGTACGACTCGCCTTCCTGGACTTTCCGCAGTACGTACTTGTCCCGGTAGCTCTCCGCCATGCGGCGGTGTTTGGCGATTCGGTCCACGAGATCCATTGCAATCCTTGTTCATTCGAGGAGTGGTAACACGAGGTCGGCCAGCGCCTGTGGCGTGGCGCACACCACTAATATACAGAGCTGTATCACAGATTCAATGATGAATTTCAAGCCTCGGCCCGGGTGAGGAATCCGAGCACGGTCTGCTCGAAGGCTTCCCTGGCCTCGATCATCGCCCAATGCCCACAGTTGGGGAACACGTGCAGCTCGGCGTTGGGGATCGTCCGCATCGGAATCAGCGCCATGTCGAGCGGGCTGACCCGGTCATCTCGGCCCCAGGTCAGCAGCGTGGGGGCGGTGACCTTGTGCATCTGCGCCCAAGGCATCGGCGCGTCGGACGCACGCATGGCGCCCATCATCGACGCGAACGCCGCCTTGCCGTACATCCGCTTGGCGGCCGCCAGTGCCGTGGGGTCGGTGGCCAATTCCCACCGTTGTTCTATGAGTTCGTCTGTGACGAGTGCCGGGTCGAACACCATCGAGTTCAGCCAGTCGACCAGACGCTGGCGGGTCGGATCTTCGGTGAATTCCTGCAGCAGGCGGATCCCCTCGCTGGGGCCCGGACTGAACAGGTTGGTCCCGATGCCACCGATGGTGACGAGTTTGCCGATGCGGTCCGGTTGCCGGATGGCGAAGTTGACGCCCACACCGCCACCCATCGAGTTGCCGACGATGTGCACGCGGTCGAGGCCCAGGGCCTCGACGAATGGGGCCACCACACCCTGAGCGGTGACCATCGGATGACCACCGAGGTCGTCTGTGACGCCGAATCCCGGGAATTCCAGTATCAGGCAACGGAATTGCGAGGCAAACGTGGGAAGGATCCCACGGAAATTACGCCAGCCGGTGACCCCGGGCCCTGAGCCGTGCAGGAACAGCAGCGCCGGGCCGTCCCCGGTGTCGTAGTACCGCAGGACGCCTGCGGACGTCGTTATTTCCCTCAGTTCCAGTTCGGTCATGCCGACCAACCTACGGGCGTCCGTTCACCGGCCCGTCGACAGTCCCGCCCCGCGGCAAGGGCTCGCGGAGCGGGGCCGGGCCGAGTCAGAACGTCGGTACGAACACGCCGTTCATCCAGACGCCCCAGTGCTGCCAGCCCTCATCCCAGACTTGGGGGTTGCCGGCGCCCCACGTCGGCTGGGCCGGTGCCGGCGGTGCCCACGCGGGTGGCGAGCCGGGATTGGGTCCGCCGGGAAGGGTCGTTGCGATCATGGGCTGATGGGGTGCCGGTGCGTATCCTGGGGCGGCGCCTGCGGTGGCCGCGCTCATCCCGGCGGCACCCGCCGCCATCCCACCTGCAATCGCTGCGCCGGCAATGATCTTGGCGATCTTCATGGTCGTAGACCTCCAATCTGTATGCGATGAATTTCGCCGGACCCTCTGGCTATCCAGCATGTAGCAGCCGTAAACCCGATTACGCCAACGAAAAACATGATCCGGTCAGATCTGCCAGTCGTTCGCCCCGTCGTTCTGGTTGTAGAGGCCGACGGAGTTCTTCACGACGACGGGATCACCGCTGCCGAAGTGGTCGAAGAACCATTGCGCGTTCGCCGGGCTGAGGTTGGGGCAGCCGTGACTCACATTGCGTTTGCCCTGATCAGAAACGGACCATGGGGCGCTGTGCGCGAAAATGCCGGTATTGCTGAGGCGGACGGCATTTTTGACCTTGAGCTTGTAGCCTTCGGCCGAGTTCACCGGGACACCGTAGGTTGACGAGTCCATGACGATGTCGGCGAACTTTTCCAGGACGTAGTAGGTGCCGTTGGGGGTTTCGTAACCTGGCTTCCCGAGTGACACGGGAAAGGTCTTTTCCAGCACGCCATTACGGTGGATCTGCATTTGATGAGTGTCGTCGTCGATGGTGGCCACCAGCGCATCGCCAACCCGAAAACTGGACTTCGTGCCTGCGGCGTCAATGTTCACCACTGTGCCGGACGGCCAGAAATCGATTGGCCGCCAACGTACCTGGGTGTCGCTCATCCAATAGAACTTTCCGGGCACCGGCGGGTTGGAGGAGATGTGAATCGCGTCCTCGGCCAGCTGACGGTCGGCGATCGGCCGTTGGAAGTTGATGTAGATCGGCTTCGCGACGCCAACCGTCGACCCGTTGGTGGGGTTGAACGCGGGTGGCAGAAATGGCGGCTCACCACTGAACGGCAACGGATTCTGCCCGGCCGGGACGCCGACGTTGGCCGCTTGGCCGGACAGGTCGAGCCAGGAGTTCTCTGGCGGGCCGAAATGCGGAACTGGTTCGACGGGCGGCCCCGCCGGTCCAGCTGGCTCCGCCAGGGCCGAAGCTCCGGTCACCGCTGACGCGGTGACCGTGGCAGTTGCCGCGATCGCGGCGATCCACAGGTGTCTGGTCCGGTGTTGCACTGGGCCTCCATCGATGAGGTGTCGTTGATGACCACGCCCGCCCGGGCGGATGAATGACGTGATCCACTCTACTAGCTACGTACGTGGATAGTAGTTACCGGTGGTGAGTCCGGTCGTTGCTGAGGTCCCGGTCGCCAGCGTGAAAGCGTTTGTTTTCCATGGCATTTGTGAAGAATCTGTAAATGTCTGCGCATAACTGTCGTCGCGGCGGCTGCTGGACCTGGTAATACGTAGTTCTCCAATACGTGGGCAGTACGTAGGTTGTTGTGAGTTCGATATGAGTGTCGTATCGCGTCATGTAGGCGACGGCCGAAAATCTTCAACGAACCTTCACACAATCCATACCGATCCACCGATGTGGGTGACGAGGGTGGAGAACATGCCAGACATCGCCGATCTGCCTCAGCTCAACCGTCGGGGGTTCCTCGCGGCAACCGCCGCTCTGGGTGCCACAGCTGTTGTGGGGTGTCAGCGCGACGCCGGCGCCACATCGACCCGCGTCGATTCCCGAGACGCGATCTCCATGGCCGAAGCCCGTCGGCCGCACAGCGGGCGCACGGTGTCCACCACATTGACCGCCCAGCGCACGCGGGTGGACCTCGGCGGCACGATTGCCGACACCATCGCCTATAACGACATCGTGCCCGGACCACTGCTGCGGGCATCGGTCGGCGATGAACTCGAGGTCACGGTCCGCAACCGGCTCGGCCATTCGACCTCGGTGCACTGGCACGGGTTGGCGTTACGCAACGACATGGACGGTGCCGCGCCGGCCACCCCTGACATCGCCGACGGCAAGGACTTCACCTATCGATTCTCGGTGCCCCATCCGGGCACATATTGGGCTCATCCACACACCGGGCTCGATGCGGACACCGGTCTGTACTTCCCGTTGATCGTTGACGACCCCCGAGATCCGGGCCGATACGACGCCGAATGGATGGTGATGCTCGACGATTGGACCGATGGTGTCGGCCCGAGCCCTGCGCAGATCTATGACCGGCTGCGGATGTCGTCGGGAGATGGGCACGACATGCCGGGTATGGGTGCCCGAGGTGGGTCGCCCCTCGGCGGTGACGCCGGTGATGTCGACTATCCGATGTATGTGGCCAACGGGCGTAATGCCGAGAATCCCAGCAGCTTCCGGGCCCGCCCTGGCCAGCGCGTCCGGATCCGGTTGATCAATGCCGGCTCCGACACCGCGTTCCGGGTCGCGTTGGCCGGGCACCGTCTGACCGTCACCCATACCGACGGGTTCCCGGTGGTCCCCAGCGAGGTGGACGCGCTCCTGATCGGGATGGGCGAGCGATATGACGTGACGGTGACCGCCGGGGACGGGGTCTTCCCGCTGGTGGCGGCTGCTGAGGGGAAGAATGCGTCGACGCGGGCGCTGTTGGTGACAGCCATCGGTTCGACTCCGCCGCCTGACTACGCGCCGCCGCAGCTGCACGGCCGGTTGGGAACGGTGAGTTCCTTCACCGCCACACCCGAGGCGACCTTTGAGGCTGCGCGCGCTGATGTCGAACTGCCGGTCGAGCTGGGTGGCTCGATGGCCAGGTATGACTGGACGATCAACGGCCGGCCATTCGAGAAGTTGCGGCCCCTGACCGTGCGCGAAGGCCAACAGGTATCGATGACTTTCCGGAACTCGACGATGATGTGGCATCCCATGCATCTGCACGGTCACACGTTTCAAGTGCTCGGTGAACACGGACGCCCCGGCGCACGCAAGGACACCCTTGTCGTGCTGCCGATGCAGCGACAGCGCGTGATCTTCACCGCCGACAACCCGGGGATGTGGATGCTGCACTGCCACAACACTTATCACCAAGAGGGCGGAATGATGACGAGACTCGACTACAGCAGCTGACCATGCTCCCGAATTGGGGGAGTACTACGTACTGGACTATGTAGTAGGTACCGATGCCGCGTCGAGGCACCCCAGGCGCTTGGTCGAGAGGTACGCTCGCCTCACCGATCGTGGAGGGGTGTAGTGCGCGTACGAGGATTCGGCGAACTCGAAGCTGAGATCATGGATCGCATCTGGAACCGTGGCGATGCAGCGGTCACCGTGCGCGACGTGTTCGACGAGCTCGCCGAGGAGCGCCGGATCGCCTACACCACAGTCATGTCGACGATGGACAACTTGCACACCAAGGGCTGGCTGCAACGCGACCGCGACGGGCGTGCCTATCGGTACTGGCCGACGCTGAACCGCGAGCAGCACACCGCGCAGTTGATGCGCGAGGCACTCGACGGCGGCGGTCGTTCGGATCTGGTGCTCAGCTACTTCATCGAGCAGATCGATCCAGAGGATTCCGATCGGTTGCGTGCCGCGCTACGCACCTTGGCCCGACGCTCGACAAGGGCGAAGAAGCGGTGAATCTCGCCGCGGGCCTGCTGATCTACAGCGTGGTGATGTTAGTGGTGGCGCCGCGGCTCCTCAACAGGCTCACCCGCGGGGGCTCGGCCCCGAGGTTCGGCGTGGCGGCTTGGTTGACCGCGATCATCAGTGTCTTGGCCACCTGGATCGTGATTCCGGTGTCGGCGATCGGTGACGTGGTGTTCCACTCTGGTCAGCGCAGGTCGCTGTTCGCGTCGTGCGTGGAGTTGCTCTGCGACATAGCGGCCGGGCGCGCCGGCTTCGCGGCGCAGGCTTCGGTCGTGATCGGTGCGGTCGTGTTGATCGCGGCGGCTGTCGGTCTCGGGTTGAAGGCGTTACGAGCCGTTCGACGCATGCGCGCCCATGCCCATAGCCACGCTCAGGCCGTCCGGCTCGTGGGGCGTCCGGGCGGCCGGCAAGATGTGTTCATCGTCGATTCCGATGAGCGCACCGCATACTGTGTGGCCGGAGCGCCGCCTGCGATCGTAGTGACCACCGGCGCCATCGCCGCACTCGGCAACCACGAGCTGCAAGCGGTCCTCGCCCACGAGCGGGCGCACCTGGACGGGCATCATCCGAAAATCGTTACGGTCTTGCGGGGCTTGGCCATGGTGTTCCCGCGGGTCAAGCTCATGACCCGCGGGGCGGCAGATGTCGCGCGGCTGCTGGAGATGTGCGCCGACGACACGGCGGCGCGCCAATTCGGAGAGCACACGCTGCTGACCGGACTGATGGCTCTCGCCGGCGCCACGCCTGCGCAGGCACTCGGCGCCGCCGACGTGGCGTTGCTGAACCGTGCTGAACGTCTTGCCGCGCCAGCCGCACCGTGGACCCGGTTCGGTGCGCGTGCAAGCCTTTTCGGGTCCATGTCCGCGATCGCCCTCGCCCCGATCGCACTGTTGGCGTCAGGGGCATCGGGCCTGCTGTGCCCTTGACGCCACGCTCCCGCTCGAACACACCGCATCAGTACTCGATGATGCGGGTGACGTAGGGCGTCATCCCTGATTTGCGGACCGGCGAAATCTTGACCGGAACACCCGTCTGCTGGGCCTCGATCATTTGACCGTTACCAAGGTAGAGCGCCTCGTGCTGTCCACCTCCGGGTCCCCAGAACAGGAGGTCGCCGCGCTTGGCTCGCGACGGCGGCAGCCGGCGTCCCGCGGTGTACTGGTCTCCCGAATAGCGGGGGAGCAGCACGCCTACGCCGGCGAATGCGTAACGAGTCAGGCCGGAACAATCGAAGCCGACGGTGCCGGCACCTGAATCCACGCCGCGGCTGGGCCCGGTCAGGCTTCCGCCTCCCCAGGAGTAGGGAACTCCGATCTGGGTGCCGGCCCGCCGGATCACGTATTCCACCGCCTGTCTGCCATAAACGCGGTTGCCGCGAAGTATGGGCGCTGCCGCACCACTGGCAGCTGGTGCAAGCCCCAGGCTGCCGAGGAACTTTCGCCCCAAGTCGAAGGTGGTTTGTGCGGCAAACGCGCTTGCCTGCAACGATGCGTTGGCGAGGGCGACTGGATCGCCGGGTGCACCTGCGCTGAGCAGATTGGGCAGGGTGGGATCCCACTGGCCGGCGCTGGGCTCGGCGTGCGCGACCGGTGCGCCGAGCGCAACGAGCGCTGCCGCCGCCAAAATGCCTGTGCGCAAGAGATTTCGACGGTCGCAGCCGATCTGGACACGGTGCGGAATGGATGACATCTCACATGTTCCTTCCCGCCCTACGCCCGTCATCACCGGCCAGGCACCGTAGCCGACGGTTTTACGTACTAACTACGTACTAACTACGTACGTACATACTCTACATCACAGAAGTCACGTGAGTCCCACTAGTCGCAGATTTCACCGCTGCAATTCCTTGCGTATAGCGGGCCTCAGGCTGCGCCGCCCGGCTGGTTGATCTTCACCAGCATCTTGCCGATGTTGGCTCCGGTGAACAGTCCGTTGAGGGCGTCGATGCTGGATTCCAGCCCCTCGTACACGGTTTCGCGGTGCACCAGCAATCCCTCCTTCTCCCAACCTTGTAGCGCGGCGAACGCCTCGTCGAACCGTGCCCACTCTTCGAGTGCGATGAATCCCTGCATCGTCGAGGAAGTGGCGAGCAGGTTCACATAATTGGACAGCCCGGGGTGATCGCCGTTCAGGTAGCTCGAGATGATGCCGCACAGCACCACGCGCGCCTTGTGGGCCAAGTTGGCCAACACGGCATTGAGAATGTCCCCGCCGACGTTGTCGAAATAGACGTTGATGCCACTCGGGCACGCTTGCTTCAGGGCGGCAGTCAGATTGCCGGCCTTGTAGTCGACGCAGGCATCAAAGCCGAAATCCTCGACCACGACACGGCATTTTTCGGCGCCGCCTGCAATGCCGACCACCCGGGCACCCGCGATCTTGGCGATCTGGCCGGCCACGGACCCGGTAGCGCCCGCGGCCGCCGACACCACGACAGTGTCGCCGGGTTGCGGATTTCCGACCCCCTTCATTCCGAAGTACGCCGTCGCGCCGGTCGGTCCGTAGATCGACATCACGGCCAGTGGATCTGTGTATCCGACCACCGGTGTACTGAACAGGTCGTCGCGGATGATCGCGTAGTCCTGCAGCCCGGTCAGGGTGGTTACCAGATCGCCGACGTTGTAAGCATCACAACGTGATTCGATGACCTCGCCGATACCTGCAACTCGTACCACCTCGCCCAGCTCAAGGGCCGGCAGATAGCCTGGCTCGCCGTCCAGCCACGTGCGAGCGGCAGCGTCGATGCCGACGTAAGTGGTGCGCAGCAGCGCCTCGCCTTTGGCCGGTAGCGGCGCCGGCGTGGTCACCATCTCGGTGTCGTCGGGGGAGAGCAGCCCATCGGGTCGACGGCGCAAGAGGATCTGGCGGTTCTGGCGAGGCGCGGCGTCAGTCAAGTCATTTCTCCCGTGGTCATCTCAAGTTTCACGTTGATTCTCAGAACCCCCACGATGAGCGTCAACCCCCGCATCGAGAATGTCCCGCCTGGTAGGAGGGTCCCCCTTGCTGAACGCGCACTCGACTATCCGACGCGGCGGGCGATCGCCCCTCACCCGGCCCAGGCGGCCTATGTGATGCCGAGGGCGGCAGCGGTGAAGCGCCACAGTGTCTGGGTGGCTTGGTCGGAACTCGGTGTCGGGGTGACCCGGAGCTGTTGTGCAATACCGTGTCGCAAGCCGCCGATGACGTAGGCGCCCGCGCTATCGGGATCCAGATCGGCGGGAAGTTCACCCATCTGCTGCCCATCGCGGATGTTGGTGGCGGCGTTGTCGATGAGGTTGTTGACGTAGGCGGCCTCGAGTTCGGTCAGTTGCGGGTCGCTGGCGGTGCGGTTGAGCAGGATCGGCGCCAGCGGATCAGCGAGGTGGTAGGCGACGAAGCGGTGGGTACGGTCGCGTTCGCGAGCGGCCCAGTCGCCCTGGGGCAGGTGACCATCGGCAATCGCGTGGCGCAGGCCGTCGTAGAAGCCGTCGTAGATCGCCGCCAGCAGACCACTTTTCGATCCGAAGTGGTGGTACAAGGCCCCGGTGCTGAGGCCGGTGCGACGAGTCAGCCCGCTGAGCTCGAAGGCGCCGTTTCCGCTGACGAGCTCGGCGCGCGCGGCATCGATCAGCTGTTGACGTCCAACCGGGGCGCGTGCCATAGTCCGAACCATAACAGAAGTCAGTTATGTTTCGATGAGGCGATCATGAGCACTGAAGTGACGTCGTTGACGGAGCTCACGGGTGACCTGGCCGGCACCTATCGGCGGACCCCCAGCAGTGGGGAAGGGGTTGATCCCGCGGTGGCCGAGGCGGACCTGGCGGCGGTGCTGCGCGACGGGTACGTGATCCTGCCTGATCTGCTGACCGCGGCCGAACTCGACGCGATCCGGGACTCTGTCGAGCCGCTGTTGGACCGCCTGGGCCGCAATGGGTTCGAGGGCCATGCCACCCAGCGGGTGTACAGCGTGCTGAACAAGACCCGCAGCTGTGATCGCATCGCCGATCATCCTCGCGTGCTGGCTCTGTTGGATCGGCTGTTCATGCCGAATTATCTGTTGTCGATGTTGCAGGTGATCAAGATTCTGCCGGGGGAGCAGGCGCAGATGCTGCACACAGACGACAGCTTCTATCCGCTACCCAGACCGCGAAAAGCGCTGGGTGCGGCCACGATCTGGGCGATCGACGATTTCACCGCCGACAACGGTGCCACCGACATCGTCGCGGGCAGTCACGCGTGGGGCGATCGACAGCCCGAGCCCACTGAGCGCGAACCAGTGATCATGAGCGCCGGCTCGTGCGTCTTCTTTCTCGGGACGCTGTGGCATGGCGGCGGCGCCAACCGATCTGCGAACTCACGTCTGGCCCTCACCGCGCAGTACTGCGAACCGTGGTTGCGCCCGCAGGAGGCATTCACCTTGTCGATGACCCGCGACACGGTCCGGGTGGTGTCGGAGGACATTCGGCGCATGCTGGGCTACAGCATTCATCCGCCGTTCATCGGTCAGGTTGACGGCATGCACCCGAAGAGGTTGCTCGAGCCGGGTGCGCAGCCGGTCTGATCTCGCCCGGAGCTCACTCGGCGGGGACGTGCTTCACGACGTTTTGATCGCGACCACACGGTTGCCGAACTGGTAGACAACGTGTCCGGCCCCAACCCTTGACAGGCATATGGGACAGAGCGTCTCATACCATTATTAAATGGGACTCTCGGTCCCGATAAATGGAGCCGGCGCTCAACTGTCGAGGAGAAGCGACGTCATGGCATCAACGAGGACGGTCCGTCGGTGGCGGGATGGAATGCAGGTCAGCGGCGACGCGGACTACTGCACGAGGCTGCAAACCCTCTCCGAGGGCTCAGTGCGCCGCAACTTCAGTCCGTACCTGGACATCCCGTGGGACTCGCCAGAATTCAAGGTGACCGAGAACGACCCGCGCTGGGTGCTGGCGGCGGACAGTGACCCCATTGGGATGAGCCCGTGGTATCAGGCCCAGCCGCTGGAGAAGCAGATCGCGATTGGCATGTGGCGTCAGGCGAATGTCGCCAAGGCCGGCCTGCAATTCGAGAACATGCTGATCCGAGGAATCCTGAACTACACATTCTGGGTGCCCAACGGGAGCCCGGAATACCGATACTGCATGCACGAGGCAGTGGAAGAGTGCAACCACACCCTCATGTTCCAGGAGCTGGTGAATCACGCGGGCGTGGATGTCCCGGGACTCGTGCGGTGGCTTCGATGGATGCACTGGTTGCCGCCGCTGTGCGCCAGCCCGATGCCTGTGTTCTTCTTCATGATGGTGCTGTGCGGCGAGGAGCCGATCGACCATATGCAGAAATCCATTCTGCGCGAGGGCAAACCGATCCACCCCGTGATGGAACGCGTGATGGCGATCCACGTCGCCGAGGAAGCCCGACACATCTCGTTCGCGCATGAGTTCCTGCGTCGGCGGATCCCGGAGATGAAGCGGCTCAATCGATTCGGTCTGTCGATCATCTACCCACTGAGTTTCCGGCTGGCAGCTTCTCTCATCGCCAAGCCTCCGCGCTCGTTCTGGCGCGAATTCGAGATCCCGCGATCAGTGAAGAAGGAGATCTACTGGCGGGCACCCGCATCCAGAGCGATGCTCAGTGAGATCTACGGCGACGTGCGGATGCTCGCCGCGGACTCCGGGCTGATGAACCCGATCGCCAGAATTCTGTGGCGGATTCTGCGCATCGACGGGCGGGCGTCGCGCTACCGCAGCGAACCGGCGCGCCAATCACTCAGCGTGGGGTGAGCACCCGCGACTGATCCCTAATCCCGTTGTAACGCAAGGCAATTCTGTGCACGTCGAATTGCCTTGCGTTACTTTTATCCTGCTCGACGGGTGGACGAGCCCGCCGGACTGCGCCTGGCACTTTCGGGCGCCATGCATCTGCATATGCCCGCGCCCGCACGGGAACACCCTTTGGCGATTGCGCCTGAAATCGATCTGAATTGGCTATGCATTCTCTATGGGGACCAAATATGCGTCGCGTATGAGTTCCTCGTCTTTTATTGAACCACAACTAAACTCGATACAAATCCCATGCGCAGAAATCGGGGATCATCAACTGAAAGTGGGAAAGGGGCGCACATTGTCGAGCGGCAGGATCGTAGGAAGCATCGTCGCGGCCGCGGCTGCGACCGTATTGGGACTGTGCTCATCTGCGCCGGCCACGGCAGCACCGACCGGCCAGACTTCAGCGCAAGCGACGATCAGCGACCTCGAGGCCCAGGGTTTCCGGGTGATCCTCAACAAAGTCGGGAACGCGCCCATGGATCAATGCACAGTGACTGCCGTGCGTCAGGGCACTGATGTCAAACATTCCTGGGTACAGCGCGGCCCGACGGGCAGAGTGAACAACCTCGTGCGGTACACAACCGCGTACGTCGATCTGATGTGCAACCGATGAATCAATCGCCCGCGGCCCGCAGGGTGATCTCCGAGATGTTCGTGCGGCTCTGCCCATCGAGGGTGCCCAGCTTCGAAATCCACACCAACACATTGGATGTTTCCGTCTGATTGTCGACGGTGATGGTGTTTTCTCCCGGCTGTAGCGCCACGTTCGGCGTCAGCTCGGTGGTGTCTGACAGGCTGCTCGGGTGGGCACTGTCGGCCGCACGAACCTGGACTTCTGTTCCGGTGCTGGGCACGTCGATCGTCACCTCGCTCAAAGCGGTCGGCGAGGACAGGTGAAGTATCAGGCCGACCCCTTCTTTGAAGGCCGGGAACGGCGCGGCATCCTGGTAGATGTCGGTGGGCCACGACGTGTCCGGGCTGCCGTCGACGGCCAGACCCGCCTGATCCGGATGGTCTGGCGAGCCGCCGGGGGAGAACACCGTCGCACTCGCGGGGGTCACGATCGGCCCCGGGGTGCGCTGCGCCGGCGTGCTCAAACCGCGGATGAGAATCACCGACATCGCAACGATCAGCGCGATCGCGGCCAGAAGCAAGCCGATACGCACCGGGCGGGATGTCAGAGCACGCCGCCGTTTACCTGACCTCACTTCGAACGAGTTGCGCCGGCGACGTCCTCGGGTCCCGGCCGAATGATTGACCACCGACTCGGCGAACAGCGTTCGGTCATCCCAGACTCCGCTGACCTCCACGACATCCCCGTCGGACAGTTCGCCCGTGATGGAGTTGCCACGTAGCTCGACCGGCACGACGGTGTGTGCTTCACCGGTCGACTCGTATCGCTCCACGCGAAAGGTCCAAACCTCCTCTTCGCCGTCAAGTCCGGACGGTCGCTTCTGCACGTCGCGGACGGTGCCCAGGATCGTGAGCATGGCCAACCGCATGGTCTCCGGTGAGCTGCTCCGCTCGCGGACGTCGGGGATCTCCAGTGGGGCGGTGTGCCCTCCCATATCAGGGGGCGTCGGCTCGGAATCCGGCACCGGCACCGGTTGTGGCGCGGTGGACACATCCGTGCTCCCGCCCAGCGCCCGCGCGAAGTCCAGGCACCGCGCATAGCGCTCACCGGGTTTCTTCGCCAGCGCCTTCGCCATCACGGCGTCGAGATGGGCGAGGTCGCCACGACGCTCGGACAGCCGGGGCGGTGATGTGTAGAGATGGTTGCCGGCCACGATGATGCGATTGGCGTCGTCGAAGAGGGGCGCGCCGGTCAACAGATGGAAGGCCGTTGCCGCGAGGGCGTACTGGTCGGCCCGGCCATCGAGTGTCTTCCCGGCGAGTTGCTCGGGCGCTACATACGCGACGGTGCCGATGGCCACGTCGGTCTCCGTGAGGCCACTCGCGTCGTCGGCTTGCCGGGCGATCCCGAAATCGGTGAGCAGTATGCGTCGCCGGGCACTTCCCGACGGGGTGGTGACCAGGATGTTCGCCGGTTTGACGTCGCGGTGCAGCAGGTTCCGTTCGTGCGCGACGTCGAGGGCCTCGGCGACTGCCGTCACAATCTCCACCACATCCGCCAAGGGCATGCCAGACGGATGCTGCTCGATCAAGTGCTTGGCGTCGGTGCCGTCGACATAGTCCATCGAGATCCACAGCCGGCCGTCGGACTCGCCACGGTCGTGCACCCCGACGATGTGCGGATGCCACAGCGATGCGGCCAACTCTGCCTCTCGGGTGAACCGGGCGCGGAACTCGTCATCGCGCGTGGTGCTCACCGAAAGGATCTTGAGCGCATCCAGACGGGGAAGGCGAGGATGCTGGGCCAGGTAGACCTCACCCATGCCACCGGCACCGAGGAGCCGCTGAATGGTGTACCCGGCAAAGACGTCACCGGCATTGAACGGCATGTTCGAAGCCTACAAAGCACGGCAACTCGAGCGCGAACAGGTGTTCGGCAGGACTGCGACGCCCTGAGCAGCACCAGGCGAGCTGCCGCGTCCGGAAGCGCCGCACGTCTGCGCGTATCGGGTTCAGTTCAGCCGCTCGGTGAGGTGGACCTCGACGTCGTCACCGTCCGTCTTGCCGATGGCCGTCCGGATGGCAGCGGCCACGGGGAGTTTGTGGGTTCCGTCGCCCAGGGCCATGAACGCTCCGATGAACGGGTGACCGTCAACCGTGCCGGCGACCTTCACCAACCCCCTCGTACCGAAAATCTGTGCTGAGCCAGGAAGCTGAACGCAGGTCCAGGTGTCTCCGGGGCGCGCCTTTCCCAGGCGAGCGGTGAATGTGATGTCCAAGGATCGAGAGTCCGCCATCGTGGTCCTCCGTGCTGTTCAGCGGAGCGTTGGGTCGGTTAAAGGGAATGGGTTGGGAATCAGTCCTCGAGGTAGACCAAGCCGTTGCCATCGGGGTCGGTGAAGGAAAACATCGCTGGTATTCCCTCCATCCGGACCAGCTCGTCGTTGTGCAGCGTCACACCGGCCTCACCGACCCGATCGTGGGCTTGTTGCGCATCAGAGGTGCCCAACCGGATCGCGATCGGGATCTGGCTGTCGTGCGGCAGGAGCACCAGGGAGACATCCGAGCCCGGCGGCACGACCTCGATCATGCGCGCACCCGGCCAGACCTCCACGTCGGTGCGGAGTTCGCATCCCAGCACCTCGGTGTAGAACTTCAACGCGGCGTCCTGGTCCGACACCGGAACCGACACACTCAAAACTCTCGTCGTCATCGTCATGTTTAGTAAGACTCTGCCGCGCAGCGAGACTCATCGCGGCGCTGCCACGGCTGTTGTCGTCCTTGCCGGTCTCAGAGTCAGTACACATGTGCTCGTCAGTCTGGCGCGGGCTGTTGGGACACCGTGACGTCACGGTTGGGGCATTCGAGTTGTCGCTTCAGATTTCGGAGCCCAGCCTGGGCACGTCGACGCATCACCCGTGCGGCAACAGGCAACACGGTGCAGGCGGCAAGACGGTTCTCATTGCGGCTCATCATGCGCCAGTGCACTTCGCAGCCGTTCTGTCCGGTTTGAACAAACTCCATCTCCATGCGCGGCAAGATCGGGCGCATGTCGCCGTGGGTGACGATCCGGTTCGGCGCCGTCGCTTCTATTACCTGAATCGTCACCGACCGCGTTCCGCGTAGGGGCACCGAGACTGTTTCGGTGTACTTCTTGCCACGGGTCGACACGGGCAGCTCGTCCTTTGCGGTGATCGTCGAAACGCCGGGGAACCAATGGAGAAAGTTCTCCAGATCGGCCGCATAGTCAAAGGCTTTCGCACGTGAGCACGCAACAGTGACAGCCACTTCGGCCAGTAGATACATGCATCCTCCTGATCAACGAAACGACCGAAGGCTAAGCTGTAGACCTAGGTCTACAGTCAAGTGAAATTGGCATGAAGATAAGCGAACTTGAGGCAAGTACCGGAGTTGGCCGCCACGCGCTGCGCTACTACGAGCGCCAGGGATTGCTCGGTGAGGTGCAACGGACCAGCGGCAATTACCGGGATTATCCAGAATCCCTGGTCAAACAGGTCAAGTTGCTCAGGAGCATGCAGGCGCTTGGATTCTCCTTGACCGAGATACGGCAGGTGCTCGACGGACTCCGCTCGAGCGATATCGACTGCCTCGACGGTGCCCGGTTGCTGGCAGAAAAGCGGCAGCGCATCGAGGAACATATCCGCGATCTTCGAGAGGTCAGCCGGACTCTGCGTCGAGAGCAAGAGCGTCTGGAACGAAGGGCGCAACGACACGGAAAACAGCTGGACTAGGTCGCTCGGAACCAGCTGACGGGGCTGGGCCCGGCTCGGGTGCAGCGGCCGCGGTCGGAGCCGGGGGTCGGCTAACTGCGGTGCGATAGCTGATTACGGCGCGTGGCCCGCGCGGTCGCGCTAGCATTCGGGTCACGGTGTGCCGGGAAGTCTGGTCGGCAGCACGAGGAGCGAATGGCTGCACGTGCTTTGGTGCTATGTCGAGCAGGTGAGGTTACGAACATGCCAGGCCATCGTGGTTGTCGAATGTGTGCCGAGCCCCCTAGCCACTGCGGCACGCCCGTTCCCAGCGTGCGACACCGCAAACAGGACCGAGGGGCGGCCACAACCCCTACCTCGCCCCGGCGCCCGGGGCTTTCCGTTCAACGCGTATCGATAGCGCCGCCGACGCCGCAACTACTCAATCGCTGTTCGGTGTGGTGGATCCCTGGGCGTACCGGCTTATGCGCGGTAGCCCGGGTCGATCTGGGACAGGCGCTGTGAAGGCGGCCAACGGCAGCGGCAGTCCGTACCGACTGTCGGCGGTCGAGTCGCTGCTGCGCGTGACCGGTACCGAGCGCTACACACCGCGTGTCCGGGATTTCGCTGTCGCGCTGGACAATCACGGCGCTTTCAGTCACTTGAGTCAGTCCGACGCGGGAATGGTCGCGGTGGCCCTGGCCGTCGCCATCAACGACGGTAAAGACCCCGCAGCATCGTTGCGGTACCGGATAAGAGCACTGTTGTCCGGCGAGGACGGGGTGCAATGGGACGATGCGCACGCGGTGTATCAGGCGTACGTGATAGCCGCGCAGTTGATCGTCCCGCCGACGAACCGGGACTGTCCGACGGTGCCAGATTCATAGCCGCCGCTCGTATGCAGGAAAGGCACCGCAGTCACATACCTTGTCCTGCAACTTGATCCGTTCGACTAGGAGCAGAGGCGGCAGTTGCGCACCGCGTATTACGAGCTCGGGCGTTTACTCTGGCCCGGGTACGCGGCGGGGTGGTGTGGCGGTGTGGGCCCTGCTAACGTCACAGGCGGTGTGCCGGGAAGCCTGGTCGGCAGAGATGATGATTCTGCGACGGCGAGGTGCACACGTGGGGATGGATGTCGAGGCGACCGCACTTGGCCCGACGATGCTCGTGGCGATCGATCAGTACAGTTCGGTGCCGTTGGTGCACGATCCTTACGCCGGCCGGATGCTGCCACTTGCGTGGCGGATTCCGTTGTGGCTGTGCCGGTTCAGCGCTGTGCGATGGGCGTTGGTCGCGGCCAGTGACCGGTCTGGCCCCGGCGCGTGGATCAGTCTGCTGTGTCGCAAGCGCTACATCGATGATGCCGTGCGACGGGCGGCCCAACACGGTCTGGACGCCATCGTGATCGTGGGGGCAGGATTGGATACCCGCGCCTACCGAGTGGCCGAGCTGGCCGGGGTGCCGGTGTGGGAGATCGACCTGCCGGCCAACATCGCAGCCAAAACTCGGGCCCTGCACCGCTGTTTCGGCCACATCCCGGCAAACGTCACGTTGGTGCCGATGGATCTGGCTGCCGATGATCTGCCGGAGCAATTGGCCAACAGCGGCTTCGATCCGACCATGCGGACGTTTTTCATCTGGGAGTCGGTGACGATGTATCTGGCCGAACCGGCGGTGCGCAAAACCTTGCAATCCCTTGCCCGGTGCGCCACCGAAAGTCGACTGGTGTTCACCTACTTCCTCCGCGACTTTGTCGACGGGCAGGCCATGTATGGCGCGCAGGCCGCCTATCAACGGTTCGTCACCAAGAAGGGGTTATGGGTCTACGGCATCGATCCTGCTGATGTCGCCGGCCTACTCGGTGAATACGGCTGGCAGCAGACAGAACACGTGGGACCCGATGAATATCGCGAGCGTGATCTGGCCCCGGCGGGCCGGTTGCAGCCGGTATCGGAGATTGAACGCGCGGTATGCGCCGAGCACACCAGTACATCGACGCCTTCTGACAGCGGCGCGATGTGACCTGGTGTGCTCGCCCAGTCCTCCCGGTAGGGTAACCGGGGTTCGCTACGGCCCCATGGCCTCATGGTGGCTGATTCGGCCTCACAGCGACGGTTGAGGCAGTAAACTTCGAACCATCGATCATGAGGCGGGACCACCGCTGATCGTTCACGGTGCTTGACCGTCACCCGCGGTGATCGTCGGAGCACATGATGTCCAAACCCGCTCAGGACCACCGGCCCATATTCTCGCGTCGGGCCCGCATTGCGATCATCGCCGCATCAGGCCTGGTGGTGGCGCTGTTGGTGGCCGGACCGTTGCTCGATGCCTATGTCGAATGGCTGTGGTTCGGCGAGTTGGGTTTTCGCGGGGTATGGGTGACCGTGTTGGCCACCCGGCTTGCACTGTTCGTGGCGGTGGCGGTATTGGTGGCCGGAGGCATCGGGGCGGCGATACGGCTGGCCTTTGCGGCGCGACCGCAATTGATCCCTGGATCTGCTGCCGACGATCCGCTTACCCCGGTGCGCATCCAGATCGGTCGCCGGCCGCGCCTGTTCGGCTGGGGCATCGCGGTTGCGATCGGACTGTTGTGCGGGATGGTCGCCGAGTCGAACTGGCGAACCCTGCAGCTGTTCCTGCACGGAGGCACCTTTGGGCTCACTGATCCCGAGTTCGGTCACGACATCGGCTTTTTCGTTTTCGACCTCCCGTTTTACCGGTGGGTGCTGAGCTGGCTGTTCACAGTGACGTTCTTCGCGCTGATCGCCAACGCGGCAACACACGCGATCTTCGGCGGAATCCAGGTGCGATCCACCCGGCTCGTGATCACCCGGCCGGCGACCGTTCAGCTGGCCGCGATCGTCGGGGTGTTCATCGTGCTCAAGGCCCTCGCGTACTGGTTGGATCGGTACTGGCTGCTCTCGGGCAGCCGCAAGGAGCCGACGTTCACCGGCGCCGGCTACACCGACATCCATGCCGCCATGCCGGCCAAACTCGTCTTGATGGCCATCGCAATACTATGTGCAGCAGCATTTTTCGCCGTCGTAGTACTGCGCGATCGGCGCATCCCGGCGATGGCGGCCGCCTTGTTGGTGCTGTCGTCGGTATTGGTGGGCGGGGCGTGGCCGATGCTGATGGAGCAATTCTCGGTGCGGCCCAACGCTGCCGAAGTGGAAGCGCCCTACATTGAACGCAATATCGCCGCCACGCGCCACGCGTATCGTCTTGACGGCGATTGGGTGCAGTACCAGGACTATCCGGGCATCGGCACCAGACATCCGCGTGAGGTCGCCGCCGATGCAACCACGATCGCCAACGTGCGCCTGCTCGATCCCAGCGTGCTTTCGCGCACCTTCACCCAGCAGCAACAACTCAAAAATTTCTACAGCTTTCCAGACCAGCTGGACCTCGACCGCTATCGCATCGACGGGAAACTACGTGACTACGTGGTCGGCCTGCGGGAGCTGTCACCGCAGAGCCTGACAGGCAACCAACAAGATTGGATCAACCGCCACACCGTCTATACCCATGGCAACGGGTTCGTCGCCGCACCGGCGAACCGCGTCAACGCCGCGGTGCGGGAAGCCGCCAATACCACCGACAGCAACAGCGGTTATCCGCTCTATGCCATCAGCGACATCGCCTCACAAGCGACCGGCCGCCAGCTCATCCCCGTCGAACAGCCACGCGTTTACTTCGGCGAGGTCATCGCCCAAGCTGAACCCGACTACGCCATCGTGGGTGGTCACACCGACGATCCGCCGCGCGAGTACGACACCGACGCCTCTCGCTACACCTACACGGGCGTCGGTGGGGTACCGATCGGGAACTGGTTTCACCGGGCCGCTTTTGCGGCACACTTCGCCCAGCATCGGATCCTGTTCTCCCGCGCGATCGGCCCCGAATCCAAAGCCATCTTTCACCGCGACCCCAAATTACGGGTGCAGCGCGTGGCGCCCTGGCTGACCGTCGACTCCAACCCTTATCCGGCAGTGGTCGCCGGACGCATCGTGTGGATCGTCGATGCCTACACCACCCTCGACAGCTATCCCTACGCCCAGCGGGGAGCCTTGTCAGCTCCCGAGCTCGATCAGCTGGGCCGACCGCGGCGGGCCGACACGGTGGCCTATGCCCGCAACTCGGTGAAGGCCACCGTCGATGCCTATGACGGCACCGTGACGCTGTATCAGGTCGATGCCGATGATCCGGTTCTGGCGGCGTGGATGCGGGTGTTCCCCGGGGTGGTCACCGCCGAAGATCAGGTCTCCGACGAGTTGCGCAGCCACTTCCGCTACCCCGAGGACCTGTTCGAGCTCCAGCGCGAAATGCTGGCCAAATACCATGTCGATGATCCCCGAGAATTCTTCACCACCAACGCTTTTTGGTCGGTACCGTCCGACCCGACCAACGACGCCAACCCGGCCCAGCCACCGTTCTATGTCCTCCTCGGTGACCCCAACACTTCCCAGCCGTCCTTCCGGTTGGCCAGTGCAATGGTGGGCTACAACCGCGAATTTCTGGCGGCCCACATTTCAGTGGACTCCGACCCGAGCAACTACGGCACGATCACAGTGCTGCAGTTACCGACCGACACCTTGACCCAAGGGCCCCAACAGATTCAAAACTCGATGATCTCCGATACCCGGGTGGCCTCTGAACGCACGTTGCTCGAGCGATCCAACCGCATCCAGTACGGCAACCTGCTGGCGTTGCCAATCGCCGATGGCGGCATTCTCTACGTCGAACCCCTCTACACCGAACGCATCCCAACCACCTCCAACAGTTCGACCTTCCCGCAACTGTCGCGAGTCCTGGTTAGCTTGCGTGAACCCCGCATCGATGGCGGCGTGCGGGTGGGCTATGCGCCCACCCTGGCTGAAGCGCTCGATCAGGTCTTCGGACCTGGCACCGGGACGTTGGCCACCAGCCCCGGTGGCGACGCCGCGACCCCGCCGCCACCGACTGCCAGCCCGCCCAAGGCTGCCCCCGACATGGCACCGGCGCCCGGCCCGCCGCCGGCGACGAACGCAGACGACATCGAGGCCATCATCGAGGATCTGCGCGGCGTTCTCGAACGATTGGAGGATGCCGCGGACAACGCCGGCGGCGGCGGCTGAAAATCGGTGATAGTGGGTCACGTATGCCTCTGACGAACCGAATTGGCCTACGACGACACCATTTTGGTCACCGGCCGGGTCAACGACAGCGATCGTCTGGTGAGCCTGACCTGATCACCACCGCACATCCATGTGGACGCGATCAACGACGCGCGTGGACGGCGCGTTCTATAGGGGAGGCGGCCAGGGTGCGTCCGGCAGGGACAAGATATCGCTGGCGGTACTCGACTTCACCCACGTGGTCGCGTTCAGTCCAGCCGTACTCGGCCAGAAACGGCGCCACCTCCTGGGGCGCCCACCCGAACTTCCAGAGGTCTTTGGTCACGAATTCACGGTATGCGTTTGGTGCGCCGTAGGTTTCGCGTCCGTCGAGGAAGTCTTTGCGAACATAGGTGAACGCCAGAGCACTGCCGGAGGCGGCTCCCGACAGATAGTCCATCGTCGTGCGCACCGCGGCTTCGGTCAGATACTGAGTGACGGCTTCCCAGATGTAGAAGACCGGTCGCGACTGGTCAAAACCCGCGTCCGACAACCGTGTCGACAATTCGTCGGCCTCGAAATCCATCGGCAACAGGGTCACGTGCGGCGGTACATCGCCGAAAGTGCGGCGCACCGCCGCGGTCTTGGCGGCGATGTTGGCCGGCAGATCGACCTCACACACCGCCATCTCGGTCAACTCGGGGATCCGGTAGGCACGGGTGTCATAGCCGGCGCCGAGGATGACCACGGATTCGATTCCGCTGCGCAGCCCCTCATGGAGGCAGTCGTCGATATAGCGTTTGCGGCACAGGAAGCTGGCCCAGCCGCCCGGGAATTTCTTATCGGTCGCGGCCATCAACGAGTGCCGTGCAACGGACCATCGCGCCGCGGCCGCTGCCAACCGTGCGCCGGCCGGGAGCAGGTAGCGTGCCCATGGATCGCGAATCAGTGGTGCGGGTTCGTATTGCTCGGCGGCGACGATGACCATCGGACCGATGGCTGTCTGAGTGGCGTCGCGGTTCATGTAGGTACTCCGGGGTCGCAGGGGCAACAACTCTGCCGACCAGGCTTCCCGGCACACCGACTGCCAACCTAGCAGTTCACTACCGCAAGATATACGTACAACTCTAACGATCGTTGGGTGGTTCCCAGGTGCCCGGCAGCATCGGTTCGGCTGGACCCGAGTCGAAGTCGTCGGCCAGGCTGGTCAGTCCCGCGGGTGCTGTGTCGGGTCCGTCGGCGGTACCGGTGAATCCCATGATGCCCGCGCCATATTCGGAGGCAACGACTCGCGGATCGGACTCGGGATGTGGATCCGGAGCCGGATCGTCGTAGTCCATGAAGGCATCGGCATAAGCATGTTGTTCCAGCTTCGCATCGCGCTTGCGCCGACGTCTGCGCCGATCGGCCAGCGACGCGGCGACCCCCGAGGCTGCGGCTGGTATCCCTACGGCCGGCGCCGAGGCGCTCGATTTGTCGCGGACCGTCGGCGTGAAGCCCTCACCCGGATGGCCTCCGGCAATTGCATACGGTGCCAACAACGCAGTTGGTGCCGCGGGTGGGCTGGGAGCCGTGGTAGGCGCACCGGCTCCCGGGGCCGCACCGGCACCGACAGCACTCACGCCACCGCCGGGTAGCCCCGCCAGCGCGAACGGGTTGGACTGCTCGGGACGCACGTTCGTGGTTTGTTGCGGGGCAGGGGAGGCAACAGCGGTGTCCTGACCGGGAGGAACCGCGTCCTGGGCGGCCAGCGACTCGCCGTAGTAGTAGACGCTGCCGATCACGATCCAGAGCAGCGGCTGAATCAGTAGCTGAGGATATGTCGTCAACGCCCCTGCCCATGAGAACGCCTGGTAGGCAACGGCAAACAGGAACGGGCCCCACGTCACCAGGGCTGCCGCCGGGTCGGTCATGAAGTCGGTGATCAATTGCTCGGCGTTGCCCAGGGGGTCGGTCAGGAAGTTGATGATCGGCTCGTAGATCTCGTTGACGGCGTCGGTGTACCACGTGAGGAGATCGGTGATGCTGTTGGAGTTCTCCAGAGCAGATCCGACATCGGCGGCCTGGGCTTGGGCCGCAACCTGCTGCGACGCGGCGGAGGCCTCGCCCGATTCTCCAACACCCGGTTTGAGCAGCAATGGTGCCGGCGTGGTGGTCGGGATCGCTCCCACGGCCGCACCGGACACTGCCTGATAGGTGCTCATGGCGGTGGCGGCCTGGATCCACATCCGTACGTAGTCTGCTTCGTTGAGCGCGATCGGAATGGTATTGACGCCGAAGAAGTTCGTCGCCAGGAGCACGCCGTGCAGCGTGTGGTTGAGGGCCAACTCGGGCAACGTCGGCATCATTGCTAACGCTTCCGTAAACGCTGCCGCCGCAGTCTGGTGCTCGACGGCCGCAGCCGCACTGTTGGCACCGGCCTGGATCAGCCAGGCGAGATACGGTCCGTGTGCGGCCACGTACCGATCGGCACTCGGACCTTCCCAAGATCCCGCTTGTACCTCACCCAGCACTGTGGCGAGTTCGGCTGCAGCAGAGGAATATTCGGTACTCAGCGATTGCCACGCGCCCGCAGCGGTCAACATCGACCCCGGACCGGGGCCATTGGATATCAGCGCTGAATGCACTTCAGGTGGCAATGCCATCCAAATCGGAGCCGTCATAGCGCCCTCCCTTGCGCTAGCTGAAACAGATGCACTCTGACCGCCCCGTGGCACGGAGGCTACAACGTTCGCTGGGAGCACGGGCAGTTACCGTGTCGCCGCACCGCAGTGGCGTCCCCGGCAACCACTGGCATTCACAGCAGCGCCGCACCGCGCCGGTGTCGTCATAGAACGCGTCAGCAGTTCGTTCCGCAGGCCATCAGAACAATAGTCATGTATTGTCACCAATATGGAGATATTGTCGGGCGGGTTCACCTCGGCAGACCTGAGCGCACGTGCACGGATTCGGCACGCAGCGTTGCTTGAGTTCGGTGCGCGAGGTTTCGCGGGAGCGACCCTCAAAGGAATCGCCGCGCGAGCGCAGGTGTCCGTTGGTCTGGTGCAACACCACTTCGGCACCAAGGAACATCTGCGGCAGGCGTGCAATGACGTCGTCATCGAGGTGTTGCGGCAACGGACGACACAGGGTGCGGCCAACGGAGATATCGCCAAACCCGGCTTCATCGCCGAGCTCTACGAAGCAAGCCCGCCGCTACTGCGCTATCTCGCCAGGGCGGCGATCGAGGGCGGGCCGACAGCCGCCGAGCTGCTCGACGAATTAGCCGGGGGAGCGGAGGAATTCCTAACCAGCAGATGGCCTGAGCGATTTGGGTCCGGATCCGAGCGGGCCCGCGACGCCGCCGCGGTGATGTGCGCCATGCACCTCGGCGTGGTGGTACTTCACGACCAGCTGGCTCGACAGATGGACGCCGACCTCGACGGTGCCGACGCCACTCGGATCGGGCTGGCCATGATCGACGTGTACTCGGCCGTAGGTGAATTCATCACCTCAGAGACCGGCAAGCAAATGACCGACTCGGTCACCCATTACCGCGATGAAAAGAAAGGCGCTCAATGACAGTCACCATCGACGACCTCACGCCGGTCGAGAAGACACTTCTGATCACACTCACCCCACGCGCTCTGGACGCCCGCGCGCCGCATCCATTGCTCGCTGATGACCTCGCCGCCAAGGTGCTCGACAGGATCGGACCCGCCGGCGCCATCAAGATCTCGAGCACCGTCAAGATCGCCGCGCCGGTTCGCAGCAAGATGCTGGACCAACTCGTCGTGCAGTTCATCGCCGCGCACCCAAACGCGGTGGTGGTGGAACTGGGCTGCGGCCTGGAAACCCGCATGCACCGCATCGCCCCGCCGCCGACTGTCGACTGGTATGACGTCGACCTCCCTGACGTTATCGCGTTGCGCCGCCGGCTGATTCCTGAATTGGACCGCGCCCATCTTGTCGCGGCCTCGCTGACCGAACCGCACTGGGCAGAAGGCATTCCGCGTGAGCGTCCCGTCATCGCCGTGGCCGACGGCGTACTCGGCTTTCTCACCAAAGCAGACAACACCCAGATCCTGGCCACCCTCACAAATCATTTCACCGGTGGCGGAGAACTCGTCTTCGTCGCCTACTCACGGATCGCCGCCAAGATGATGGGCGGGCTACCCGTACAGATCGGTGAGCTGCGCGAAGTCGGGATACCCAAGGGATATCAGGGTTTCGGCTTTGACGACCCACGTGAGCTCGAGCAACTCAACCCGCGCGTCACGTTCGTCGAGGAGCAACTCGGCGCCCAAGCCATGGAATCGTTCAACGATCCCCGGGCACGCGCCTGGCTCAACGATATTTCCCGGACCACACGCATGATCGGCAAGTGGTTCGCCCGCTGGCGGGCACAGGCGCGTCGTGGGGTATGGGTGTTGCGCTACCGGTTCTAGAGGATTCTGCGCCCGGGATTCGGGCCGACGGCTGGATTCGAAGCCATGCCTACGTGGGGTGACCCGGGCGGGATCTTTACGAGAACCATTGCCGCCCAAGTACTTTCATCACAGTGACGAATGGCGCTCGGTGCCGAAAATTTCCTCAAGGGAAGGGGATCGGGGGGATCGCCGATGGCAATTGGATCTCGGGGATCTCGGCGGGCATTTCAACCCGCGGT
Source organism: Mycobacterium sp. DBP42 (assembly GCF_005924235.1). Taxonomy (NCBI): domain Bacteria; kingdom Bacillati; phylum Actinomycetota; class Actinomycetes; order Mycobacteriales; family Mycobacteriaceae; genus Mycobacterium; species Mycobacterium sp. DBP42. The sequence continues at coordinate 308,009 of NZ_VCMY01000002.1, forward strand.
ACGTCGGCCGGCAGTTTGGCTCTGGGCACCTCGCCAGGCAACTCCACATCGGGGACGGCACTCGGCAACGGCACAGGAGGGATATCGCTCGGTAACGGAAATGGTGGAACGTTAGGTGGAACAGGTAGCGTCGTCACCGCATCGTCAGATGCAACCGACCAATCGGGGTCCTGGCCACAGCCGCCGATCGTCGACAGGATCGCCGCGATCGCGAACGCCAGCGCTAGCCGTCGTCTCCGGTTCACCTGTCTGCGCATACCGCCGGCTCCTCGCGAACTATGCCTCTGACGTTATCACCGGGCGACATCTGACCGGGTCCCGTCAGTCGCTCACAGCCATGTGGCAGCTGAAATCGATTGGGTTACAGCTCTTTCCACGTCTAGCCCGTCCGCCCAAAACCGTCACTGTGACGAATAGGTATGCCGAGCCCTGAAGGCGGGGCTCAGGTCGGCACGGCTCGGCCGTTGCCGGTCAAGCGTCATGGAGTACCAGCGCAGCACAACGTGCACGAGACGTCGAACGGCTGCGACGGGGATCCATGACGGCACGCCCACGAACGAGACGCATCATGGCTGGGCGCGGGAGGATCCTTGCGGGGATGATTCCGCCGGGTGAGGCGACGAGGAAAACGGTGCGTCGCGCACGCGCAAGCCGCTTACAGCGCCTATCGCTAAACGCCGATAAGCTACATTATGTCAGGTAAAAGTCTCCGTTTTCATCAGATGAATCATTTCCGGCCCGATCGCCCCGATTGGCATGGGCGCCGTCATTCCGGGGATTCCAGGCGAAAGTCGTTGGCCCACTGAAGTTGTGGGTCAACACGACGGGCCTGCTACGCCGGTAGTTGCGCGGGGTCGCCTCGACGCGCTGATAAAAGCCTCCTGGAAGCGATGGCTCTACCTGCACCGATGTGGTAATGATTCATTAGATGATTCAATGATGCATCAGATGAGACAGCCTGGAGGCCGGTTTGCCTGTCGATAAGAGCGGTCGCGTGTACCTCGTCGGCTCGGTCCCCCTGCTGCATCCCGAGGTCCAAACCGTCGACGAGATGCTGGATGGGTGGCGCAACCAGCAACTATGTCGAAACCTCGATCACGACACGATCGCCGGTCGGATCGCACTCGTCCGCCGCTTCATCGCCGACACCAACGAGTTCCCTTGGTCGTGGACGCCGGCCATCGTCGAGGAGTTTTTCGGTGACCTCCGCAGCATCAAGGCTGTCAAGCAGTCCACCGTGCGGGGCTACCAGAACGGGCTGCGGTTGTTCTGCTCCTATATTGCCGATCCTGACTATGGCTGGGACCGGGTGTGCGAACAGCGCTTTGGTACGCACCCCGCGCAGGTGTTCTTTGCCTGGAACACCGCAACGCACGTCCAGGACAATGAGCAGTCCCCCGAGAAGCGGCCGTTCACCAAGCAGGAGCTGCAGATTTTCTTCGACCACGCCGATGATCAGGTCACGCTGATCGCCAACTCGAACAGGAAGGGGTGGCTGCCGGCCTACCGGGATTCGGTGATGTTCAAGGTCGCCTACTCCTATGGGCTGCGCTTCAACGAGCTGCGCCACCTGCAGACTGTCGACTTCTCCCGCAATCCCCATGCCGCGGAGTTCGGCCGTTACGGCGCGGTCCTGGTCCGCTACGGCAAGGCCAAGAAGGGTTCGCCGCCCAAGCGTCGCACCGTGCTGACAGTCTTCGATTGGACGCCGGAGATCATCGCCGACTGGCTGGCTCACGGCCAGCCCTACATCGACGACAGCATCGATCTGTTCCCTAGTGAGCGGGGCTCACTGGTCGCCGAGAACACCCTGCTGCGCCGGTTTCGGCGCTACTGCAAAGATCTCGGCCTGGCCGAGGGCCTGGATCTGCATTCGTTTCGCCGCTCCTACATCACCCACCTCATCGAGGACGGCTGGGACGCCAAGTTCGTCCAGGACCAGGCCGGCCACGAATTCGCCAGCACCACATCGCTGTACACCAGTGTTGGCAGCGACTTTCGGACCCGCACCCTGCGCCGCGTGCTCGACCAGACCATCAAGGATGCGCTCTCGCTGGGAGAGGAAACCTCATGAAACGCGAAGTCGACTACAGCTGGCGACTGGCCGAGCTCATGGCCGCTCATGGCATGCACAACAGCACCGACCTGATCCCCCGGCTCGCCGAGCGTGGGATACAGCTGTCCCGGCCCCAGGTGTACCGCGTCGTTCATCAACGGCCCGAACGTGTCTCACTGCAGCTGATGGCGGCGTTGTGCGACATCCTGGGCTGCGGCGTCGAAGACCTGGTCACAGTAACCGCCACCGACGTCCGCCGCCGCAAGACCGCCTCGGGCACGACCCCGCCCGCGCCGAACGTCGTCGAACTCAACAAATCGGTCCGACCACGGCGCGCCCGAGTCATCACCGATGACCATTGACCCAAAGCCCCGCTCGACACGACGTGGAAGGCCACCGGTCACTGATGGTGACCAAGAGTGCAGCAGGTGCCACCGCATGGCCAACAAACTGCGGGTGTATTGGCCCGGTGATCAGCTCTGCCACAGCTGCTTCTACGCCGCGATGCGCACGCATGGCATCTGCCCGCTCTGCGGCCACGATGGCGTCCTACCAGGACGCGCGAACCACACCGACCCACGGCCGGTCTGCCTGACCTGCTCCGGCATCCCCGGCAACTTCACCTGCCGGACCTGCAAACAGGAAGGCGAGATCTACCGCAACGGCGTTTGCGCCCGATGCGCACTGCGCGATGACCTCTGCCGGATCCTGTTGCACCACCCGGCAGACTCTGCCGCGATGGAGACCCTCATCGAAGTACTGTGCGGCGTGGACCGGCCCGAGAGCATCCTGACCTGGAAACGCAGCCAGAAGGTCCTGGAAATGCTCGGCGGGATCACCTCCGGCGCAATACCACTCACCCACGACGGCCTCACTGCAGCGGGCCGCGGCAAACACATCGGCCACCTACGATCGATCCTGGAGCACCATGGACTGCTCCCACCACGAGACGAACACCTGGCACGCTTCGAAGAATGGTTGAGCGCCAAACTGGGCGCCGTCGCTTCACCGGCAGTCCGCGCACCGATTGAGCAGTTCGCCACCTGGCACCACCTACGTCGGTTACGCAGTGAGTCCCAGCCCGGCCAATCATCCGACGGACCGAAGCGATCCGCGAAACAAGAGATCACCGAGACCATCAAATTCCTCACCTGGCTCGAGAACACCCATGGCCGCACCGCCGTGGACTGCACACAGCACGACGTCGACGAATATCTCGCATCGGGACCCACCACCCGCCACTTGATCAGAACATTCTTCGTCTGGGCCAAGAGCAGCAGGATCAATACCGGAGTGCAGATCGGATTCCGGCAGGCCAGAACAACCCCGACAATCACCCAAGAACAGCGACTGGCCTGGCTCAAGGAACTGCTCACCGGCAACGCCGAAAGCCTTCCCTATCGCGTGGCCGGCGTCCTCGTGCTGCTCTACGCACAACCACTCACCAAAATCGCTGCCCTGCAGAGCACCGTTATCTCCCAAGCCGACGGGCAAACGCTCATCGCGCTGGGCAAACAGCCCATCCCGGTGCCCGAACCGTTCGCCTCACAGCTCAACTACCACCTTCGCCATCGACCCAATCTGCGCACCACCGGCGGAGCCGTCGGCACCCCCTGGATGTTCCCCAGCAGCAGACCGGGCTGGCACCTGGACCCACAAACGATCATGCACCGGCTTCGATGGGTGGGCATCAACACGCTGGGCTCACGCAACACCGCGTTGAAGGAACTCGTCGCCCAGGTCCCCGCTCCCCTGGTCGCCGAGATGCTCGGATACAGCGACCAAGTCACCCAAAAACATGCTGCGGACGCCGGCAACACCTGGGCCGCCTACGCATCCACCGCACCCGAACGGAGCAGCGTGATTCCTCCGCGACAGCAGCCGCAGCCTGTTCCTCACTTTGCGCACGCTGACAACGGTGACCAACTGACCTTAGACCTCACCGATGACGACATCGACGATGGTGCTCCCCCAGCCAGTCCCGTTCAGGCTCTCCTCGATGCCCTTGATGGCGCAGCGGACACCGTCACGCAAGCACGGGCCGCTGTCACCGCAGCCGAAGAGGAACTCGCACAGGCTGTGCTACACGCCTATCGCTCCGGGTTCACTTGGACGAGAATTGCTGCGAGACTGGGTATCTCGCCGCAGGCTGCACACCAACGGTGGGCGGCACGGGCCCGCAACCCGGCCGAGCACGACAGGCCGGGCAACGCTCACGACACGCAGGATCCGTAACGAACTTGGCCCTCACGCAGGACCGCGGTGATCGCACTACATGTGGCCGCTCGGCGGGATCATCTACTGGCAGCAATTCGGGTCGAGCACCACACACAGTGCTTGCAGGGCTTCGGGTTTCACCCGGTGAAAGACGTTCATGCCACGCCGATCGGAGATCACCAGGCCAGCCTTGCGGAGCTGCCCGAGGTGATGGCTGACCGTGGATTCGGCCAGGTCGAGTACCGCGGCCAGCTCCCCGCTAGTCTCCTCCCCAGGGCGCGAACTGAACAGCAGCGACATGATCTTCACGCGCATCGGATCAGCCAGGGCCTTCAGGCGCATCGCCACCTCCAGGGCGTCGGCGTCGCTGAGCGGTCCGGCGGCCACCGGGGCGCAGCACACCGGGGCGGACATGTCGATCACGGGCAGCGCTTTGGGCATGACATCCATCCTGCCACAATTCTTGACATATATCGAAAAGGTGGCATGCTGAGCACTGACGCGTCAGTTCGATATATGTCTCATCAGTGGTTGGAGGCCCATCATGTCCCGTGTTCAGTTAGCGCTCAACGTCGATGATCTCGACGAGGCGATCACGTTCTACACCAAACTCTTTGGCGTTTCCCCCGCCAAGGTCAAGCCCGGTTACGCCAACTTCGCGGTCACCGAGCCGCCGCTGAAGCTGGTGCTGCTCGAAAACCCAGGCAAGGGCGGCACCATCAACCACCTCGGGGTCGAGGTCGAATCCAGCGAGACGGTGCACGCCGAGATCGCCCGCCTGACCGGCGAAGGGCTGTTCACCGATGAGGAGATCGGCACGACCTGTTGTTTTGCCACCCAGGACAAGGTCTGGGTGACCGGCCCGGCCGGAGAGAAATGGGAGGTCTACACGGTGCTGGCCGACTCCGAGACATTCGGCACCAATCCCCAGCTTCTCGCCGAGGGTGAGGCTGCCGAGGGTGGAGTCTGCTGCGGCGGAACTGCCGCCGCCGACGCGGAGCCCCAAGCGGCGAAGACGTCGGCCTGCTGCTGAGCGGGATCCGCGCCACGACACCAGGGGCCCACCATCACACGATGGTGGGCCCCTGGTCATTGGTGGCCTGGCTTGACGGCTAGTTCGATAAGTATCAATATTGATGTATGTCGAAATCATCTGATCCGGTCGACGACGCGTGCTGCCCACCCGGAGCACTACTGGGGGAACCCCTCTCGGCCGCAGAGGCCGCAGATATGGCAGTCAAACTCAAGGCCCTGGCCGATCCGGTTCGGCTGCAGTTGTTCTCGGCGATCGCCAGCCACGCCGGCGGCGAGGCCTGCGTCTGCGACATCTCGGCCGGGGTGGAGGTCTCCCAACCCACCGTGAGTCATCACCTCAAGGTGCTGCGCGACGCCGGCCTGCTCACCTCGCAGCGTCGGGCCTCGTGGGTGTATTACGCGGTGGTGCCCGACGCACTGGCCAGCCTGGCCGTGCTACTCGGCGCGACGTTGGCGGGGGTGCCGGCATGACCGACACCAGCACTGCGCCGCCGGTCGTCGGCAAGCTCTCCACCCTGGATCGGTTCCTGCCGGTCTGGATCGGCGCCGCCATGGTCGCCGGCCTGCTGCTGGGCCGCTGGATCCCCGGCTTGAACACCGCGCTGGAAAGCGTTCAGCTGGACGGTATTTCACTGCCCATCGCCCTGGGCCTGCTGATCATGATGTATCCCGTGCTGGCCAAAGTCCGCTACGACCGCCTCGACACCGTCACCGGAGACCGCAAACTTCTGCTCTCCTCGCTGGTGTTGAACTGGGTGCTCGGCCCGGCGTTGATGTTCGCGCTGGCCTGGATGCTGCTGCCCGACCTGCCCGAATACCGCACCGGACTGATCATCGTCGGGCTGGCCCGCTGCATCGCCATGGTCATCATCTGGAACGACCTGGCCTGCGGAGACCGCGAAGCCGCCGCAGTCCTGGTGGCACTCAACTCGATCTTCCAGGTCATCATGTTCGCGGTGTTGGGCTGGTTCTATCTGTCAGTGCTGCCTGGCTGGCTCGGCCTGGAACAGACCACCATTTCGACTTCACCGTGGCAGATCGCCAAATCCGTGCTCATCTTCCTCGGCATCCCACTGCTGGCCGGCTACCTCTCTCGCCGGATCGGAGAAAAGACGAAAGGCCGCGACTGGTACGAGGCCAAGTTCCTACCCCGGATCGGGCCCTGGGCGCTCTACGGGCTGCTGTTCACCATCGTGATTCTCTTTGCCCTGCAAGGCGATCAGATCACCAACCGACCCCTGGATGTGGTCCGCATCGCCCTGCCCCTGCTCGCCTACTTCGCGATCATGTGGGGCGGTGGCTACCTGCTCGGCACCATCTTGGATCTCGGCTACGAGCGCACCACCACCCTGGCGTTCACCGCCGCCGGCAACAACTTCGAACTTGCGATCGCCGTGGCGATCGCCACCTACGGCGCCACCTCCGGCCAAGCCCTGGCCGGCGTCGTGGGCCCGCTGATCGAAGTCCCGGTCCTGGTCGCCCTGGTCTATGTCTCGCTGGCGCTACGCAAACGATTCCACCACCACACCCCCCAACACCTGCCCACCGGCTCGACGACGAGAACGGAACCCACACCATGACTGACAGCCCCGTCACTCACCAACTGCGCGACGACCTCTCGATCGACCAACAGCTCGCCTTGAAGACCGCGGCGACCCGGCTGCACGGCGAGTTCGATGGCACATTCGGCACCGAGACCATCGAACGGTTCCTCTGCTCGTCCTACGACCAATTCGCCGGTCGCGCCACCATTCCCAACTTCCTGCCGCTGCTGGCCGAACGGTTCGCCCGCCAACGCCTGCACGCCCTGGCACGGGTCGAAGGCAAGATCAGCGACGGCAAGCCCACCGTGCTGTTCCTCTGCACACACAACGCCGGCCGCTCGCAGATGGCGCTCGGTTACTTCACCCATTACGCCGGCGACAACGCGATCGCCTGGTCGGGGGGTTCTGAACCCGGAAACGAGATCAACCCGGCCGCGATCGCTGCCATGGCCGAGGTCGGTATCGACATCACCAGTGAATACCCCAAACCCTGGACCGACGAAATCGTGGCTGCCGCCGACGTTGTCATCACCATGGGCTGCGGGGACGCCTGCCCGATCTTCCCCGGAAAACGCTACGAGAATTGGGAACTGCCCGACCCGGCCGGCCAAGGCCTCGACGCTGTGCGCCCAATCCGCGACCAAATCGACCAACGCATCCACCAACTGTTGGCCCAGCTGAACGTCGCAGTCACCCCGTGACCATCGCACCGCACGAGCATCCGTCGCGATGATCCGCAGTCAACATCAGGTGGCGCCAATGACCGCCGACCATGCCGATGCCGTCCTGGCGATCTACCAAGCCGGGATCAACACCGCAAACGCCACCTTCGACCTCAATGCTCCGGACTGGGCAACCTTCGACACCGAACACCTCCCGGATCACCGCTTCGTCGCCACCGACTCCGACGGACACGTCATGGGATGGGCTGCCGCTGCACCTGTCTCATCACGGTGCGTGCATGCCGGGGTGATAGAGCTCAGTGTGTATGTCGCCGAGCACGCTCGCGGCCAAGGTATCGGGACACTGCTGCTGCAGTCTCTGATCTCCTCCAGCGAGAACGCCGGAATCTGGACCCTGCAAAGCCAGGTGTTTCCCGAGAACACCGCCACTCTCGCCCTTCACCACCGGGCCGGATTCCGCGTCGTCGGCGTGCGCGAGCGCCACGGCCGACACCACGGCCACTGGCGTGACGTCATCCTCCTCGAGCGGCGCAGCCCGCACATCATCTGACCGCCCACAACGAAGGAGAACACCCGGTGACCAACTCACCCCCAACCGTCCTGTTCGTCTGCGTCAGCAACGCCGGAAAATCAGTGATGGCAGCAGGACTCATGCACCACATCGCAGGAACAGCCATTCACGTCGCCTCGGCGGGCACCCACGCCAAGACCGCCGTCAACGACCTCTCAGCGCAGGCATTGGCCGAAGTTGGCGTCGACATCAGCGGCCACCAGCCCGTCCAACTCACCGATCAGATGCTCGACGATGCGGACCTGGTGGTCATCGTCGGCACCCAAGCCGAACTCGGCAACCACCCTGGCACCACCATCCAGCGATGGGACACCGACGAACCCTCACTCCGCGGCATCGACGGAATCGAACGCATGCGAATTATCCGCGACGACATCAACACCCGCGTCCAGAACCTCGCCGCCAGTCTCAGCGACTAGCCATCCAGACAGAGCCGCAGTGACAACTCGCCTCCCGGTGTTTCGCGGGAAGGTGCTCGACTCAGGTGGTGGGGCTTGCGGGGTAGGCGTGGACCAGTGCGCTCGATAGTTTCGGAATGGCGTGGGTGAGGGCGTGTTCGGCGTCGTGGGCGATCTGATGGGCGTTGGTGAGGCTGGTGGACGGGTCGATGTCCAGTTCGGCGTCGGCGTGGATGCGGTGTCCGATCCAGCGCATTTTGACGCTGCGCACAGCGGTGACACCGGGTTCGGCGGCCAGCGTGGTCTCTGCGGCGGCGACGAGTGCGGGGTCGATGGCATCCAGTAGGCGTCGGAACACGTCGCGTGCGGCAGTGCGCAGTACCGCCAAGATCGCCACGGTGATGAGCACGCCGATGATGGGGTCGGCCAGCGGGAAGCCTAGGGCGACGCCGCCGGCGCCGAGCAGCACGGCCAGGGAGGTGAAGCCATCGGTACGGGCGTGCAGCCCGTCGGCGATCAGGGCGGCCGACCCGATTTGGCGTCCGACGCGGATGCGGTAGACCGCGACGAGTTCGTTGCCGATGAAGCCGACCAGCCCGGCCACGGCGACCCATCCGAGGTGTTGGATCGGAACCGGGTTGATCAGCCGGCGAACGGATTCGATGCCGGCGATGATGGCCGAGAGAGTGATCATCGCGACCACGAAGAGTCCGGCCAGGTCTTCGGCGCGGCCGTAGCCGTAGGTGTAGCGGCGGGTGGCGGCCTTGGTGCCCAGCGCGAAAGCGATCCACAGCGGGATGGCGGTCAGGGCGTCGGAGAAGTTGTGGATGGTGTCGGCCAGCAAGGCTACCGACCCGGAGATCACGACGATTACCAGCTGCGCGATGGAGGTCGCTGCGAGCGCGAGGAGGCTAATCTTGACTGCGCGGATGCCCGCGGCACTGGATTCCAGGGCCCCGTCGATGCTGTCGGAGGCGTCATGGCTGTGCGGGGCGAAGATCTCCTTGATCGCTGCGCGCAGGCCTTTGGGGTGATCGTGGCCGTGATCTAAGCCGTGGTCGTGACCGGCGTGTTCACCGTGGTCATGTCCGACAGCCGCGGCGGGTCGGGCCTTGTGCATCATGTGCGGCGTCCCTTCGATCGGATCGGCGTGGGGTCGACGGTGGCGGGATGCAGGGTGGCCAGGTCGGCGGCGTCGCGGTGATGGCCCGGCACATCTGGTCCGGCGTGTTCGGCGTTGAACACCGCGTCGGTGACAAGTTGACCGATGTGGTCGTTGTCGAGGCTGTAGAAGATCGTGGTGCCCTCGCGGCGGGTCCGCACCAGCCGCGCCATCCGCAGCTTCGCCAAATGCTGAGATACCGACGGCGCTGGTTTGCCGATATGGGTCGCCAGGTCGTTGACCGACATCTCGCGGCTCACCAGCGCCCACAGCACCTGAACTCGAGTGGCATCGGCCAACATCCGGAACACCTCGACCACCAGATCGACCTGGTCGTCGGGCAGCCGACGACTACAAGCCCCTTTATCTGCATTCATGCGCAGATAATAGTAGGAGTATGGAGCGAGTGTAAAACGTTGATCAGGTGGTGGCCCGGGCCACGCGGGCGTGGGCCAGGCGCGATCACTGCGCCCCGTCATTCAAGCGTCGCTGATTCAGGCTGATCACCCGGCGGTCACTCATCGCGACGGCTCCATCCAGATTGTCTGCAAAGCAGCGTGTTTCGGCGATGCGGCGGGCCTCCACGGCGACCCCTCGACCACCCACGCCATGAAATCATTTGCCCGCTTCAACCGATCGGCGTCGCGAGTGTTCCAGGGGTTTGAGGCCGAATCCGATTCATCGAGATAGCCGGTTTGCGCGCGATAACGCCGCAGTGGCGTTGGAGGACGAGCCGAGTTTGGCTAGTTCGACGGTTGGCCATGTCAGCGTTAATGGGCCCCGGCCGACACGACGGGGGCAGCTTGATGCCCCGCTTACCCCATCGACCCCTAGACCAACACTCAGCAAACTAGTTTCCGGGTAGGCGCCCAAAGGAGCGGCAGCCATCCAATACGACAAGCTGCTTAGGAAGCCTTATCGCCGACGGCCGCTTTCAGCACGACGAATACGGCGGAATCGAATATGGAGGGTTACCAGTCACGCCCTGCATATTGCATCAGGTGAACCAGTTCCAAACCGGCTGTCCTCCACTGCGCCAGGAAGCTTGGCATTACAGATCCAGGACGAAGCGCATTGCTTGGTCAATGGCTTGCATCTGTTCTGGACTAATCATTCCCTGGCGAGATGACAGTCGTTCGACAGAGACCACTCGCAGTTGGTCGCAGCGAGCGTAGGAAATATGGTCCAGCCCGCTGTTCTCTGGCTCAAGTTCGACGTGGCTTCGCAGGCCGTAACCAACGGTCGTGATCGGTACGACAACCACCAGACCGCCCGGTCCATTGTTGAGAATGTCGACCGACACCACCACCGCCGGGCGGCGAAAGGCTGGCTCGTGTCCGATTGGCTGGCCGAGATCGACCTGGTAGATCTCCCCTCGCCAGATCAAGCCAGTGCATCCCAGTCGTCGCGCTCGGCCAGGTATTGGTCCCACAGATCGGGGTCGTTGCGCAGGCGTTGGTAATCCCCGTTGAGCCCCCGCAAGAATTCCTGCCTTTCCAAGGCGTCGATCGCTGCGTGCACGACGTCGACGACGGCGGTTTGACGAGCCTTGGCTAGAGATTGCAGCCGCTCAGAATCGGGACGGCGGACTCGGACGGTTGTGGTTTCTGCTGCCATGGAACTAGTGTAGACGAATTGTAGACACAGGTCAGGGCAGCTCGTCCCACGTATTCGGCAACGGACGCTGGGCAACCTTCGAGTGCCGCCGGACCCCACTCTCCGCCTTGGCGCGACGACTCCCAGGATCTACGTCTAGGCGTCGGTGGCGATCCACCACTTGCACCGGCAAGCAATACGGCGGAATCGAATATGGCGGGTTACCAGTAGCTAGTACGCGCTATTGCGCTGCTTCCCAACGGCTTTCATCCGCGGTATCCAGCTTGAGACCACAATCGACGGTATGCCCCCGGAGATGGCGCCGCTAATCAGTGGTCGGGGTGTGTGACCGCACGTAGGTCCAGCTCGGGTATCCCAGAGAAGTCACCGGGGTTGCACGTGTACAACGGCACACCGTGCGCGACGGCGCTGGCAGCGATGAGCGCATCGTAGGCCCGCGCGACAGGCTTGCCGGCCGCAGTACGCAACGCGGCAGCGCCCCCCAAATGCCCGCGCGCTCTCAGCGTCGAACGGAAGGATCTCGAAATCCGGCGCGGCGCAACTTGCGCACGATTCCCTCCGCGGAATGCCGCTTACGACCAGCCATGCGTGTCATCGTCCCTTCTCTGCCCGACCTCGGGCCACAGGACTCTAAAACAGGCTTGATCTGTACCCGTGTTGTTGGTCCACGGTCATGCGAGTCGAGGGCAGAGTGATCATCAGGAGGTCACATGCCCCGTCAGTACTCATCATCGGTCCGCCGGCAAATCGTCGCGCGGCTGCGATCGGGTGAACCGGTGGCTGCCGTTGCGATCGAGACCGGGATCTGTGAAGCAACTCTGTTCCGATGGAAACGTCAGGCACTCATCGACGCCGGGGTCATCGCGGGCATCCCGAGTGTGGAGGCCGACGAACTAGCAGCCGCCCGCAAGCGCATCGCGGCGCTCGAGGCCGAGCTGGCCCTGACCCGCGACGCGTGCGAACTGTTCGACGAGCAGGCGGTGGTGCCCCCAGAACGCCGACGCGCGATCACTGAAGGGCTGATCGCGCGCGGGCACTCAGGCCGATCAGCCTGCCGGATAACGGGATTGACGCGTTCTCTATTGCAGTATCACCGGCACCGCCCTGTCCCGGACCGGGAGGTGCGTCGCCTCATTGTGGCCGACACGATCACCGAGATCCACCAACGGTCCCGCGGCACCTACGGGCGCCGACGGGTGCGCGCGGCGCTGCTGGCCGACTACGAGATGAACGTCAACCACAAGCTCGTCAACTCGATAATGGCCGAGCACGGCCTATTCGGGTTGCCGCGTCCCGGGCGGCGGAAACCCAACCTAATTGGTGTCGACACCCCGGTTGACCTGGTCAACCGACGATTCAGTGCTACCAAGCCAAACGAACTGTGGTGTACGTATATCACCGAACACCCCGCGCGTGATGGAAAGGTGTACTGCTGTGCGATTCTGGATTGCTTCTCGCGAATGATCGTGGCCCGCACGTTTTCTACCGCCCCCGACACCGCCCTGGTCAACAATGCGGTCAACATGGCCGCCGATAGCAGAAACCGTAGTAGCCCAACGATTCTGCATGCCGACCATGGTAGTCAGTTCACGTCCTGGAGCTTTGGTGAGAACATGCGGCGGTGGGGTCTGCTTGGCTCGTTCGGTACCGTGGGCGACTGCTTCGATTATGCCGCCATGGAGTCGTTCTGGGCACGGATGCAGGTCGAGCTGCTCAATACCCGCAAGTGGGCCACCACCATCGAATTGGCTGCCGCCATGGCCGATTACATCGACAACTTCTACAACGTCGAACGCCGGCACAGCTACCTCGGTAACATCAGCCCCACGGAGTACGAAACGCTCTGGACATCCACCTATTCGATCCCTCAACTCGCATGATCGTGGCTCGAAACGGCGGGCACGGATCAGCTGGTCTCAATCATGGGGATCACGCCACTCGCAGTCCCGGCGTCGGGGCTGGGCGCGGCTGCAGTTTCCATACCGAGAGACTACCTACGCTGTCGTCCGACAGGCCTCTCTCCAGTCAACGCCGGACCATCGATGTCCGCCCCCGGCCACCTCGGATTATCGGATTGGCAGTGCTCGCACGGATCGCGAATATAGACGTCTCTCGCAACCCGCCACACGCGCGATGCATGGGCGCTTGGGCTCGGCGCTGTCGTTGTCAACCGCGAGCAGCGTTCAACTCAAGCACCGTCGCCATGTACCGGTGAGACGCCGACCTACACGGGACAATATGCAGGAATCGAATATGCAGGGTTCCAACGGGTTTCGATCCCACCACACCCTGCCCTGACCTAACTGATAGTGCCCTGCTGCAACGCCCACCGATGTTGGAAGGGCAACACCTCGGCAGCGATCTCGAAATCAGCGTCGTAGTGCAGCAGTGTCACATCATGGGCGTTGGCAAGGGTGGCGATCAGTAGGTCGGCCATGCCGACGGCACGATGACGACCAGTGTCGGCCAGCGATCGCTGCGCATCCAATGCCGCGTGCCAGTGTTCATCGTTGGTCGGCAGGTACTCGTATGCGAGGCGGCGATCTGACCATATCTGCGCGTAGTCCGCGGCGGCCCGGGCGCTGTAGAGCGCCTCGGCATCAAGCTGAGCGGTGGTTGCGACCAATCCGGCCTCGATAAGCGGAGCAAGTCGGTCGGCGACCTCGGGGTTTGTCATCCGTGCCGCGGCACTGGTGTCGATGAGATACCGCGCTACTACCGCCACACATCACCTCGCTTGCCAGGGTCACTCATCTCCCTCATACCGCCAGACTTCAACCATGCGATCTGGCGAGCGCGTGCAGACGCCGCTGCAGCCTGCTGCAACGCGATGCGGACGGTATCTGATACGCCGGACGTCTTAAGTTCCTTCTGCGCGGCGGCCAAGAGGTCGTCATCGAGGTCAATCAAACGCTTGGTCATCTCGCCACCCTCACGTATATACGAAGTCTTGATTGAGTATATACGCGCGCGTCCTCAGTCGGCTACACCAGCCGTGAACGGAGAATATGCAGCATTCGAATATGGCAAGTTACCAGCAAACCACTGCATATTGTGTTGGAGCCCTGTGCTTTTCGGCATCGAACTTCTTCTCTATCGATGATGCGGGTGCGTGACTGATCGTAGCTCCAATCGCGGGATTCCTGCGAAGTCGGCGGGGTTGCACGTGTATAGCGGCACTGCATGTGCGATTGCGCTGGCCGCGATGAGCGCGTCGTACGCGCGCGCAGCCGACTTGCGCCCCGACGCGCGCAGCGCCGCGGCTACGGCTCCAAACGTCCGGGCGCAATCTCCATCGAACGGCAGGACGTCGAAGTCCGCCTCGGCCTGCTGTAGGTGCTGTTGCCGGGCGCTGCGCTCTGCATCGTCGTTGGCGACGTGTGGTCCTACGGACAGCTCGGCCAGCGTAATCGCGCTGATCAGCGATTCATCGGGAAGCTCGGCCGGGTCGGATATCTTGCCCAAGAGGATCACCGTGGAGGTATCCAGCATCCCCCGACTCCGAGTTTGCGTCACAGCGACGGGTCGATGAGGTCGTCGATGTCGCGCCGGAGGGCATCCGGGTTCACCGGTGGAAGATTTTTGCGGCGACGAATCAGTTCGGCGGGCCCTGCGCTGGATCGAGGCAGTGGTCGTAGTTCAGCAACGGGTGTGCCGTCCCGAGTGATGACGATGCGCTCGCCATGCTCGACACGGCGCAGAACGTCTCCTCCACTGTTGCGCAGTTCGCGCACCGTGACTGTATCCACGTTCGAAGTGTATCACCGGTGAGACGCCACCGCGGCGCACCTGAGCCGCACCGTTTTGCGGGAAAGAATATGCTGGCCAAAGTGCCTCGACGCCAAGGGCGTACAGCAGTCGCACACCATTTGAGGGCCTCCCAACTACTCCGGAGACACCGCCTGGGTAGACACTATGTCGTGGCCCTTTCTGCAACAGTGTTCAAAGTCGAACTTGGCGTCTCCGATGTCGATCACGGTTACTACGCCGATCACGCGCTGACCGTGGCGCGTCATCCCAGTGAGACCGATGAGCGGATGGTGGTGCGGTTGTTGGCGTTTGGGCTGCGCGCACACCGACTCAGCGACGTCGACGGCGAGTTGGCGTTCGGGGCGGGCCTGTCCACCCCTGGCGTACCGGACTTGAGGCTCGCCGACTACACCGGCCGGATCCTGGAATGGATCAACGTCGGCCAGCCCGACGAACGCGTCTTGGGCAAGGCGGCCGGCCAGTCCGACCAGGTGCTGCTGTTCCCGTTTGCCGCCGGCGTGGCCACCTGGTGGCGCACCGTCGGCCCCAAAGTCGCAGGGCTGGCGAACCTGTCGATAGTGCAGATACCGCACGCGCCGGTGCAGCAACTGGCGCAGACTGTCGAACGACGAGTCTCGGCGCAGGTGGTGGTGATCGAAGGTCAGGTGACGATGACCGTAGGCGGAGTCGACGTCACCTTCACGCCCGAGCCGTTGCAGTGAACGTGCGGGCCCGAGGTTCCGGCGACGGCGAACCAGTTCAGTCGGACTGACACTACGACGCGGCCGGTGTTCGTTGACCGTGTCGATCTCCAGCTCATGGCGCGGTCGGTGACGTCGCGAAGGCCGGACCGGGCCGCGTGGTACCAATCGATTTACGACGCCTGTGTTTTCGGTGCATTTGACGAAGTGGGTGCGACGTCCTCGGCGGCCGGTACCAACACGCATCGACCACCGCTCGTCCCCGGAAGGAACGAGTCAGGCTTGCGGTTGTTGCATCACCGCGATGGCCAACCGGCCCTGATCGTCCTGCTGGACGTCGAGCACCTTGTCATCGAGCAACGTGGCGGCCTCCGGTTCGAGGAAGAGCCTTGCACCCCCTTCGGTTCCGAGCACCTGGTCCCCTTCCTCCGGCCCAGGAGCGACCGAGACCGTGAGCTGCGCCCCTGAGTCATCCTGGGTCTGCACTGCGAAGCGCAGCCCGGTAGTACTCTGTCCGTCCGGCCCGTCCTGGGAAGTCATCGCCGCGATCGCCTCAGCCGCCGCGTCCGTCATGGCAAGCACTTCAGTTCCCTTCAATTGGCGTTGGCTACAGCCTCCACCGTAGGGGTGGCCAGCCGCGACCGCTAGGCAGGTTCATCTGCCAAGCGCGAGCCGGCTCCTCACGCGCCGGAAGACACCTAGCTCACTCCCCTTGCCGATGCACCATCGGACTCGAACACGGCGTCCCACGCGTCGCTCAATCGACGCTTGCCTTCATCAATGTCGACCGCTGCGAGCTTTCCGCCTCCGGCGTCTTCGACCAGGGAGAATTCCCGCAGTTTTCGCACACCGTCGTCTATTTCGAAATCGAACTCGGAATCGAACTCGTCGGCGAACCAGAACTCGATTCGTTCGTCTATTTCATGCAACGAAAGCGGTTGGTCGGCACTTCGCAGGAAGTGGTACGCGAGGACCGCTTCCTTTAATTCGGCTTCCTCGGCCGCATCGAGCAGATGGAAGAAAACGCCGGCGTCGTTGTCGAGGTTACGGTAGTAGAGATTTTCCGAAAGAGCTTTGATGAATTGGATCTTGCGGTTCTTGAACTTGTTGAACTGCCGGACGATGTATCCACCGAAAGCCGTCAAACCGGCGCCGATCGTCACCAGGGCCCCTTGATCGACTTCTACCGCGTCATCGCGAAGTCCCAGATAGAACGCGATCAATAGCAGTAGAACGCCTAGCGAGGCAACAAGCTTGGTCGCTATGACGATGACCCCGGAGACCGCGGCAGGTATACCGATGAGAAGCTTGTCGATCAGTCGCATGGCGACGCGGACATTCGGGAACAACATTTCGAGATCGCAGCGGGGCACGTTCTCGAACAGTTTGATGATCGTTGATCCTGGCGTGAAGGGAAGACCGTCAGTGTCACGCCGGTCAAAGTGGTCTTCATCCTTGAACCTGACGTAGACGAGGACTTTCGCGTAGCTGCGAAACGCAATGGTCTTGCGCCGCAACCCAAAGAGTTGCTTTTCCTCACGTTCGCGGTGCAGTTCTCCACGGCGAAAGAACATCGCGCTGTCGATGTCGTCCGTATCGATGTCCAGGCGGACCTTGATCATGCCTTCCTCGTCGAAGGCGCGCTTCAGCTCCTCATCACTCACTCGCGTGAAGTTGGCGCATTGAGCCAGCTCGGTGAGCTCGTGCTCGAGCTGCTCCTGCGCCGCTTGCCGCGCTGCCTTGTCGAAGTGCATGACGCGGCGCACATCTGGAGAGGGACTCAGCGTGTGGTACGTGTCCTTGATTGATTCGAGGCGCCGCCGAAACCGGTCGTGGAGCAGGCTCGACAAAACGTCGGTGAACTCACGGAAGGCTTGACGCTCGCGCTCGGGTATCCGCTGCGCGAGCAACTCCACGATCGCTGTCTTGCGAAATGGTATGAAATGTTCGTCTTCGCCCACCTTCCGATGAGACGCGGCAGAACCCGAATCTGCTTGCGGATGCTGGTTTCCGGTTACACGCACAGCTTGCGTCCTTCGCACGACTTCTTCCCCACCATATCCCTTAACGGATTTCGAGGTAGATGCCGGTTCGCGGCTTCCCTTGACCAGGGCGCAGTGTTGACCGCGGCAGCGTCGTCTACTGGGGCCGCAGTGGCGCCGGCATGCGACGTACGGGACCTCATGTCCGGGCGGCTTGCCTGCCTTGGCGGTCGAGAAAGGCTCGGCGGCAACCGGGACAGCAGAATGTGTACTCGGTGCCGTCGATGTCTGCGGTCACCGACGCCGGATTGTCGAGACGCACCATGGCTCCGCACATGGGGTCGACCGCCATCCCATCGGGCACTTCGGCGGTGCCGCGGACCGCATCGTTGATCATGTCGTTCAACGCCGAGTCGCCGACGACGCGTCCGAACGCGCCGTAACCTCCCTCCGGCACTCCGAGAACGTGCACTTCGGCGTGCGCCTGCTGGTACAACCGGTCCGGCGCCGGCGCAATGTCGGCGAACACCCGTGTGATGTGAGTAATCAGATGCTCGCTCAGCGCCTTTCGCCATGGGCCCGGGACATAGACCCGCGCCACATAGCGCGGGGGATCTGTTGGCTTGAGCGGACTCCCCCCGGCCACCCATGTGTCGACCTCGTGTACGACAACGTGGGTGATGCTTTCGAGGAACTCCAACACGCCCGGGTCGGCGCGTTCGGCGACCGGATCGCCGAATGATTCCGGGTCGTCGTAGAGCCCATGTGCCGTCAGGCCACACGCGAGTCGGTCAAGATCCTCACGGGTGTGCGAACCCTTTGGGACGAACACTTCGGTGAACATCATGTCGAGCCCTCCCATGAAATATGTGCAGTACACCTCCAGCGTAGGTGTACTTTGTATACTTTCAAGTGATGCCCCGCCCCCGGACACTGACCACGGACGCGATCTTCCGAGCTGCGCTCACTGTGCTCGATCGCGACGGCTTCTCCGGGATGTCAATGCGGGCCGTAGCCGCGGAGCTCCGTGTCAGCCCAATGGCGCTGTATCGGTATGTCGACAATCGTGAGCAGCTCGAGGAGTTGATTGTCGAACAGCTGCTGGACCCGATCGACTGCACGGTGCCGACCGGGAGGCCATGGATGCACCGGGTCGAGGTGTTGATGGACCGTCTCCGCACCGCCATCGGCGCGCACCCCGCCGCCATTCCCCTCCTCCTCTCCCACCGCCACAAATCACTCGCATCCCTGCGGTGGATCGAGTCGATGCTCACCGTGCTCAACGAAGCGGGACTCGCCGGGAAAGACAGAGCGATCGCACAACGAAGTCTCGTCAGCTACCTGCTCGGCAGCCTCAGCAGCCAGCACTCGAGCGCGCTGTCCGGACCAGGCACCGCGAGAATGGCCACGCTGTCCGACACCGAGTTTCCCCACGTCGTCGAAACCGCGCGCACGGCACAGTGCATCACGCCAGACGATGAATTCCACTTGGGGCTCGCCGCCCTGTTGCGTGGCCTCAAACCTGATTAGGGTTCGCGGTAGGAACCTTCGAAAGCTCTTGGCACGCAAGCAATTCCAGGCCCGATCTACCGACACTCGCTGGGCTCGAACCTGATCGTGGCAGCAGCCGCCATGGACGTGGGTGCCACCGGCCAGGTCGACGGCGGTAGCTGATCCGACCGGGCAGATGCCGACATCGCCCTAGCGACCCCTGGAATAAAATTCGTGCCCAGTCAACTTGGCTCGAGAGTCGTCATTCCCCCGACTCAGGAGCACCCATGACCCGTCCTGTTCGTGTCGCCGTGCAGATCCAGCCCGGCGGTACGCCCGACTACCGCACGTGGCGCGACGCCGTCCTGGCCGCCGACGACCTCGGTGTCGACGTGATCTTCGGTTACGACCACTTCCACCGCCCGGCGATGGAGGCGCTCGTCGACGGTAAGCCCGTCCTGTTCGACGAGCAGCCCGACGTGGCCAATTTCGAGGGCTGGACCGCGCTCGCGTCGTGGGGTGAGATCACCTCACACGCCGAGATCGGACTCCTCGTCACCGGCGTCGGGTACCGCAACCCGGACCTGCTCGCCGACATGGCGCGCACCGTCGACCACATCAGCGGCGGCCGGCTCATCCTCGGCCTCGGCGCCGGATGGTACGAAAAGGATTACACCACCTACGGTTACGACTTCGGCACCTTCGGCTCCCGCTTCGATCTGTTCGGCGAGAGCCTGATCCGCATCGAGAACCGGCTGGCTGCACTGATCCCCCCGCCCGTGCGCAAGCTGCCGATCCTCATCGGCGGCACAGGGCCCAAGCGTTCGCTGCCCGCCGTTGCCCGGCACGCCGACATCTGGCACGCGTTCCAAGAACTCGATGCGTTTCGCCGGTCCAGCGACCGCGTCGACGAGCTGGCTGCGACGTTCGGCCGCCACGGCGCGGACATCGAACGCTCGACGCTGTGGCAGAACGCCGACAGCGCCGATGCCTTCCGCGAAGCCGGCGTCACGTTGTTCCAGACCGAGCTCACCTCCGACAACGGATACGACCTCAGCTCTCTCAAGGAGGTGCTCACATGGCGAGACAACGGATGACGGCGGTCAAACACGTGTGCTTTACGGCTCCATCGGGCTGGGCGACCAAACGACTGCCGACGCGTTTGAATCGCTTGCCCGCTCCCGTCCGGACAGTCGATGAGATCGGACCGGGTCAGCACTGGCACCGCGACGGTCGAGACGTGTCCGCATTACTTGACGGTGCTCGCCGAGGAGATCCCGAACGGCGCGACCGCGTTCAAATGCTGTCCGCCGATCCGTGAGGCGTCGAATCGGGAACTGCTCTGGCAGGGCCTGCTCGACGGCACGATCGACTGCATCGTCTCGGACCACTCACCGTCGACGATCGACCTGAAGGACGTCGAGAACGGCGACTTCGGCGTTGCATGGGGCGGTGTCGCCTCGCTGCAGCTCGGCCTGTCATTGATCTGGACCGAGGCCAAGCGTCGCGGCGTGGAACTTTCGCAGGTGCTCGACTGGATGGCAGCCAAACCCGCCGAGCTCGCCGGGTTGAACACCAAGGGCAAGATCGCCCTCGGCTACGACGCCGATTTCGCGATTTTCGAGCCCGAATCTGCACAGGTCGTCGATGTGCACAAGCTGCATCACAAGAACCCGATCAGTCCGTACGACGGGCGTGCCCTCGCCGGTGTCGTGACCAGCACCTGGCTGCGTGGCAAGAAAGTCGACTTCCAGACTGCGCAAGGCCGGATGTTGCGCCGCGGCGGCGTGTAGCGCGGGCGCCGCGTGCCGGGTACGCATCGCGCACACTGGGACACGCATCCGACGCCATGGAGGAACGATTCCGGATATGAGTCCCAGCCTCGGCACCGCCGAATTCGACTTCATCATTGTGGGAGCAGGCAGTGCGGGCTGCCTGCTCGCCAATCGGTTGAGTGCCAACCCCGATCACCGTGTGCTCCTGATCGAAGCCGGCGGTAAAGACGACTGGTTCTGGATCAAGGTGCCGGTGGGCTATCTGTACACCATTGCCAACCCGCGCACCGACTGGTGTTTCACCACCGAAGCCGACCCAGGTCTGGCGGGCCGCAGCATTCTCTATGCGCGTGGCCGGGTGATCGGCGGCTGCTCGTCGATCAACGCGATGATCCACATGCGTGGACAGGCCAGCGATTACGACCTTTGGGCGCAGGCCACCGGCGACGAACGATGGCGTTGGGGCGGCTCGGACAGTCCCGGCGAGACGTTGGCGATCTACAAGGAGTTGGAAGACTACTTCGGCGGAGCCGATGATTGGCACGGCGTCGGTGGGGAGATCCGCGTGGAGCGGCCGCGAGTGCGCTGGAAGATCTTGGACGCCTGGCAGGCCGCCGCTGCCCAGGTGGGCATCGCCCCGATCGACGAATTCAACCGGGGAGACAACTCCGGCAGCGCCTACTTTCACGTCAACCAGCGACGGGGCCGGCGCTGGTCGATGGCCGATGCCTTCCTGCATCCCATCGCCCACCGCCCCAACCTCACCGTGTACACCCGGACCCAGGCAGTGCGGCTGCTGATGGACGACCAGGTCCGCGACGATCAGCGGCGCGGCGCGTGGACCACGGCCCAGCACCGCGTCACCGGCCTTCGGCTGATTAAGGACGGCCAGAGTATCGACGTCCGAGCCCGCCGGGAGGTGATCCTGAGCGCCGGAGCGATCGGATCGCCGCATCTCCTGCAGGTTTCGGGTCTCGGTCCGGCCGGCCTGCTCGCTCAACACCACGTACCCGTGGCCGTCGATCTGCCGGGAGTGGGCGAGAACCTCCAGGACCATCTGCAGCTGCGGACCGTCTACCGTGTCCAGGGCACCCGGACCGTCAACACGCTGTACCGGAACTGGATCACCCGTGGCGGCATGGGATTTCAGTACCTGACGCTGCGATCAGGACCGATGACCATGCCGCCCTCCACACTGGGGGCTTTCGCGAAAAGCGATCCGGCACTGGCCAGTCCCGATTTGGAATGGCATGTGCAGCCGTTGTCGTTGCCCAAGTTCGGCGAACCGCTACACCGTTTCGGAGCGATCACTCCGTCGGTCTGCAACCTTCGACCCAGCTCGCGCGGCCACGTGCGCATGGCAAGTGCCGATCCGCTGAACAACCCGAAGATCGCCTGCAACTATCTGTCGACTGACGCCGATCGTCGGCTGGCCGTGCGCGGCCTCCGGATGACCCGGCAGATCATGGCAGCGCCGGCGCTGGCCCCGTATAGGCCGCAAGAGTTGCTGCCCGGGCCGCAACTGGTGAACGACGAAGACCTGCAGCAGGCTGCCAGTGAACTCGGAACAACGATCTTCCACCCGGTAGGCACCTGCGCGATGGGATCCTTTGATGCACAGGGCATCCCGACGTCAGCAGCTACGGTACTCGACACCGATTGTCGCGTATACCGCGTCGCCGGCCTACGAGTGGTCGATGCCTCGGCGATGCCCACCATCACTTCCGGGAACACCAACGCACCGGTCATGCTGATCGCCGAACGCGCTGCCCGGGCGATCGTGGGCTGAATCGTCGAATACTGAATGGCCCAGGGCACCCGCCACTCGCGAACGCCCGCCATGGCCGGACCGAGCCAGAACTCAACTGGTTTCACGTCCTACGGGTTGATGGTGGGCTCACCGATCTGGCGACCCCACACATACTCGGACACCAGCGGCTGACCGAGTTCAAAATGGTTGTACGGGGCGATCGAGGCCCCGGTATCCATCACCAGATATGGGGCCGGCCACAGATCCCTGGTGACTGGCTGCCAGCAGCCGGGCCGGCCCTCGGGGCCGCCCTTGGCGTTCACCCGCGGCAGGTTGTCGGGATACACGTACGGATTGCCGGCGCCAATGAGAAAGTCCTGCAGCTCGATCGCGTAGCCGTTGCGGGTCTGCTGGGCGAACTTCGGGGCAGCCTCCGCATAGTTGCGGACAGAACACGCCAACGCCGGGCTGTTGCGGTCCAGCATCTCGCTGACCGGCAGGAGGTCTTGAGCGCCGCGCACCAGGTACGGCCCACCGCGCTCGAAGATGTCACCGCCGGTGTTACCGAATCCGACGGCCGCCACCAAGGCCTGATCGAGGTTGCCGCGCTGCTCGTTGAGCGTGCGCGCGGTGGTCACCGCGTTGGTCAGCCCGTCGAACAGATCTGGGGCAGCATCGGCATAAACCTCACCCAAATCGGCCAGACCCGCAGTGTCACGCCGGATCTGGGGCATCCGCTGGTTCAGATCCCCCAGGATCTCGTTGCCGTGCACGATCGACTGACCGAACTTGTCACCCAACCCGTCGAGGGCTTGCGCGGTGGCCGTCAACGTCTGGTTCAACTTGATCGGATCGATCTGCTCAGAGATCGCGGTGATCGTCTCGAACAAGGTGTTGAACTCCGTGGTCACCCCTTGGGCACGAATCGGCGTGCCCGGCGTCAACCGCTGCGACGACGGGTTGGGCGGCGACAGGAACGAGATGTACTTGTTGCCGAACACCGTGGTGGCCCGCAGCTCGGCGGTCACGTTCTCCGGGATCAGCTTCAGGTACTGAGGCTTGACGTCCAGGGTCAGCTTGGCCTCGAGGTCGTCATCGACATTGACCACGTCGATGGACGCCAACCGGCCGATCGGCACACCGTTGAAAGTGACCTTCGAACCCGGATCCATCGACAGACCAGCCCGCCCGGACAACACCGTCAGCTGCGTCTTGTCCTCGAAGGACCCACGGAACTGCATCCAGGTCAACGTCAATACCGCAACCAGGACGATGATCATCCCCGCGCACGCCGTCTTGTACGGCGGATCGTACCGCCAGTGCTTGAACCGCTGTCCGGACCGGGCCCGCGATGTCGCGGTGGATGAGGCCACGCACAAACCTCCGACTTGTTGACGCAGCCGGCCAGTTTGATGACCAAAGACGCAGCCAGCGGGTGAGCGAGCAGAACTCTCGCAAACAACCCGAGACGACCGCAACTGCAAGCCGCCTGATGCGGCAAACATCAAATTGCGATCGTCAGGAGACCGTCATCACAGTCAGCGACCCGAGGTAACGGGCGTAACGCGGCGAGCGACATCTCCCCGCCGCTGCTTCGCGCGGCTAAGGCCGAACACCCGCCGTCACAGTCCTGACGGCACGACCTTGCCGTCGATCGTCACCTCGACCTCATGGGTCTTCGTGTTGTAGGCGATTTGGCCGTGCTCGAACGTTTCCACGAGCAGGTCGCCGTCGGTGTTCTCATCACTGGTGGGCGCACCCAGCGGGCCTACCGAGCCGTTCTCGCCGGTGACCTCAGGCTGGCCGTCTGGGTTACGCGGGACGTTCCAGGCCTCCCTGATCTTGCCCCAGGTGATGTAGGCGGGTGTGCCCGCAGCGTCGTTCTTGGCGGTGATCACGCCGCCCTGGAACTGTTGAAATACCAAGCCACTGTCTCGGGTTCCGGCGTTGCGGTCACCGGTCAGCGGTTTGCCGAGCGCCTGCTTCTGGCTCTGGGTTGCCGAGGAGTACTTGGCCGCGATCGGACCGGTCAGCGTCACCTCGACGTCGCGCTCCCCCATCAGCTTCACCTCGCTGGGCGGAGCTTCAGTTGTAGAGGTGGCGATCAACCCGACTTGGGGCTGAGGCGACATGTCGACGTTCTGGCCATTGCTGCATCCCACAGTGAGCAGCGCGACGGCCGACAGGCCGGCGAGTGCTGTGCGGTGGTATGCGTTCGTCCTCATGAGCTCCCTCTCGCGGCGTCGCGTGGGGGGAGATTCGGCTGAACCCCGCCCGGCCGGACTATAACCGAACCACTTGAGTGGCGCAGGGGGTCGCGGCTTTTACGCCACTACGTACACGGATATTGCCCGTTGAGTAGGCAATTCGTTGGAGGCGAGTAGACGCCGGACAGCACGCCGCGCATCCCGCCGGTGGCTGAACCACCCGGCGCGATGATGCGATTCCAGTTCGCGGGCCCGAGAACATAGTGCGTGCCGTATCGGGTGAGTGTGCTACTCCATGTGTGCGATACGGATTCGCCTGGCGGCAGGTCGAATTCGAGCCGCCAGTCCGTCATCGGTACCGCGCTCGCGTTGACGATGGTGAAGCGGGCAATGAAACCGGTTTGCCATGTCGATGTCACCGACAGCCTGGCGGCGGCCGCAGCTGCATGAGCGACCGGGATGGTGGACCACCCGGACACGGCAAGCATCATCGCCGTCAGCGCTACGTGAAGCGCTGTGCTCCAGCGCTTCACGCGATTGTCGGGTCTGGCCACAGTTGCAAACAATAAAGCCGAGCCTTCGATGTCTGCCCGCGCATCGACGGTCGGCTGCGGTACCTTTGCCCAACTGAAACCATCGCGAGATTTTTACCTGGAATCGTGTCGCCCACCATCGATACCGCACAACACTGTTGGACATGACGATCGCGCAGGACGTCCAAGCTGAACGTGCGGCATTCGCGGACACGCTGATGGCGGTGGGTCCGTCGGCTAGCACCGGATGTGTTGTGGTGAGTGGACTGCGCTCGATCTTGCGGCCCACCTGGTGGGCGAAGAACGCAACGGTGGTGTGATGACTTTTGTCGCACGCTCCCTGGTTGCGCGCGGCGTCTCGGTGCCGGCCGAACCGAGACTGGTCGACACCGCAATGCGCCTCCAGCGACGCCACGGGTTTGCCGCATTGGTGAACACGTTGCGGCATCCCGTCCCGCAGCTACTGCTGCGGCCACGGGTGGCGCCACTCTCGTTGTTCGAGTACTGGACGCATCATGACAATTTGGTCCGAGTCGGCGAGCGGGGCCACGACGTGCCGGCGACTCTGGCTGAGGTCATACCGCTCGTACTGCGTTATCAGGTCAAGCAACTGCCCGCCGGTGTCCGGGTGACCATCGGTACCAACGACACCGCTAGCGATCGTCTGTCGGGCCAACGACGGGGCCGGAGGTAACACTGGCCGGATCTCTTCCGGACCTGCTCCGCTGGTTGTCAGGGCGTGTGACGGCAGACGAAATCACCACGACCGGTCCTGACCTCCCCGTGCAGGTACTCCGGGGGTTGCGAACTGTTCGGTGTGGTGTGAGTAAATGTGATCGACTGTCAGTTTCATTGAGTGTGAAGTTGTCTGAGTGGGCGCGCGAATGGTGTGCGTCCGCAGACGGCGTGCCGGTGGTTTCGTGAGGACCGGATGCCGGTGCCGGTTCGCCGCTTGGAGTCGGGGACGATCTGGGTCGATGCGCCAGAGTGTGGGCAATCCGGTCGCACGGTCGTCTATGCGCGGGTGTCCTCACATGTTCAACGGCAGGATCTGGACCGGCAGGTTGCACGGTTGGCGGACTGGGCTACCGCGCGAATGGGCACGTGGTCGGCGAGGTGGTGTGTGAGGTGGGGTCGGGCTTGAACGGCAAGCGGCCGAGGTTGCGAAGGATTTTGTCGGACCCGTCTGCTTCGGTGGTGGTCGTGGAGCATCGGGACCCGTTGGCTCGCTTGGGGGTGGAGCACCTCGAAGCGGCGTTGTCCGCCCAGGGGCGCAGGATCATCGTTGCCGATCAGGGCGAGACTGTCGATGATCTGGTGGGTGACATGATCGAGGTGCTGACCTTGATGTGTGTGCGCCTGTATGGCCGCCGCGGCGCCCGCAACCGGGCGATGCGGGCAGTGACCGCCCTCAAGCAGGCTGAGGCTGTCGAGGTGGGTGGCGGTGGCTAGGTTCGAGATTCCCCAGGGATGGACGGCGCAGGCATACCGGTTCGCCCTGGACCCCACGCAGGCGCAGGTGCGGGCGTTGGCCTCTCACGCGGGTGCGGCGCGGTTCGCGCATAATCACATACTCGCCTTGGTGAAAGCGGTGATGGATCAGCGGGCCGCTGAACGCAGCTACGGGGTGTCTGATGCTGAGTTGACGCCGGGGTTGGGATGGTCGTTGCCGGCGCTGCGCAAGGCCTGGAACCTGCGCAAGGCCTCATGCGCGCCGTGGTGGGCCGAGAACTCGAAGGAGGCCTACAACACCGGTCTGGATGGGTTGGCCCGCGGACTCGATGCCTGGTCGAAGTCCCGTAAAGGTGAGCGCACGGGTCCGGTGGTCGGGTTCCCGCGGTTCACGTCGGCCCGCAGCCCGAAGTCGGTGCGGTTCACCACCGGGGCCATTCGGGTCGAGCCCGACCGCCGCCATGTCACCCTGCCGCGACTGGGTGCGATCCGCACGCATGAATCGACCCGTAAGCTGGCCCGCCGGCTCGAGGCGGGGTCGGCGCGGATCTTGTCGGCCACCGTGCGCCAAGACTCTGCCGGGCGCTGGCACTGCGCCCTGCAGACCATTGTCGAAGCCAAGACGCGGCCGGCGCACGCACGGCGGTCGGCCCATGCGGTGGTGGGTGTCGATGTCGGGGTGAAAGCCGACAGTCTGCTGGTCATCGCCACGCCCGACGGGGTTGAAGTCGATCGTATCGGCGCGCCGAAGTCGCTGAGTGCGGCGCAATCCCGGCGGCGGGCCTTGCAGCGCCGAGCGGCCCGCCAGCACGGCCCGTATGACCCTGCTTCCAAGACCAAGCAGGTCCCTTCGAAGCGGTGGCGCAAAACCCAGGCCCGCATCGGCCGCACCCACGCCCATGCCGCGGCGGTGCGCCGCGACGTCCTGCACAAGGCCACCACCGCCCTGGCCCAACAACACCAGGTGATCGTGGTCGAAACCTTGAACGCGGCCGGCATGCGCACCAAGGGAGGCGCCCGCAAGCGGGGTTTGAATCGCGCGCTGGCTGATGCCGCTCTGGCCGAGATCAGGCGCATGCTCGGCTACAAAACTCGTTGGTACGGTAGCACTCTGGTGGCTGCTGACCGGTATTTTCCGTCGTCGAAGACCTGCACCGCCTGTGGGAGGCGAAAGTCAAACCTCACCCTGGCCGACCGAATCTTCGAATGCGACGCATGCGGTATCCGGATCGATCGTGATCTGGGTGCTGCGATCAACCTCGCCCGACTCGGCGTACCCACACCAGTTGTGGGTGAACAGGGTCCCGCCGGGAGTGGCCCGGCGGCAGGACGTGGAGCCACGCGTGAGACCGACCCCGCGAAAGCGGGCGAGGCAGCAGGCGATGAAACGTCAACCCCGCACCACCAGACGGTGCATCAGACGGGGACCGCCTCACCGCAAGGCGAGGCTGCCTAGTGAACAAGCGAACTCACATTCGCGCACCAAAAGGCAACGGTTCACCGGTCACGTGTGACCACTCGGGCCACGAAAGAGCTTGTCCCCCTGGGCATCAGGTCACTGGATGCAGCGGCGCGCCAGCGGCCCGGTACAAGTCTGATGCCGTACCCATCGCGGCTTTGACCGTGTTGTAGTAGTGCGTTCCGACCCCGCCGTGATACTTCAGCAGTTGCGGGTTCTGCGCGAGCGTGGCCGCCAGGACCGCGTCACCGCTGGTGATTCGGTACTTCTTGAACGCCTCGGTGAATCGGGCGATGAACCGGGCGATCGACTTGTTGGGATCCTGGCGTTCGGCCACGGTGCCGAAGCTGGCTTTCTCCTGGAACAGGCCGATGACCTCGTCAGCAGAGCCTCCCGGTCCCCCGTAGGCCTGCACACCGCCGGAAACGGCGGGGCGGAAGCCGGACTCGATTTTCGCAGTGGCGATGACGGTCTTGATCTGGTCGTCGCTCAACCTGGCAGCCCTGCCCTGGCTCACGATGGCCTTGACGATGTCCTGTGCGCTGGAGTCTTTGGTGACGACCACCGGTGCCGGGACGGTGGCGGCTGCGGCCGTGTGGGTGACGGTGCCGTCCGCCGGCGGTTGCTCAACCGCGATCTCGGGATGCTGATGCATCGGCGAGGTCAGCAAAGTGGCACCAGCGAGGCCAGAAGCGACGAGGACGGTGGAAACGATCTTCTTTGCGTGCTTGGGTCTTCCGAACGTCTCGATTGCCCGGTTGGCTCGCGGCATGGTCTGGCTCTCCTTGTGGGGGGGTCTGAACTTGTGGATTCGTGTGGCGGACACGAACACCCCCCGGCCAACCCGCTTCTCGGCGCGAAAAGCAGGATTGGACTGCAAGAGTTTGCTGCGCGCGTCACAGCTGCGACGACGCAGGAGCCGGCGCTACGCCGGCACGTCACAGTTGCGGCAACTGCCTCCCCGCTTTGCCACACTGTGACTTGTGTCACTCTGCCTGGTACTACGGCATAGTAGTAATTAGCCGTGCACTCTATGGCAGCATCGTCGATCTGGCAAAACGCCGGTGCGGCCGGGCTGGCTCGAGACCGGCCCTGGTCTGTGTTTCGATGCGTTGCACCTTTGCCAGACGGCCTGTTGCGCGGGTCTCCGTATCGACGGCTCAGGTGCCGCGGCGCCCGAGCGCATCCCTGAGATCCCAGCGCGCTGACGGCATCAAACGCCCAGTCGCGGTTGACAATTCGGCCTCAGATGGCGAGGTCCAATTCGGTCATTCGCACATGCACGGGGACCGATAGGCAGGTAGCAGCCGCACGCGGATCGCGCCCAACGCGACCAGCCTGGCGCACTCGGCCTCGAGTGCCTCCACGCGCTCCTGACCGATCAGTCCGGCACCCACCCACCCGCACATCGAGATGCAGCCTGTTCTTCACGACCTTGCCCTCGGGCACTCGTTGGAAGAACAGCCGCGGCCCGCTACCGGAAGGAGCCTCGCAAGCGAACATCGAACCCTGACGCTCCTGAGGCAGCGTCCGATCGAAATCCGCCCACGAGTCAAACCCCGGCGGTGGCGGCGGTATCACATACCCCAGCACCGCGCACCAGAAGCGAGCCAGCCGTTCGGGGTCTGCGCAGTCCAACGTGACTTGAAATTGTCTGACCGCGGCCATGATCCGACCATAGCCGCGGAGCGGATGAATCTGCGCCTCCGACGGCGTTCCCCGGGAAAGACAGGTCATTTCACCATGTCTTCCCGTACAGCCCTCAGGAGGAGAACGCATGAGCTTGGACAACCTTTCACGCCTTGGAAGTCCGGTCGACGAGTTGGTGCCGTCACGTTATGCGGTGCAGGTGGGCGACATCGAGGTGCTGGTGATCAGCGATGGCGTCCTGCCGATCACGGCCTCGACCCTGGCGACCAACGCTGAGCCGGCCGAGTTGGGGGGCTGGTTGGACCACAACTTCCTGCCGCCTGACGTGATCGACTGGCCGCTGAACGTGGTGGTGGTGCGCAGCGGCGAGAAGACGATCCTCGTCGACGCGGGGCTGGGCCTGGAGTTCCCGGACTTCCCGCGCGCCGGCAACACCGTCCAGCGCCTGGAGGCCGCCGGCGTCAATCTCGACGCTGTGACCGATGTGGTGCTCACCCACATGCACATGGACCACGTGGGCGGACTGATCAGCGAAGGGCTGAAGGAACGGCTGCGTCCGGACCTGCAGATCCACGCCGCGACCGCCGAGGCCGAGTTCTGGGAGTCGCCGGACTTCTCCCGCACCGTCATGCCCCAGCCGATACCCGATGTGTTGCGCAGGGTGGCCACGCAGTTCCTGGACGATTACCGGGGTCAATTGCGGACATTCGAGTCGGAGTACGAGGTGGCGCCTGGTGTGCTCATCTCGCGCACCGGTGGCCACACCCCCGGTCACAGCGTGGTCCGGCTCGAGTCCCGGGGCGACAAGCTGACGTTCGCCGGTGATGCCGTGTTCGCGCCGGGGTTCGATAACCCCGAGTGGCAGAACGGATTCGAACACGATCCCGAGGAGGCGGCCCGCGTTCGCATTCAGTTGCTGCGCGAGCTCGCCGCGACCGGAGAATCGTTGGTGGCTACCCACCTGCCGTTCCCTTCGGTCTGCCACGTGGCGACCGCCGGCGACGCATTCCGGTGTGTGCCGGCCCCCTGGGACTACTGATCGCGTGGGCGATGGGCCGGCGTTCTGTCGTTCTGCACTGAGAGCGCCGGCCTATTCGCGGCGGACGCCCTGTGCGCGTTCATTTTTGACGCGAACGACAAACCTGAACTGGATGTCGGATTTCTTCCAGCGAAGTCTCGGTTTCCCTCCGCACTGTGCGCGGAGCTGCGAGCATGGGCGATGGCGGTTCGGCAACGGCAAACGTCTAGCCGACTCGTTCGGTACCCAGGTGAAGGAGCGGCAGATGAACTGGATGATGACTTCCGAGGTACGGAGCGCACTGACGAGAACGGCCGTTGCGGCGATCGGCGGCTTGGCCGTGCTGGTCGCGGTCACCCCCGCGCATGCGGCCGCCGCTGTTGCAGCCTCGCCCCGCGTGCCGGTGGCCCTCGAACCCATCAGCCCGGATGATCCGGCGTGCGCGACCGAGGGGTGGAATCCGGCCTGTTGGGGCGGCATGTACGACCAGTCGCCCGACGATGGGATCCCTGGCGACAACGCGGCGGAGGGCGGCATACCGGCCCCTGCGATGGTGCCAAATGTCGACGGATCTCTCAGCCCTCCCGGCACCCCAGGGGCCATCTAGCCGCGAACCTACGAGTGCGCCAACGGTACATCCTTTTCTGAATACATATATGGATGTACTGTTGCCGATGTGGAGACACTCACCCAGGTGGCAGTGCTGGCCCGGTTCGGTCACGCGCTGTCGGATCAAACCCGTTCCAAGATCCTGCTGGCACTCAAGGATTCGCCGGGATATCCGGCAGACCTGGCCGAAGCGGCGGGGGTATCCCGCCAGAGCATGTCCAACCACCTCGCCTGCCTGCGCGGTTGCGGCCTGGTCGTCGCCGTTCCAGAAGGTCGGCGCACGCGCTATGAACTCGCCGACGGCAGGCTTGCCCACGCACTGAACGATCTACTGCAGGTGGTGCTCGCCGCCGAGTCCGAACATTGCCCGAACGCAGCTTCCGACGGGTGTTGCTGATGGCCTCGGACCTCGAGTACCCCGCTCCTGCCCTGACCCCGGCGCGACGCGCTCTGCTGCACGGGCGAATCCGGTGGTTTGTCGCGGCAACCATCGCCTACAACGTGATCGAGGCGATCGTCGCGATCGGCGAAGGCGCCAGGGTGTCCTCGACCGCGTTGATCGGCTTCGGCCTCGACTCCGTGATCGAAGTGTCTTCGGCCGCTGCGGTCGCCTGGCAATTCTCCGGTCCGGACCCAGAAGCCAGAGAAAAGACCGCGCTCCGGATCATCGCGGTGTCATTCTTCGCGCTGGCCGGCTACGTGACGGTCGAATCGATCCGATCACTCACCGGAGCGGCCGAGGCTCGACACTCGACAATCGGCATCGCGCTGACCGCGGCCAGCCTCATCGTCATGCCCGTGCTGTCGTGGGCCCAACGCCGAGCCGGCCGCGAACTCGGATCCCGCTCTGCTGTCGCCGACTCCAAGCAAACCCTGCTCTGCACCTACCTGTCCGCTGTGGTGCTCGCCGGCCTGGTGCTCAACAGTCTCTTCGGCTGGAGTTGGGCCGACCCGATCGCTGCACTCATCCTGGCCGGCGTTGCCGGCTACGAAGGACGCAAAGCGTGGCGTGGCCAAACCTGCTGCACCACAGCCCTTCCTGCTGCCGACGGCGGAGACGGCTGCTGCCCGAACCGCACCGAGTGATCACGCAAGGAGATGAACATGGCTGTGGCCGCACTGATTCTCTATCTGATCTTCGCCGTCTTGGGATTCGGCTGGCGTAGCTGGGTTCAGTACCGCCGTAGCGGTTCGACCGGGTTCCGCGGCATTCACGGACGGCCCGGCTCGCTGGAGTGGCTGGCCGGCGTCGGATTCATCGTGGCGGTCATCGTCGGAGTCTTCGCTCCAGCGGCGCAGTTTCTCGGAATCCTCATCCCGATCGCAGGCCTGCAGGCCGCGTGGATTCAGGCGCTCGGGACAGTGCTCGCCGTCGTAGGAGTAGCGGGCACCGTCTATGCCCAACTGGATATGGGCGAGTCTTGGCGAATCGGCGTTGACCCCAGTGAGACAACGACGTTGGTGCGCAACGGGGTATTCGGAACCGTGCGCAACCCGATCTTTACCGCCATGCTGGTCTTCGCCGGCGGCATTACCCTGATGACGCCCAACCCGATTGCGTTAGTCGGGTTCGTCGTATTGCTGGCGACGATCGAACTCCAGGTCAGGATCGTCGAGGAGCCTTACCTGCTCCGCACCCATGGTGAGTCGTACCGCGACTACTGTGCTGCCGTCGGGCGATTCGTCCCCGGCCTCGGGCGGTACGAGAGGTCCCGTTGACACCGATCAGACGTTGACCGCGAAGCCAAGGTCGACGTCGCACGCGGCCTGTCCGCCTCGTACGCCCCAGTTCTCGAGTGCGCTCTCACGCAAAACAATCGTGACGTGGTTTGCAGGGATGCCCAGCGCCTGCAGACGAGTGGTGATCTCCCGGTAGAGATTCCGCTTGGCCTCGACCGATCGACCGGCGAAGCAGTCGATCGCAACGAACGTGTACAGCTCGGGGTGAGCCAATCCGGGTGAATACGAGAAGCGATGCGGTTCATGGGATACCAATCGGACATGCTTGTCGCCGGGAGGTATCTGGAACGCGGACACCAGCGCATCGTGCACCGCATCGATGATCGCCACCTCATCGGATTCGTTGTACGGGCGCCTGACCTCGATGAGCGTGCTGGGCATCCGGGAATCGTCACACACGTGGCGGGCGGCCGTCATTCCAATTTTCAAGACGTGGGCCCCAGCCTCGAATGTGCGAGGCTGGGGCCCGGTAACTGGCTGCTACGCCTGCACCTGTCCGAGGGTGACGTCCACGGTGCGCGACGCGCCCGACGAGTCCTCAAAAGTCAGCGTCACGGTGTCCCCCGGCGCCTTGGAACGCACCGCGGCGACCAGGGCATCGGGACTGTCGATCACCTTGTCGTCGAGCTTGGTGATCACCGCACCCTCGTTCAGGCCGGCGACTGCCGCCGGACCACCCCTGACCACGCCGGCGACCGTTGCGCCATTGGTGTCGTTGCCGGAGAGCTGAACACCCAGCGAGGCGTGTTGGACGGTGCCGGTCGAAACCAGTTCGTCGGCAATACGTTTGGCCTGATCCACCGGAATGGCGAAGCCCAGACCGATCGATCCGGCCGGCCCGCTACCCGGCGAACTTTGGCCACCACCCAGCGAGGCGATTGCGGAGTTGACCCCGATCAGGTCTCCGTTCATGTCGACGAGCGCACCGCCGGAGTTGCCCGGGTTGATCGCCGCATCGGTCTGGATGGCGCTCATCACCGATTGCTGGCCGCTCTGGCCGCCGCCGGTGGTGACCGGGCGATCCAGGGCGCTGATGATGCCCGTCGTCACCGTCCCCTGCAGACCCAGCGGCGAGCCGATCGCGACGACGTTCTGGCCGACCTTCAAGTCCTTCGAAGAACCGATCGTGATCGGGGTGAGCCCAGAGACGTTCTGTGCCTTCACCACCGCAATGTCGTCGGCGGGGTCGGTGCCGATCACGGAGAACGGCACCGTACGTCCGTCGGACATCGTCACGGTCGCCTCAATCGCGCCGCCGGCCCGTCCGGATCTGTCGGCCGACGGTCCGTCGGGTGAGTACGGGTCGCCGCCGGGGAACAGGCCGCGCGGCAAGCCGGGGAACGGGCCATCGGGTGACATCTGGGTGGCAAGCGGCCCCTGATCGCCGGTGCCGCGCGCCGCGGAGGCCACAACGTGGTTGTTGGTGAGGATGAGGCCGTCCTCGGTCAGGACGATGCCGGAGCCTTCCTCACGCCCTTGCCCGGTTTCGATCTGCAGTTTGACCACGCTGGGCAGCACTTTGGCCGAGACCTGTTCGACCGATCCGGCCGGCGCCGAACCCTTCGGCTGCACCGGAACAGCCCCTGGGGCGGGCAACGGCTTGCCGATGCGGTCGGGCGCCGACGCCTGGGCCACCGGACTCGGCGGTCCGGCATGGTCCACCACAGCGATCGCTGCGACCGCACCCGTCGCCATGGCGACCGCGGCGGTGCCGGCGACGAGCACGCCGACGCGCGACTTCTTCTTCGGTTGCGACGCTTCCTGAGTGACGGGCGTATCGAACTTCTGGGTCATCTCGGGATGCAGCCCTTAGGGCGGATACGGCTGCTGATAACCCTTCCGGCTCCACGGGCTCGGATCCGGCTGACCTGTGGCCTGTTTCGCTTCCCACCCCTGGTTGCTATTCGATGATGACAATCCCGGCCACTGATTCATTGCGCTTGCTTCTTTCGTTGCGACACCGACATTTATGCGCCGTGCCGGCGCCTATGTAGATGCTGCAGTCCGGTACTGAGGGTTAGCTGAGAGTGAGCTCGGTGCGGCCCAAGACTTTGCCGGGCTGCGCGTGGCCGCGGTCACAGCGCGCAGCCGCGAACCCGAAAGCGCCACTGCGGCAGGAACGTCGCCAGCCGAGCGGCGAATGTGCGCATCAGCCCAATGGATTGAGCACCAAGGTGCACAGCCTTGGCAGGTTCCTCAGGGGGATCCAGACCATCACCTGGCGGCAGGTTCCGGTGGCCTGGCCGATCGGCCCACCACAGACCGGCCACGCTCCCAGGCCTTGAGTCTGCAATACGTTGCGGGCCACGCGAATCTGCTCTTCGCGACTCGCCGCAGCAGGCGATCCGGTTCCTCCGTGGGAGGCCCACGTGGCAGGAGTGAACTGCAGCCCTCCGTAGAAGCCGTTGCCGGTGTCAGCTGCCCAGTTCCCGCCCGATTCACATTGCGCCATCGCATCCCAGTTCGGCTCTGCGCCGGCGTTCGGAACAGTCAGGAGGGTCTGGGCCAAGGTGAATGCACCGATGAACCCGAACACGGTGACGACCCTGCGCACGCGCATGTCGATCCCTTCATGGCGGCGGGCACTGCCCGTGCCCGCCGGTAATGGCGGGGCGAAAGACTATTTGCAGCCCATCGTGATGCAGAGTTTACCAATGAGGTGAAAGTAAAATAGCCGTGCTAGAGAGTCTAATTATCCTCTTTGAGTTTATTTAATAGTTATGCGCTTTCTGTGGCCAGTGAGGTAGGCGAGATCCCGCGGCCGAATCGCCCATCGGCACAGGTCAGTACCCCACTTGTCGCATCTCGGTCCGGCCGGCGGCACACGGCACCGCTCTCATAAATTCAGGGCCTACCGCTGTGGCGATTTACAACTGCCGTGAATTCAGATTCTGAAGAGACGGTAGTGAAAGAAATGAATTCTGATGCAAATGTGACAGCTGTGAGAGATGTGGTTTTTGTTACAGAACGTTGCCCACCACTGCCGCCGGGCGCAAGCGAGCGATGATGCCGTCGAGGTCGCGCTGGAACATCTCGGGACGGAACACGTGTCCCCCGGGCACCTCGTGTGCCTCAAACGGGATCCCGGCCCGGCCGAGCAGGTCACGGAACTCGCGTTGGCCGGCGAGCACCTGCGTCTCGTTCACGCTGTCGAACCAGTTGAGCGGATCGGGACTGGTACCGGCGACAAGGAAGATCCGTTTGTTGCGGTAGCTGTCGATCCTCTCGACCGGATTGTCGGCACTGACCCTGGCCTGGTCCCAGAAGGGCGCGCCGTAGACCGTCCCGCCGCCCAGATCCAGAACGGCCGAGGTGATGTTCGCCCAGTGCACCACGAGGCCGAAATCGCGGCGCAGACTCGCCGGCCCGGAGTGGGCGCTGACCGATGCGAAATGGCCGTAGTACTTGGCGGTGTATTTCAGCGCACCAAAACCGCCCATCGAGAAACCGCCGACCGCACGGCCGTCGTACTCGGCGTACGTCCGGAAGTTCGCTTCGATCCACGGCAGCAGCTGGGCGATGTGGAACGTCTCCCAATTGCGCGGCCCGACAAAGGACGTGACCGGGTTGGAGTACCAACCAGCGTGCCCGCCGTCGGGCATCACCACGATGATCGGCTTGCCGGCCGTCCAGCTGCGGATTCCCAGAAAGTCGAACTGACGGAAGTCGTCGGCACCGCCGTGGAACATGTACAGCACCGGGTAGGTGCGGCCGCTGGTGTGATAGTCGTCGGGAAGCAGAACGTTGACGCCGGGGTTCCAGCCGACGGCGGCGGTCTGGAATCGGTAGTACCACAGGCGAGGATCACTCTCGTTGCGGTCGACGATCCGCAGACCGAAGCCGTCACTGCGACCGCTGAATATGACCAGCGTCTGCCCTGGTTTGAGGTGACCCGGATCGGGGATGTCGTTGACCGCGGCGATCGGCGGATAGAACAAGGCATCACCGTAGAAGCGTGATGCCAACGCCGACAACGTATCTCCCGGCGCAACCGTGTAACGCTTGAGTTCGGGGACGATGAGCCGTTGCCCGGGATTGAGGCCGGCGCCCTCGCCGATTCCGTTGGCGGCCGCGATCAAGCGGGCCAGATCGGGCTGTCCGTAGAAGCGGGACGCCACCGCCGACAACGTTTCCCCGGGGGCCGCAGTGAGACGCGCATAGTCTGGGAAGACCAGCTGCTGTCCGACGTTGACGACGTCCGAATCGGGAATTGCGCTGGCCGCAGCGATCAGCCGATACAGTTCGGCATCCCCGTAGAACCGCAACGCCAATGCCGACAGCGACTCCCCCGCCACGACCGTGTGAATCCTGACCATAGGTCCCCTCCTTCAGTTGCAACGAGCCCTGGTTGACAAGTCCGATTGCCCTGATCTTCTTCGAGTCTAGGCGTGAAACGGTTGACTTCTAAGGCATTTCGGACGTTCGACACGTACGCTGCCCACGTGTACGTCGATGCGATGACCGTTCCGCAACCGCTGGCAAAAGTCGGTGAGCTTGCCCGCAGCGCCCAGTCCGCCGGATTCTCCGGGCTCCTGCTCACCGAGACGGGCCGCACCGCGTATCTGAACGCGGCGGTGGCTTCTCAGGCCGCTCCCGGCCTGGAGCTCTCGACCGGTGTCGCCGTCGCGTTTCCACGCAGCCCGTTCATCACCGCGGCGTCAGCCTGGGAACTCCAGGAAGCAACCGGAGGCAGGTTCCGGCTCGGTATCGGCACCCAGGTCCGTACCCACATGGTCCGGCGCTACGGGATGCCCTTCGAACACCCCGGACCGCGCCTGCGCGACTACGTGCTGGCCGTGAAGGCGTGTTTCACGGCTTTCCGAACCGGAACCCTCGATCATCACGGCGACTTCTACAACCTCGACTTCATCACGCCCCAGTGGAGTCCCGGCCCGATCGATGCGCCCGATCCCAAAGTGGACATCGCGGCCGTGAATCCGTGGATGCTGCGCATGGCGGGCGAGGTGGCCGACGGGGTGCACATCCACCCGATCGGCGAGCCGGGCTACATCGCTCGCCACGTAATGCCCAATATTGCCGCTGGAGCGGCCAGGGCGGGCCGCGCCCCTGCCGACATCGCCAAGATCGTGCCGGTCATGACGATCGTCGGCGACACGGACGAAGAACGCGCCCACGAGCGCGAGTTGGTGCGGGCCAGCATGAGTTTCTACGGGAGTACGCCGAACTACGCGTTCATCTGGGACGAGGCCGGCTTCGACGGCACCACGGCCCGGCTGCGGGAGAAACAGAAAGCCGGTGACATCGCAGGCATGGCCGCACAGATCACCGACGACCACATCGCCGCGTTCGCCACCGAATCGACGTGGGACGGATTGGCTGAGGCGCTGATCGACAAATACGCCGGGATCGCCACCCGGCTGGTGCTCTACAACGCGCTGGGCGGCGCCGAACGCTTCGAACGCTACGGCGAGATCGCGAAACGGCTGTCGACGAGGTGAAGCGCACATTACCCGCGCTGTAGCATTCTGCTACGCTGGTTTCAGACTGCTACAACGGAGGTCTGTCATGACCGAAACCGCAGATCGGGTTACCCGGTTCGCCGCTGATCTCATGGATAGCGCGGCCGCCGAAGGCGCGCGTCAGAGCCGGTCAGCCAAACAGCAGCTCGACCATTGGGCTCGCGTGGGCCGGGCGGTGTCGAGCCAACACAGTGCGGCACGCCGCAAGGTGGAGTCCGCGTTGGCAGGCGATCTGCCCCTGCGCGATTTGACGACCGAGGAAGGCACGGTTTTCGACGCCGAGATCGCCGCCTCCATCGAGGAAAGCCTGGCGCGCGCTGACTATGGCAAAACGCTGGCCGGACGCGGGATCACCACGGTGGCGCTCGACGCAAACGGCGAGATCGTGCAGTACCGCCCCGACGGCAGCACTGCGGTGCTGGCACACAAAGCGTGATCGTGGCCGGCACTGACGTGGGCCGTATCACCGCGCGGTGAAACGCCTCGATCTCGTCGTCGGCTGCAACGGTGCCGGCAAGTCCACCTTCGTCGAGCTCACCCTCTCGCCTCTGCTGCCCGGCAGCCCGTTCGTCAACGCAGACGAAATCGCCAAGCGGCGTTGGCCCGAAGACCCGGCCCCGCACTCATATGAAGCGGCATTGGTCGCGGCCGAAACCCGAGCCAAACTCATCGAACTCGGTGAGTCGTTCATCGCCGAGACCGTGTTCTCCCACCCCTCCAAACTCGACCTCATCGACATGGCACACCGTGCCGGCTACACGGTGGTCCTGCACTGCATCCTCATCCCCGAAGAACTTGCCGTGCAGCGCGTGCGCCACCGGGTTTCAGCGGGCGGCCACGACGTACCCGAGGCCAAGATCCGGGAACGGTACCAACGACTTTGGGATCTGGTCGCCGTCGCCGCGATGCGTGCGGATGCCGCGACGTTCTACGACAACAGCACCATCCGAGGCCCCCGCATCGCCGCCCAGATAGCGGGCGGGTACGTCGTCGGGTCGCCCAACTGGCCGAAATGGGCAGCGGCGGTGCTCATTTCACATTGGACCGAGTAACCGCCGGTGGTCACTCGCCTCAATCCAGGTCGAACCGGTCGTTGTTCATCACCTTGACCCACGCCGCCGCGAAATCTTCCACGAACTTGGCCTTGTTGTCTTCCTGTGCGTAGACCTCGGCGATGGCACGCAGAACCGAATTCGAGCCGAACACAAGGTCGTTGGCGGTGGCCGTCCACCGCGTTGCCCCCGTCGCGCGATCCCGCCCCTCGTAGACGTTCTCAGCCGTCTCGGACGCCTTCCACTCGGTACTCATGTCCAACAGGTTGACGAAGAAGTCGTTGGACAATGTGCCGGGTCGCGCAGTGAACACACCGTGCTTGCCACCACCGTGGTTGGCGCCCAGTGCGCGCAGGCCGCCGATCAGGACGGTCAGCTCCGGTGCGGTCAGGTTCAGGAAGTACGTCTTGTCCACCAACAGCTGCTCGAGGGGCGCCTTCTCACCTGTACGCACATAGTTGCGGAATCCGTCGGCCCGTGGTTCCAGCACCGCGAACGAATCCACATCCGTGTTCTCCTGCGACGCATCGGTGCGGCCCGGCACGAAGTGCACCTTGATCTCGTATCCTCCGTCTTTGGCCGCCTTTTCGATCGCTGCCGAGCCGCCCAGAACGATGAGATCGGCCAACGAGACCTGCTTGCCGCCGGAGGCCGACGCGTTGAATTCCTGCTGGATCCGCTCCAGCACCGGCAACACCTTGTCGAGCTCGGACGGTTCGTTGACCTCCCAATCGCGTTGCGGCTGCAGGCGCAAGCGCCCACCGTTGGCACCGCCGCGTTTGTCGGTGCCACGGAAGCTTGCCGCCGCGGACCACGCCGTCTTGACCAACTGCTGCACCGACAAGCCGGAGTCGAGCAGTCGGCCTTTGAGCGTCGCGATGTCCTGCTCATCGATCAGCGGATGGTCGACATCGGGCACGGGGTCCTGCCACAGCTGAGGCTCGGGAATCCACGGGCCGAGATAGCGGCTGATCGGTCCCATGTCGCGATGCAACAGCTTGAACCAGGCTTTCGCGAATGCCTCGTTGAGTTCCTCGGGGTGCTCGAGCCAGCGCTGGGTGATCGGGCCGTAGATCGGATCCACCCGCATCGAGATGTCGGTGACGAGCATGGTGGGCTTGCGGGGCGGCCCGCCGAACGGGTCCGGGATGATGGCATCGGCGTCTTTGGCCTCGAATTGCCAAGCCGCGCCCGGGCTCTGGGTCAACTCCCACTCATGGCCGTAGAGGATCTCCAGATAGCTGTTGCTCCATTTCGTCGGCGTCGTGGTCCACACGACCTCCAGTCCGCTGGTGATGGTGTCTCCGGCCTTGCCCGAACCGAACGCACACTTCCAGCCCAGGCCCTGCTGCTCGATGGGTGCGGCCTCGGGTTCAGGTCC
The DNA here is from genome assembly GCF_005924235.1 of Mycobacterium sp. DBP42. Taxonomy (NCBI): domain Bacteria; kingdom Bacillati; phylum Actinomycetota; class Actinomycetes; order Mycobacteriales; family Mycobacteriaceae; genus Mycobacterium; species Mycobacterium sp. DBP42. The sequence continues at coordinate 349,322 of NZ_VCMY01000002.1, forward strand.
GACCAGATCGCCGGAACCGGCGCCGTGGGTCTTTCCGAGGGTGTGACCACCGACGATGAGCGCGGCGGTCTCTTCGTCATTCATCGCCATCCGGCCGAACGTCTCGCGGATATCGTGCGCCGCGGCCAGCGGATCCGGCTTGCCTTCGGGGCCTTCCGGATTCACATAGATCAAGCCCATCGTGGTGGCACCGAACGGGTTGGACAGCTTGCGGTCGCTTTCGTTGGTGCCGCCATAGCGCTGGTCGGTGCCCAGCCAGGTGTCCTCCTGACCCCACAGGATCTCCTCGGGCTCCCAGATGTCCTGGCGGCCGAACGCGAACCCAAAGGTTTTGAAACCCGCGGACTCCAGCGCGACGTTGCCGGCGAACACGATCAGGTCAGCCCAGGAGATCTTGTTGCCGTACTTCTGTTTGACCGGCCAGAGCAGCCGGCGCGCTTTGTCCAGGCTGACATTGTCCGGCCAGCTGTTGATCGGGGCGAACCGTTGCGCACCCTGGCCCCCGCCGCCGCGGCCGTCGAAGATCCGGTAGGTGCCGGCAGCGTGCCAGCTCATCCGGATGAACAGGCCGGCGTAGCTGCCGTAATCGGCAGGCCACCAGTCCTGCGAATCCGTCATCAACTCGAGCATGTCGGCGCGCAGCGCCTCGACATCGAGCTTCTGGAATTCCTTGGCATAGTCGAAACCCGCGCCCAGCGGGTTCCCCTCGGCGGGTTGCTTGTGCAGTCTGCTGACATCGACTTGGTCGGGCCACCAGTCGCGGTTGGTCAGCGGTGCGTGGGCCTTGGGTTTGGGCGACTCGATGACCGGGTTCTCGGACTCGCTGTGGCTGTGGGTTTCGGTGTCGGCCTCAGGAGGGCGGGCATCGGAGGTATCGGAGCTGTTCGGGGGCATTGCGTTGCCTTTCATCTGTCGGTGACGGGGCTGCCATCAGGAACTTCGAGATCGTGCACAGTCGCGGCACTGGCCCCAGTAGATGACCTCGGCTTCATCGATCGCGAAACCGTTGTCGTCGGATGCGGTCAGGCAAGGAGCGGCGCCGACCGCGCAATCGACATCGGCGATCACGCCGCATGACCGGCACACGACGTGGTGGTGGTTGTCGTCGACCCGCGTCTCGTAGCGGGCCACCGAGCCGGTCGGTTGGATCCGGCGTACCAGCCCGGCCGCGGTCAACGCGTTCAAGGCGTCGTACACGGTTTGGTGGGATACATCGGGCAGGTGAACGCGCACGGCCCGGATGACCAGATCGGTCTCGGCGTGCGGATGCTCCTTCACCGCATTGAGCACCGCCAGCCGGGGGCGGGTGATCCGGAGCCCGGCCGAACGCAACATGCCTGTGAAGTCGAGGCCTTCAGCCATCACCTCGAGTGTGGCGACAAACCTGGAAGGTATCAAGGTTTCGATATCGAAGCCCCGGCCGGCGAGATCACGATCGGCGCACGACACCGTCCTCGGGTGGTATCCGTCCGCGGCTGTAGCGTGACGTGCATGAATTCCTTTCGCGTGCCTTCCTCCGTTGCGCTCGTGGCCTGTGCCGCGTCGTTGACCATGGCCCTCGCCGCGTGCGGGTCCGACACGGAAACCTCCTCGGCCACGTCCTCGTCGAGCACACCGTCGGTCGCCGATGTCCTCACCCCCTCCATCGCCGAGACCGCAACCGAGGCCGCCACCTGCCCGACCGCGGCGCCGCAGGACGCGGGGGTCCCTGAATGGACGACGTCCGGGGCGACCGGCAGCATCGAGGTCACCGGCTCCACTGACACCGCGGCGCCTGCGGTCAAGGTGAACGGGCCGTTCAGCGTGGCCGAGACCCAGGTGCATACCCTCAAGGCCGGTGACGGACCCGTCGTCGCGCCGACGGCCAACGTCACGGTCTGCTACATGGGTGTCAACGGACGCGACGGATCGGTCTTCGACAGCAGCTACCAGCGTGGCGAGACGGTCGACTTCCCGCTCGACGGCGTCGTCCCCGGCTTCCAGAAGGCAATCTCGGGACAGAAGGTCGGCTCCACGGTGGGGGTCGCGGTGGCCTCGGCCGACGGTTATCCCCAGGGCCAGCCCGCCGCCGGAATCCAGCCCGGTGACACGTTGATCTTCGCGATCAAGATTCTCGACGCCCAGCAATAGACACACACCGTCCGCCCGGCGCCCGGTGTCCGCTTGCAACAATGCTCACATGGTCGAGCGCAGTATCTGGATGCAAAAGGTCGCAGCCGATCCCGGGCACTCGCACTGGTACATCGAACGCTTTCGTGCCATGGCGCGCGCCGGTGAGGATCTGGCCGGTGAAGCTCGACTGGTGGACGCGATGGCACCGCGCGGTGCCCGCATCCTGGACGCCGGCTGCGGGCCCGGGCGGGTGGGCGGATACCTGGCCGGCGTCGGCCACCATGTGGTCGGCGTCGACGTGGACCCCGCGCTGATCGAGGCAGCCGAGAACGACCACCCCGGTCCTCGCTGGCTCGTCGGCGACCTCGCTGAACTCGACCTACCGGCGCGGGGTATAGCCGACCCCTTCGACATCATCGTGTCGGCCGGCAACGTGATGACCTTCCTCGCCCCGAGCACCCGGGTCCAGGTGCTGACCCATCTGCGTGCTCACCTGGCCGACGGCGGCCGCGCGGTGATCGGATTCGGGGCCGGCCGCGAATACGGGTTCGGCCAGTTCCTCGATGACGCGGCAACGGCCGGATTCGCCCGGGATCTGTTGCTGTCCACATGGGATCTGCGGCCCTTCACCGAAGATTCGGACTTCCTCGTCGCGATTCTGCGGCCCGCCTAGCACGCGACTATTGCCACGGGCCTCCCCTAGATCTACTATCGCCTGTAGTACAACGATCCCGGGGGCTCGTATGACAGCACCGACAATCGTTCAGGCACAACGCTTTCTGCGCCTGACCGCATGGGCTTTTCTGGCCGGCTGGGGCTTGCATGTGATCGATCACCTACTACGCGGGATGTCGGCATCGCCGATGTTCGTCATGGTCGGCGGCATGATCCAGGGCGTGATCGTCATCATCGCGATCACCTTGACCCTGCGCGGACATCCCCGGGCGCCCGATCTCGCGATCTTCACCGGTGTCGGCAGTGCCGTCGTGTTCACCTACGCGCATCTGCTGCCGAATCTCTGGCCGGAATTCCAGGACAGCTATCTGAGCGGCCCCCGCATCAATGTCACCTGGTTCTCCTGGGTGACAGCCCTTTCCGAGATCGGCACCGGCCTGTTGTTCGCCTATGCGGGCATGCGGGCGAAGCGGGCAGCGACCTAGGTCCGGATTCTGCGGGTAACGTCGGCTGATGGGATTGGTGTACTCCAGCATCATCGACGCCCCGCAAGAAGACGTCTTCGCCTGGCACAGCCGCCCGGGTGCATTCGCCCGGCTCTCGCCGCCCTGGCAAGCCATGAAGCTCAGAGCCGAGGCCGCCTCGTTGCGTGACGGCCGTGCCGAACTCGCAATCCCCGGCGGGCTGCGGTGGGTGGCTCAGCACCAAGCCGACGCCTACGACCCGCCACGGCGCTTCGTCGACCAGATCGCCCGCGGCGGGCCGGCGTCGCTGCCCGCGGCACTGGCCGTGCGTTGGAAGCACATTCACGATTTCGAAGCGATCGACGCCACGCACACCCGGATGACCGACCGCGTCGAGACGCCGGTGCCCGGCCGTTTCCTACGCCCGATGTTCGCCTACCGTCACCGCCAGCTCGCCGCCGACCTGGCGGCCCACCAGCAGGCCCGCGCCCAGGGGCTGAGGCCGCTGACGATCGCGATCACCGGGGCCTCCGGGCTGGTCGGTTCGGCATTGACCGCGTTCCTCAGCACCGGGGGCCATCGGGTCATCCGGCTGGTACGGCACCCGGCAACCGAACCTGATGAACGGCAATGGAATCCGGCTGACCCCGACCCGGAACTGTTCGCCGGGGTGGATGCCTTCATCCACTTGGCCGGTGCGTCGATCGCGGGCCGGTTCACCGAAGGGCACCGCCGCGCAATTCGCGACAGCCGCATCGATCCGACCCGGCGCCTGGCCGAATTGGTCGCCGCCACCGATCCCGGACCGCGCGTGGTAGTCAGCGCGTCGGCCGTCGGCTTCTACGGATACGACCGCGGCGATGAGCTTCTCACCGAGACCAGCGACCGCGGCGACGGCTTCCTGGCCGACGTGGTGGCGGACTGGGAGAACGCGCTGGCCCCGGCTGAACGATCAGGCACACGAGTGGTGCGCATTCGCACCGGAATCGTCCAGTCCCCGAGCGGCGGAACGTTACGGCTGCTGCGGCCACTGTTCGCCGCCGGACTCGGCGGCCGCATCGGCGACGGGCAGCAGTGGTTGGCCTGGATCGGTATCGACGACCTCGTAGACATCTACCACCGGGCGTTGTGGGACACGCAGCTGTCCGGCCCGGTCAACGCAGTGGCTCCGGAACCGGTGCGCAACGCTGACTACACCGACACGCTAGGCCAGGTTCTGCACCGCCCGACGATTCTGCCGGTGCCCACTGTGGGGCCACGGCTGCTGCTGGGCGACCAGGGTGCCCGCGAACTGGCATGCGCCAGCCAGCGGGCGATGCCCGGGGTCTTGACCGCCGCCGATCACAGATTCCGCCATCCGCAGCTGGATCAGGCGCTGCGCCACGTCTTGGGACGCCCGGCTACGGCGTAGGAACTGCCGGCGGCGCGGCCGGCTGCTGCCCCGGCGAGTTGTACTCGTATCCCGGCGGAGGTGGGCCGTCGAGCGAGTAGAACCCGGGTGGCAGCGGAGGGCCGGCCGGCCCGCTCCCGGGTGCCGGCTCGGTGACCGGAGTCTCCGAGCCCGGAGCGTTGATCGATTTGTATCCGGGCGGCAATGGCGGTGCCGGACCCGCGCCGGGAGGCGGTGCGACACCATCAGGCGCTCCCCCGCCGCCCTGGAAACCGTACGGGTCATGAGCTTGGTGCCACAGATCGCGCAGGGTGCCCACCGGTCCCGATCCGTACTGCCCGGAGCCGTACACAGGGTTGGCGATCTCGGGAACCTGCGGAGGGCTGGCCGGTGGCGGCGGAGGGGGCGCCGGCAGTGCGGGATCCGCCGGTGCAGGCGCTGGATCAGGCACGACGGGGTCCGCCATGGCCTGGCCGGCCCCGACCAGCACGGCGCCCGCGGCGGTCAGGCCGGCGATCGCGAGCTTCGCTGCGTGAACGGCGAGCGTGGCGCGCTGCGCTTCGGTCATCTATCCGGCGGTCCTCTCTCGGTCGGTCCGTGCATCGTCGCACACCGCCCTGAGTACGCGCTGGGTTGGGACGGCGCCGGCAGGTGCGATCGTTGCGGTCAGCGACCGCCCGCCTCTGGCGGCGCGTCCGACGATGGCGGCGTGAGCGCATCCCAGGTGGTCCACGTATAGCGCTGCTCGGGAAGGCCCGTCGCGCCGAGCATGAAGGCCCGGTGCGCACGCCGGGCCCGCGCGATGGTGCCCAGCCAGGTGGTCACGGTGCTGATCCGGTTGCGGATCCCGGTCAGAAACGCGATGTGGAGGACGCCCCATGCCAGCCAGCCGAAAACTCCGGCGATTTTGACCGGGCCGACTTGCAGTAGGGCCTGCCCCCGAGCGATGTACGCCGCGGAACCAAGGTCGCGGTAGCGGAACGGTTTTCGAGGTTTACCGGCCAGTTCCCGACGTATGCACGAGGCGACGTGCAGCCCGCCCTGCATCGCGTTCTCGGCGACGCCGGGCAGATTCTCGCGGCCGGCGAGGTCTCCGATCACGAACACCTCGGGATAGCGGGCGACCGAAAGATCCGGCCCCACAGCGATTCTCCCACGGCGATCCGATTCCGCGCCCAAGACCTGCGCGAGGTGCCGGGCGAACGGCACGGCCTCGACACCTGCCGTCCACAACACGGTGCGGGCCACGTACTGCTCGTCAGGACCTCCGGCCTTGGGGCTCACGGTCACCCCATCGCGGTTGACGTCGGTCACGTGCACGCCCATGTGGAGCTCCACACCCAGCCGCTGTAACGACCGAGTCGCCTTGTCCCCCAGCTCGGAACAGAAAGCCTTCAGCACCCGCTCACCGCCGTCGAACAACAGCACCCGGGCTTCCTCGGGCTCGATGCTGTGGAACTCATGAGCCAAGGTGCGGGTCGCCATCTCCCGGATCTGCCCGGCCAACTCCACCCCGGTGGGGCCGCCACCGGCGACAGCGAACGTCAGCCATCCGTCACGCTCGGGGCCGGGCGGCAACGTCTCGGCGATCTCGAAGGCAGTGAACACCCGCTGCCGAATATGGGCCGCGTCGTCCAGGGTCTTCATCCCCGGGGCCCACTGCGCGAAATGCTCTTTGCCGAAATAAGACTGTCGCATTCCCGCGGCCACGACGAGCACGTCGTAGTCGATGGTGAACGTCGTCTCATCCGGCCGACGGGCAGTCACCTGGCGCAGCTGCGGGTCGATGTCGACCGCTTCGCCGAGCAGCGTGGTGACATTGCGGTGACGCTCGAACTCCTCGCGCAGCGGACGGCTGATCTGCCCGAAGCTCAACGTTCCGGTGGCGCACTGATAGAGCAGGGGCTGGAACAGATGTCCCGCCGCGCGGTCCAGCAGCGTCACGTCGACGTCGGTCCCGCCCAGTCGGCGCGCGCAGAACAGACCGCCGAATCCCCCACCGATGATCAACACCCTCATCCGACTGTCGCCCACAACTAGGAGGTTAACCGTCCCGGCCCGGAATGCGACCGTGCAGCGCAGATGCGCGCAGGGTGAGGTGATTCCGCTCGGCCAGCGTCTGCGCTTCGGCCGCCGCCTGCACGTAGAGGTGCGCGGCCGTGGAAATGTCTCCTGCGCGCTCGTGCAGATAGGCGGCCGCGGCGGTGTGGCGCGGCAACGCCGGGTCGAGTTCGGCGAGCGCCGCCAAACCTGCCTGCGGGCCATCGGCTTCACCGATGGCCACAGCGCGGTTGAGCCGGACCACCGGGCTGTCGGTGAGCGCGACGAGTTCGTCATACCACTCGACGATCTGCACCCAGTCGGTCTCCTCGGCCGACTGCGCGTCGGCGTGAAGCGCCGCCACCGCGGCCTGCGCCTGGTACTCGCCCAGCCGGTCGCGTGCCAGTGCCGCCTGCAGTACGGCCACACCTTCGGCGATGAGATCGCGCCGCCACCGGGTGCGGTCCTGCTCCGCCAGGGGAACCAGTGTGCCGTCGGCGCGAGTGCGCGCCGGGCGTCTGGCGTGATGCAACAGGAACAATGCGAGCAGCCCGGCGACTTCCGGATCGTCGGTGATCCGGACCAGCTGGCGCGCCAACCGGATGGCCTCGGCGGCCAGGTCGATATCGCCGCTGTAGCCCTCGTTGAACACGAGGTACAGCACCCGCAACACGGTGCTCAATTTCCCGGGCTGGTCCAGCCGTACTTCGGCCACCGTCCGCTTGGCCCGGCTGATCCGTTGAGCCATCGTTGATTCCGGCACGAGATAGGCCTGTGCGATCTGACGGGTGGTCAGGCCGCCGACCGCGCGCAACGTCAGTGCGACGGCCGAAGACGAGGACAAACTCGGATGCGCGCACAGAAAGTAGAGCGCCAACGTGTCGTCGGTCGCCTGGGCGGGCCCCGCGGCCGGCGCCGCCGCGACCCGCGCCTCGCGGCCGCGCCGTGCCACGTCTGATCGGGTGATGTCGAGAAAACGCCGCCACGCCGTGGTGACCAGCCAGCCCTTGGGATCGTCGGGTTGCCGGTCCGGCCAGGTTTCCCAGGCACGAACGACGGCTTCCTGCACGGCGTCCTCGGCCGTGGCGAAGTCGGCCCCGCGGTGGACGAGGGCCGCCAGGACACCGGGGATGAGATCCCGGAACTGCTGCTCGTCCACCGCGCCGGTGGCCCCTACTCGGTGACCGTCGGCTGCGCTCCCAGGAAGGGGCGCACCTCGAGCCACTCGTGGATCGGCTTACCGCCCGCGCCGGGCGCCGCCGACAGTTCTCCGGCCAGCTCAAGGGCGCGATCGTAAGAGTCGACGTCGACGATCATCCAACCCGCGATCAGGTCCTTGGTCTCGGCGAACGGGCCATCGGTGACGGGCGGTCTGCCGTCGCCGTCGTGGCGGACCCAGGCCCCCTCCGGGGCGAGGGCCTGGCTGTCGACGTATTCACCGCTGTCTTTCAGCCGGCCCGCGAAGTCGTTCATGTACTGGATGTGCGCCTGAATCTCGTCTGGTGTCCACCGATCCATGGGGACGTCGTTGACGGCCGCGGGCGCACCTCGGTAGTGCTTGAGAAACAGGTACTTGGCCATGTGATTCTCCCTTCAGATTCGCGACCCTAGTAGGTCGCTCACCCCTGGGACGGAGCCGACGTCGCGTTCTCGACACAAATACCGAAATATTTCTGGTCTCGTTGTCAGACCAGGTCGTAGGGGTTCAAGATGGCGTATGACCCCGACGCGGACCTCAAGTGCGCGATCAATCACTTTGTTTGGCTAAGCTTCGGGTATCCAAGTTCTTCAGTCAAGCACCGAGGTGGAGATTCATGTTCGGAAGCAAGGCAACCCTGGCAACCATTGCGGCCACCGGCCTGATCGGGGCCGCCCTCGGCCTCGGTGCCGCCACCGCGAGCGCCGAGCCGGACCCGAGCCTCCCGCCGCCCCCGAATGCACCGAAGAAGCCGGCCGAGACATGGCAGGGGCACCCGATGGTCTGGTGGAACCTGCCCGCGGGCGGCCATTGGGGCGTGTGGATCAACGGCGACTTCCTGCCGTTCACCTGAGCAGCGGCCGGCAGCGGCCCCGGCATCACCCTGACGTCTGTCCTCGCGGACCCGACTCTTCTGTGGTGTCATCGGCGTCCTGCTCGTCCGCCGACGGCGGTTCCAGCGGGACACTTTCGGCGCGTGGAGAGTTGACCGCAGAGGTGTTGTCGGCCGGCTGCAGCTGGACCACCTGGCCCACGGCCCGGCGCAGCCCGGGCGGGCCTTCCTTACGGAAGAACTCACCGATACGTCCGGCGCGGTAACGCAGCGGCGAGCCGAGTAGCTCACCCATCACCACGCCGCTGCCCAGCGCCAACGCCGTCGCCGCCGCGGTCAGCAGGTGCGCCAGTCCCTGACCGAAGTTCTCGTCGACGGCGAAGGCGAAGACCGCCCAGAACACCGCGAGGCCCGGCAGCATCGGCATGATGCCGGCGGTCGCCGTCACCAGCGCCGGAGCCTGCCGGCGAATGGAGATCAACGTGGCGAGGAAACCGACTCCGATCGCCGCCACCCCGGTGGCCGCCCACTGACCGAAACCGGCTGTCCCGAGACCGATCAAGGTCAGCTCCGCCAGGCCCGCGGCCAGCCCGGCCGTGGGCAGTGAGCGCAGTGGCGCATAGCTGGCCATGGTCAGACTGATACCGGCCAGCGAGGCACCGAGAACCGCCAGCAGGATCGGCAGCGGACCTCTCGGCGTGATGAAGGTGCCGGCCGTGTTGACGTGCAACTCGATCTGGAACCCGAGCAACGTGGCGGCCTGCAGCGCACCGGTGATGCCGACGACGATCCCGGCGCTGAGAAAGACCGCGTCACCAAGCCGCGAGACCGCGGTGACCATGTACCCGGTCAACGCGTCCTGGACGGCACCGACCAGGGTCATGCCGGACAGCAACAACACGATCCCGGTGGCGACCAGCGCACTGAGCCCCTGACCGGCGTATCGGTAGGCACCCAGGGCGATCATGGTGGCGATCGCCGCCCCGACCGCGTGCTGGAAGAAGAACGGTGTGCCGATACGGTTCAGCAACCGTCCGACGCGGTCGATCAATGCGGCAGTGAGGCTGGCAAGCAGACAGGTCAACCAGTTGCCGCCGAGCATCATCGCGATGCCGAGCGCGAAACCCGCCCAGCCGGCAGTTGCCAGCCACCGCGGGAACGGGTGGGGGCTCTCCGTCAGCTCGTCCATGGCCTCGTGCGCCTCGTCGACGGTGATACCGCCGGAGGTGATGCGCCGCACCAGGCGGTCGAGCTGAGCGAGCCGGGTGTAGTCCGTCGACCTGGTGCGCACCGCGCGCATGATCGTGACGGGCGGGCTGTCCGCGGTGGGCAACGCCGACACGATGATCGTCGCGACGGTGATGTCGACGACGCAGTCGGTCAGCCGGTACGCCTGCGCCACGTCCTGGGTGGTGGCCACGACATCGGCGGTACCCGAGCCCGACGAGAGCATGACCTCCGCCAGGCGGATGGTCAGATCGAGAACCTTCCGGGTGTGCACGTCACCCATTCCCGCCGACGCGCGACTGCGCCGGCCGGCGACGGGTGCCGGGTCGCGCCGTCCCCGCAGGGCGATGCGCAGCCCTCCGCGCAGGCGATCTCTACCGTTCAGACCTTCCTCAGCCATCGTTGAAAAGCGTACTGATGAACGGTCGGTTCCCGGTGGAACTACGCCGCGACCTGCAGTGTCGTCGCAGATCTGTGCCGCAGTAGCCTGACGTCGCCGGCTTCGGAAATCGCAGCACCCTGATGGTGAATGCATGTGGCGCAGAACACTATTCGGACAGCAGACGACACGGTTCAGCTGCGGCGGTCACCTCCCGTGCGCGGCGAAGAACTGCGCGGAGGCGTCCGACGCGTCGAACGCCCGGCTGGCGGCACCGACGGCTTGCACCGGAAGGATCTCGGGCACGCCCGGCCAGGTATGTCCGCCGCCGTCGACTCGCATGAACACCACCGAAGTTCCGCCGGCGCACCCGTCGGAGACGATGCGGTGGGTCTCGGTGCCGTCACCGGTGGCGGGTAGCGGCTCGTCAGTCGGGGTGGGGCAGCCGTCGATCTGGCGCCACCGATCCACCATCGCGGGGCCCGACAGCACCGTGCTGCCTCCACCGCGCCCGCTCATCGGCCCGCCGTTGAACGGCACGATGGGGTCTGCGGTGCCGTAGCTGGCGAGGACCGAGACGGGCCTGGACGGATTGCAGCCCACATTCGTACCGAGCGTGCCGGCAACCGGGGCAACCGCCGCGAACAGGTCCGCCCGATCACAGGCCAGGCGATTGGCCATGAACCCTCCCGCCGACAGACCGGTGACGTACACCCGTCCCCGCGGAATACCGTTCTCGGCGACGAGACGCTCAACCAGGGCCGAGATGAAACCCACGTCGTCGACCCCTTGCCGGTCCGGCACCGAGGCACCCCGGCCGTCGGCCCAGCTGTAGTCGATGCCGTCGGGATAAACGACTGCGAACCCGTATGTGTCGCCCACGGCGTCGTAGTGGGTCAGTGCCGCCTGATCTGCTCCGGTCGATCCGGCGGCGTGCAGATTCACGACCAAACCCGATGGCGGGCCTCCGGCCGGCAAATGGACACGATAGGTGCGCATCATGCCGCCGAAGTCGAGCTGCGCCGACGGTAGCGGCGAGGCCGCGGCGGGCCAGGCGCCCGCCGTGCCCCACGACAGCGCGACGAGCGCTGCGAAAAACGCAGTTCTGAGCCGGCCCGGCGCGAAAAGCACCGGGGCAGAGTAGATATCACATACGAACTTCCGGGCAACGCCACGTGACCTGCCGGCGACACTCCGCCCGGCGACCGTCGCCCTCCGCTTCCACGCCATCCGGCCCCCACCGACTCGTCGTCCAGCAAACGAAGTACCGACGCTACCTGCTTGTAGCGACCAGCGGGTGCGATAGATCAGATCGTCAGGACCATGCGATAGCGTGCCTGCCCATTCTCCATCGCCCCATACGCGCTCGCCGCATCATCGAGTGGACACTCCTCGACCAGGGCACGCACCCCCGACAGCACCGCGAAATGCATCGTCTCCTCGACATCACGAGCGGTCCCGGAAGGATGCCCGGAAATCGTCAGAGCGGGCTGGATCAGCTGCACCGGGCTGATCGGCAACGGGTCTGCCGACACCCCGATCACCACCAGTTCACCACGCGGGGCCAGCCCGCCAACCGTGTCTGCCATCGCCTGCGAGTTGCCCACCGTCGCCAAAACGACTGCCGCACCCCCCAAGTCGAGCAGGGCTGCGCTGACGTCCACAGCGGTCGAGTCGATGTAATGCCGGGCGCCCAGCGCGCGGGCGTCCGCCTCTTTGCCGGGGCCGCGAGCGATCGCAACCGTCTCGAACCCCATCGCGTTGGCGAACTGCAGCCCCAGATGGCCCAGACCTCCGACGCCGAGCACCGCCACGACATCGCCGGCAAGTGCGCGGGTGTGGCGAAGCGCGTTGTAGGTCGTCACGCCGGCACACCCCATCGGAGCGGCCTCGGCGAACGACAACTCATCGGGGATCCGGGCCAGCGCATTGGCAGGTACCGTCACCGATTCCGCGTAGCCTCCTGGGTAATGCAGGCTCGGAATCTGACCCGCCACGCAGTGGATGAACAGGCCCTTGCGGCACGGGATGCAGACTCCGCAATGACCGCCGAACCAACCGATCGCGACGCGGTCGCCCACCGTGAAATCGGTGACACCGGAGCCGACTTCGGCAATGGTGCCGGCGATCTCGTGGCCCGGGGTCACCGGCCAGGTGATGCCCGGAAATCCGCCGTTGACGATGGCCCGGTCGGTGCCGCAGACCCCGCACGCCGCGACCGCCACCCGCACCTGCCCCCGTTCCGGTGAGAGGGTTTGGGCGTCAACAAGTTCCAGGGCCCCACCCGAGGAATTGACCTGAACAGCTCGATGAGTAGACATTGAGATCCTTACCGTCGCCGTCGGTGTACCAGGCCATCATCGACCGTCGGCGGCCCGCTTGACCACAGAATGCGGTCAGCCCAGGACGAACGGGAGCTGTGTCGCAGCCGGTGCTAATTTTCCGCGGCGGTCCAGTCGTATGGCAAGAACTTGCCGTCGAAGGTCACCACCACCCGGTCACCGGCAGGGTGTGACTTGCGTTGTACGTCAACACTGAAGTTGATGGCGCTCATGATGCCGTCACCGAATTGCTCGTGAATGAGTTCCTTGAGCGCGCCGCCGTACACCTGAAGTGCCTCATAGAAGCGGTAGATCGTGGGGTCGGTGGGCACCGCGGTGGGCAATCCACCGCGCATCGGCACCGCGGCCAGCACCGGAATCACCGAATCGTCCAATCCGAGCAACTCCACGATGGTCTTGCCTGCTTCGACCGGAACGGGGTGCTGACCGAGCAGCGCGGACACCGTCCACACCACCGGCTTGTCGATGGCGTCGGCCAACTGCTGCCAGGTCAGGCCCTTGGTCAGGCGGGCTTCCACGATCGCGGCGGTGATCTCGTCTCTGCTCATACCAGCAGCATGCCTGCGCCGGGCGGTCACCGCACGCCCAGTGTGCCCTCCAGGTACTCGCCGCGACACGCCACCCGGGCCAGCTTGCCGCTGGTGGTCCGCGGGATCGCACCTGCGGGCAGGAACCGTAGGTCGGCCACGGTCAATCCGTGCCGGTCGGCCACGGCCGCGCGGATGGCCTCGGTGGCCTCCCGAGGGTCGACGCGGCTGGTGCCCGCCGCGCGTTCGGCGATCACGACCAGCCTGGCTCCGTCACCGTCGCCACTTGGATCGGGGGTGACGGTGAATGCGGTGACGTAACCGCGCCGAACCAGTGGCGAGGCGTCGGCCACCGTGGCCTCGATGTCCTGGGGATAATGGCTGCGACCGTCGATCTGAACCAGGTCGGCCATACGCCCGGTCACGTAGAACTGCCCCTCGAAGTACACCCCGAGATCGCCGGTGCGCAGCCAGGTGGCGTGCTCAGGAAGCCCCTGGGCATGGCTGCCGGAGGCGAGGCGCGAGTGCAGCGAGACCCCGAAAACCTTGCGGGTTTCCTCCGGCCTGCCCCAGTAGCCACGACCGATGTTGTTGCCATGCAACCAGATCTCCCCGACGTGACCGTCCGGCACTTCCGCGGAGAGCCCGTCGGCGGTCGCGGGATCGACGACGACCGCCCACAAACTGCGAGCAGGGTTGCCGCACGATACGTGTGCGACGGCGCCGTCGGCGTGGGCGCTGACGGCAACGGCGCGCCCGCCCGCGAGTTGTTCGCGATCGAAGTAGACCACCGACGCCTGCTCGGCCGGAGCGATCGTCGAGATCAGCAGCGTTGCCTCGGCGATGCCGTATGACGGTTTGAATGCTGTCGGCGGTAACCCATAGGGTGCGAATACCTCGTTGAATGTCGTTATCACCTCAGGGATTACCGGCTCAGAACCGATGATGAGCACCACATTGCTCAGGTCGATGTCCTCCCCCGCTGCGGGAACTCCGCGCTGGGCGGTCCATTCGTAGGCGAAGTTGGGTGCGGCGGTGATCACGCGGCCGTGTTTCGATGCCTCCGACATGGCCCGGATCCACCGTTGTGGGCGACGGATGAACGCGGTCGGCGACATCAACGTCGAGTGCCCGCCATAGACCGCGGGGAATCCGATCATCGACAGACCCATATCGTGATAGAGCGGTAGCCAGCTGAGGCCGTGGGTGTTTCGGTTCAGCAGGTCGATGGACAGGATCATCTGCAGCAGATTGGTGCCGACCGCACGGTGCGTGATCTCCACCCCGACCGGCGGACGGGTCGAACCCGAGGTGTACTGCAGGTGGGAGATGTCGTCGGGATCGACCGGGATCGGGGTGAAATCTGTCCCCACGGAATCGGGTATCTCATCGATGAGCTCCACCCGGGGCCGCACGGACACCGGCATCTTCGCGAGGAACTCCTCTACCGCGGCAGCGCCGGCCCTGGTGGTGAGCACCGTCGTCGGGCGGGAGTCGAGCAGCGCGGTCTCGAGCCGCTCGGCGTGGCCCTGCAATTCCGGCGCGAACAGTGGGACCGCGATGTTGCCCGCCTTGATGGCGGCGAAGAAGCCGACCACATAGTCGAGACCCTGCGGTGCGAGGACGGCGACGCGGTCACCGCGTGCAGCCACCTGCTGCAGCCGTGCCGAGACGGCGCGCAGTCGCACACCCAACTGGGTCCAGGTCAGCTCGACGACCTCTTCCTCGGCGTGGCTGTGATCCAGGTAGCGGTACGCGATCTGGTCGCCGACGTGAGCGATGTTGCGGTCGATCAGCGATATCAGGGTGGTGTCCGGGGGCAGCACGATGCCGCCGTCGGCGTCCAGGCAGTCCTCGATGCGGAGCAGGCCTGCCGGAGCCTCGTACCGAACCTGGGTGCCGCCGCTGTCCATGACCGCAGTCTAGGTCGCGGCACGCTGCAGGCGGGCTCCCAACTGCTCGAACGTGAGGAGCCATCCACTGTGGAAGCTGTCGAATTCCTCTGGCGGCAAAAGGGAATGCTCGATCGACATCAACGTCTGCCCGTCCCCGGCCGGCTCGAATTCGACGTTGACGATGCTGACCACCGTCGGATCGCTCCAGTCCGAGTTGCTCCAGGTGAAGCGCAACACCCGAGGCCGCTCGATGACCAAGAACTGTCCGGTGATCAGCACGCGCGTACCGGAATCGTCGACATCGAACCGCACCAAGCCGCCGACTCGGGGGTCGACATCCACCTCGACGCAGCGCACCGGGCGCGGGCACATCCACTCCCGCAGTGACTCCGGGTCCAGCCATTCGTCGAACACCACGTCGGGAGCCGCGGGCATCAGACGCCGCACGCGGACCGTCGCCGCATCGGTCATCGAGAATCCGCCTTCCGCCGCAACCGTGCGGCCAGCGCATCCGCGCGCGTCGACCAGAAGTCCGTCTGCTCGTTCATCCACTGTTGAGCCATGGTCAACCCGTCCTGTTTGAGCGAGACCCAATGCTCGCGTCCACGGACTTCGCGCTGTACCAGCCCGGCGGCTTCGAGCACACCGATGTGCCGTGAGACGCCGGCGAAGGTCATGGGCAACGGCGCGGCCAGGTCGCTGATGCGGGCATCGCCGTCACGCAGTGCCTCCAGTAGCCGGCGCCGGGTGGCGTCGGCCAGGGCCGAATAGGCGCGGTCCAGAACTTGATCTTCAACCACCTTGTTGACTATAGCCGCGGGCGGTGGTTTGCTCGAGGAAGATTATTCAACTGCTTTGTTGAATGTTTGAACATGTCGCAGCAGCTGACGATGGGAGCAACCGTGCAGAATCCACCGATCGTGCCGGCGCCGGAGTGGCAGGCCGCACTCGATGAAATGCTGGTCAAGGAAAAGGAATTCACCCGAGCACGGGACCGGTTGGCCGCACTGCGCCGACGCATGCCGTGGATGCCGGTGGACAAGGACTATGCGTTCGAAGGCCCCGAAGGCAGCGCAACCCTGATCGACCTGTTCGCCGGGTGCCGTCAGCTGATCGTGTACCGCGCCTTTCTCGATCCGGGCGTGGACGACTGGCCGGAACACGGTTGTGTCGGCTGTTCGTTGATGGCTGACCACATCGGCAACCTGGCCCATCTCAATGCACGCGACACCACCCTGGTCTACGTCTCGCGTGGATCGCAGGACGACATCGCACGGATCAAAGAACGCATGGGGTGGAGCCATCCCTGGTACACCATGATTCCCCGGCCGGGCGCGCAGTTCGATGTCGACTTCGGCGTCGATCAATGGCACGGCACCAACGCATTCATCCGCGACGGCGACCGGGTCTTCCGCACCTACTTCATCAACAACCGGGGTGATGAGGCATTCGTCAACACCTGGAACTTCCTGGACATGACCGCGCTCGGCCGCCAGGAACGCTGGGAGGACTCCCCGGCGGGCTATCCGCAGACCAAGCCCTACGAATGGTGGTCCTGGCACGACACCTACGCCGATCACGAGCCGTCTCGGTGGTTCGGTGACCCGGTCCCCGGCGATACCAACGATCCACGCCCGCCACGTGAGGACTGTGCTGCCTGCGGCGATCACTGACCCACCCCGGGCAGACCCGTAACGGCATTGGAGAAGATGGACGGGTGACGCCATCCCCGCTGACCATCCCCGCTCTACTGCGGCGCAGTGTCGCCGAGTTCGGTGAGTCCGAGTACCTGGTGACTCCGACCGACCGGCTCACCCACCTCGAGGCCGAGCAACGGTCCGCGAACCTGGCGCGGTGGCTGCTGTACCAAGGGGTCGGCAAGGGCAGTCGCGTCGGCCTGTTCTTCCCCAATGGCACCGAGTGGGTCACCTGGTGGCTCGCGGTATCCCGGATCGGGGCGGTGGCAGTGCCGCTGAGCACGCTGTACACCCCCGCCGAAATCGCGAAGGTGTTGCGCCTGGCCGACATCGGGCTGCTCATCGCGCCCAGCACGGTGATCCACATCGACGTCGCTGAGCGTCTGGAAGCAGCGCTGCCCGAACTGGCGGGCCAACCGACGAGCCGACTGGCCCTGCGCGCCGCACCTTATCTGCGTCGCATCGCGCTGGTCGGCGCGGTCGATCGGTCGTGGGCATTGCCCTGCTGCCATCACCACACCGAAATGGTGCCGGTCGACGTGCTGACCGCTGCCGAAGCCGAGGTGTCAGCCGCCGACCTCGCCATCATGGTGCACACCTCCGGGTCCACCGCCGACCCCAAAGGCGTCCTGCACACCCACGGCACACTGGTACGTCAAACCTCAACCTGGCCTGCGGCCATCCGGGCGATCACCGGGACACAAAACGAATCCCGAATCCTGTGCGCCATGCCATTCTTCTGGATCGGCGGACTCCTCGCGGTCACCGGCGCCCTGCACGAGCAGGTCACCCTGGTGGTCATGCCGAAACTGGATCCGGAGATCGCACTGGATCTGGCTGAGCAAGAACGGATCACCGGAATCGTGGGCTGGCCTGCGTTCACGCAGAAGTTGCGCGAACATCCGTCGTTCGCCGACCGCGACCTCAGTAGCGCACCGATGCTGCGCGACGGACCGCTCGACATCGCCATGACCGACGTCCCGGACGGATTTCCGGTGCACCGCACCATGTCCGAGACCGCGGGCGGGTTCGTTTTCACCGACATGGCCATCGTCGACGAACACGGCGCCCCCGTCGCCTCCGGAGACACCGGGGAACTTCTGGTCCGCGGTATCGGGGTCATGGCCGGGTACAACAAGCGCGAACGCTCGGAAACCTTCGACGACGACGGCTGGTATCACACCGGCGACAAGGTCTACCGGCGAGACGGCGATCCCCGGCTGTTCTACGTCGGGCGCACCACCGACCTGATCAAGGCCGCAGGCGCCAACGTCTCGCCGTTGGAAGTCGAGGCAGTGATCGCTGCGTACCCGAACGTGGCGCAATGCGTGGTCGTCGGCGTCGACGATCCACAGCGCGGCGAGGAAGTGTGCGCGGTCGTGGTGCCCAGAGGGGATGTCGACCCGACCACCCTGGCTGCGTACTGCCGCGAACAGTTGTCCGCCTACAAAGTACCAACTCGCTGGGCGCTGACCACCAGCGATCGGATACCCACGCTGTCCAGCGGGAAATTCGACCGGAAAGCCCTGCGGCAGTGGATTATCGACGGGGAGATCACGGCGGCACGTCTGCAGCCGGCGCACCCGGCGGGCTGATCACGCCGCGGTGAATCGCACCGGCATCGAATGAATGCCGTTCATCAGATTCGATCGCACCCTCTCGACCGGACCGGCGACCTCGAGATCCTTCATCCGGCACAGGATTTCGGGAAAAATGGCCGCGGCCTCCACCCGCGCCAGATTGGCGCCGAGGCAGAAGTGCGTCCCCCCGCCCCCAAAAGCCAAATGTGGATTGGGCTTTCGACCGACATCGAACCGGTCCGGATCGGCGAAGTACGCTTGATCGCGGTTGGCCGAGGGGAAGAACATCGCCACCCGCTCCCCTTCTGCGATGCGAACACCGTGCAGCTCGGTATCTTTCGTTGCCGTGCGGGTAAAGGCGGTCACAGGGCTGACATAGCGCAGCATCTCCTCGACCGCGGTTGCCAGCAATTCCGGATCGTCCTGCAGCCGCGCGAGTTGCTCCGGGTGCTCCAACAGCGCCAGCGTGCCCGCCGAGACCAGGTTGCGGGTGGTGTCTCCGCCGGCGTTGATCATCAGCAGGAAGAACGCGTTGAATTCCAGGTCGGTGAGGTGGCGGCCGTCCACCTCGGCGTTGAGCAACGCCGTCGCGATGTCATCGCCCGGTTCGGCGCGCTTACGTTGCGCCAGAGCCGATGCATACTCGAACATCTCCAGCTGCGCGAGCATGACGGTTTCGGTGGCCTCGCCCACGTGCTCCGAATTCATGGTCTCCGTCAAGTGATACAGCCGGCGACCGTCCTCGTGGGAGATACCGAGAAGTTCGGCGATCACAGACGACGGCAATGCGCCGGCGATGTCGGACACGAATTCGCACTCCCCGCGGTCCAGCACCCCACCGACGATCTCTGCGGCCAGGCACCCCAGGCGCTCGCGCAACTGTGCGACGTGCCGCGGCGTGAAGCCCTTGCTGACAAGCGTCCGGAGTGCGCTGTGCCGCGGCGGATCCATCGTCAGCATCATGAGTTCGAGTTGATACGAATTCTCGGGCGCCGGAACGTCGAAGAGCACCCCGGTCCGTTGCGAGGACCACGTCGCGCTGTCCCGCGACACCGCCAGGATCTCGTCGTAGCCGGTAAGCGCCCAGAAGCCCTCGTCGTCGCCGTACGGATGCCATGCGACGGGCGCCCGCCGCCGAAGTTCGGCGAATGCCTCGAACGGCACACCCGCCTCGTACACGGCCGGGTCGGTCAAGTCGACACCGCTGATTCCGACCGCATCGTCGAGCATGCCGTGACGGTAGTGCACTGCGACGTCCGAATCGTCAGAATCGCTCGATCAGGTCACGGAATCCGGTGGCCGACTGCACTACCGCACCCGCATCGCGGATCCGGGTTGCCAGCCCGCTGTCCGACGTCACCACGTTGATCTCGTCCGGTCGAGCAGCAGCCTCGACCAACCGCACGATCTCATCGTCAGCGGAGTTCGTGGCGGCTCGTGGAGCGTGGCCGACCTCGACGACAGCGGATTCGATCGGCGGCGTCGGCGGCGCCTCGAACACCACCGTCACCCGATGTCCGCCTGCCACGGCCCAGCGCTCGAGCCGCTCGACCAAACCCGCCATGGCGCCTCGGCGGTCCTTCCACCAGCCATCGGGCCTCGAGCCGATGACGTTCATGCCGTCCACGATCCAGCGCACCCCACCGACGGTACGGGCACACCGCATGCGGAACCGGCCGAACAAGAGTTGACTGGACTGTCTCAACCGGGCGCAAGCGCGGAGGAAGGAGACCGAGATGGTCGCCGAACCAGGCGGTGGCGTGTCCGCGGAGCCGCCGAAAGCCCGCCACATCCGGTTGACCTCGCACAGCGCTGCCGCGGGCACTCCGACCATCCAGTGGGCGGCGCCGAGTGCTGCCGAGCGTGGTCCGGTGATCGGGACCACCAGCACCCGCGCACACCGCAATGTGATCGGCACGCACAGCGGTTCCTACAGCGTCTACCGGGCATTGGCGGTCGCCGCAGGCGCGCTCTCGCCCGCGCACCGGGCCGATCTGACCAACACGGACCCCACCGATGTGATCGGACCCTACCCGCAGTGGAGCCGACCGGAGACAATCGTCAGCCTCGATCCCTGGGGCGCCATGGTCTCCGAGGCATTCGCCGCCGAACTTGCTGCCGGTTACGACATCCGGCCGACCATCGCCGTCACCAAGGCGCACGTGATCGTGCCCGAGATCGCCGCAGCCATGGCCGCCGGCAGGCTGCACCCGGATGGGCGGGTGCTGCTGGAAAACGGTGCGGCACTTGTGACGAAGGCAGCCATCGAGCCGGTGTGGTTTCTGCCCGGGGTGGCCGCCAGGTTCGGCTGCACCGAAACCGCACTGCGCAGGGTGCTGTTCGAGGAGACCGGTGGTATGTATCCCGAACTCGTCACCCGCGGTGATCTCGAGGTGTTCCTGCCACCGATCGGCGGGCAGACCCTCTACATCTTCGGCGCCCCGCGCGATCTGGCGGACCCGAACGTGGAACTGACGGCACGGGTACACGACGAGTGCAACGGCTCGGACGTCTTCGGCTCCGACATCTGCACGTGCCGGCCCTATCTCACCCATGCGATCGAAGAATGTATCGGCGGCGCCCAGCGCGGCGGCGTCGGTCTGGTCGCCTATTCGCGCAAGGAGGGCCGCGCCTTGGGCGAGGTCACCAAGTTCCTGGTCTACAACGCCCGCAAGCGCCAGGACGGCGGAGACACTGCCGACCAGTACTTCGCCCGCACCGAATGCGTTGCCGGAGTGCAGGACATGCGGTTCCAGGAGCTCATGCCCGACGTCCTGCACTGGCTGGGAGTGCGCAAGATCCACCGCCTGGTGTCGATGAGCAACCTGAAGTACGACGCGATCACCGGGGCGGGAATCGAAGTCGGCGAGCGGGTCAACATCCCCGACGAGCTGATCCCTGCCGACGCCCGGGTCGAGATCGACGCCAAGATGGCCGCCGGGTACTTCACCCCCGGACCGGTGCCCGGTCTCGCCGAACTCAAGATCACCAAGGGTCGCGGGCTGGCCCGATGACCACAGCCCTTGACGGCTCGGCGGCCGTCACCACTCTGCGTACCACCGCTGCGATACGCGAGCGCGCCCAACATCTTCTGCAGCGCGCCCGGTCCGGGGGCTCTCCGTGGTTCCTGGTCGATGACGATGCGCTGGGCCGCGCGTCCGCCGAGGTCGCCGAACTCACCCGCACTCGCTACCCCACGCTGGCAGTCCCCTACCACAGCCGGTGGCGCCATTTCGAGGCAGGCGGGGTGGACCGTCGCGCGGAGTTGACCACGCGCACAACCGATATGGGTAGCGCCGCCTGGGCCCGCTCGATGATCGACCTGGCCGTGGTGAGCGTGCTGCTGGACGCCGGAGCCGGAGCCGACTGGCAGTACACCGAATCCGCGACCGGCCTTCGTCTCACCCGCTCGGAAGGCCTCGGGGTGGCCAGCTGGCATGCCTTCTGCGGTGGGTTGTTCTCCAGCGACGCCGACGATCCGTTGCGCGTCGACGCCGCCGCGTTACACCGGCTCGACGTCGACAGTCTGGCCGCCGCCTTCCAGGTGAGTGCCGGCAATCCGTTGGTCGGGCTTGGTGGCCGGGTTCAGTTGCTGCGAAGGCTGGGCCGGGTATTGGCCACGCGCCCCGAGATATTCGGCTCGCACGGCCGTCCCGGTGGACTGTTCGACACAGTGGCCGGTCCGACCGTCGCGGCCCATGACCTGCTCGTGACATTGTTGAACACGCTGTCTGCAGTGTGGCTCACCGGCAACGCCATCGGTGGACAACCGCTCGGCGACTGCTGGCGGCACCGGGCGGTCGGCGGCCACGGTCTGTCCCACGGATGGATGCCGTTCCACAAGCTGTCCCAGTGGCTGACGTATTCACTTCTGGAACCGTTCGAGTGGGCGGGTGTGGCGGTGACCGACCTTGACGCGCTGACCGGGTTGCCCGAGTACCGCAACGGCGGTCTGCTGCTGGATACCGGCGTGTTGCGGCTACGTGATCCCGCACTGGCGGACCGGAACTGGCGGGTGGACGACGAGTTCGTGGTCGAGTGGCGGGCGCTGACCGTCGCACTGCTCGACGAATTGGCACCGCTGGTCCGCAAGGATCTGGCGGCCCCGCGACTGCCGCTGGCCTGTGCACTGGAGGGCGGAACCTGGGCGACGGGCCGGGCATTGGCCGCACGTCTGCGCGACGGCCGCCCTCCGTTGTCGATCGTCAGCGACGGCACCGTCTTCTAGGAGGACATATGGCCAACCTGCATGTCATCGATCACCCCCTGGTCCAGCACAAGCTGACTCTTATGCGTCAGAAAGATGTGTCCACCAAGGGTTTTCGCCAACTTCTCAACGAGATCTCGATGCTGATGAGCTATGAGGTGCTCCGTGACATCCCGGTACGCGACATCGATATAGAGACACCCCTGGAATCCACCACGGGTGCGGTGATCGATGGCAAGAAACTGGTGTTCGTTTCCATTCTGCGGGCCGGCAGCGGCATCCTTGACGGCATGCTCGGCGTGATGCCGAATGCCAGGGTCGGCCACATCGGCCTGTACCGCGATCCGAAGACTCGAGTGGCGGTGGAATATTACTTCAAGCTCCCGGGCGACTTGCGCGAACGCGATGTGGTGGTCGCCGATCCCATGCTGGCCACCGGCAATTCGGCTGTCGCCGCCATCGACCGGATCAAAGAATACGAGCCGCGATCGATCAAGTTCGTCTGCCTGTTGACATGTCCGGAGGGAGTGGCGACGCTGCACGAGGCACACCCCGAGGTGCCGATCTACACCGCAGCGCTCGACCGGGAACTCGACGAGCGGGGCTATATCCGTCCCGGGGTGGGCGACGCCGGCGACCGCATCTTCGGAACCAAATGACAACGCACCGTTGGGGTCTGGGCGCATTCTTCATCGTCGAGGCCGTCTATCTCCTCGCCTCGGCAGCTTTCGGCATATTGGCACCCGCCGGTGCCCCGCCCGCCTGGCTGATCACCTTGGCGATCGGGGTGCCCACCCTGGCCGCCGCGACGCTGGCCATCGCGATCGCAGCATGGCGTGGCAACGGCCCCCGTCTCGACTTTCGGTGGCAATGGTCCTGGCGCGCCGTCGGTCTGGGGTTGGCCTTCGGCGTCGGCGGGCTGTTCGTCACGCTACCGGCCGCGTTGCTCTACCAGTCGATCCTCGGGCCGGACGCGACATCGGCCGTGGGAGCCGTCTACCAAGGAGTGCGGACATCTTGGCCCTTGGCGGTAACTGTGCTGGTTCTGGTCGCCGTCATCGCCCCGATCTGCGAAGAGGTGGTGTATCGCGGACTGCTGTGGGGAGCGCTCGAACAACGTTGGGGGCGGATCACCGCCGCGGTGGTGTCCACACTGGTGTTTGCGCTGGCTCACCTGGAACCGCAGCGGGCCCCGTTGCTGTTGGTGGTGGCAATTCCCATTGCGTTGGCCCGGCTGTTCTCCGACAGTCTGTGGGGCGGGATCATCGCGCATCAAGTGACCAACCTGCTGCCGGGCATCGTGATGATGTTCAGCCTGCTGGGAATGATGCCGACCGGTTGAGGTGCTAGCGCTTGCGATCTCGCACCTTGTAGGTCGAGGGCCACGACATGCGGGATTCGTCGCCCACCAACGGGGTTCCCGATCCGCCGACCCGGACGTCGTACGCTTCCTGCCCGGCGCCGACCTCGCGGTTGGCATGCTCCTGGGCCAGGTAGTAGAGCTGGTCGATCTCGGCCTCGGAGAACGCCACGAACGTGGTCTTGCGGACGATGTCGTTCATGCCCGCGGTCATCCGGTCGGGCAGGACGCGGGAGGCCAGTGCCGCCAGACCCAGCAGGGTGAACGGGATGACCCAGTAGCAGGTGAACGACAGCGGCGTCTTGGTGTCCAGGATCGTGGCGTCCCCCTGCACGATGGGAGGGATCGCAGCGGAGATCGTCATCCCGGCGAATGCGCCGACCCAGATCCAGGTCAGGATCTTGACAATCCTTTGGAACAGATCGCTTTCCACGACACCGGGTGGTTGGCCTGCCGCGGCGAACTCCATCACAAACGGCTTGCCGATCAGCTGACCGATCAAGGCGACCAGGAAGATACCTGCGGTACTCAACGGCTGTATCCAGCGCTCCATGACGTCCTGGCTCAGCACCAGCGTCAAGATCGTGAGCACCACGAAGGTCGCGAGTGCACCGACCTCCAGGGTGCGCCCCGGCGACCCGGAGATCCTGCTGATGACGAAGGTGGCGATGGCCGTCGCCAATGCCACCAGCACCGCAACCAAAAACGGCACGTTGCCGACCAGTACCCAATAGATGATCCACGGCGCGAAGCCAAACAGGATGCCCACGAGCGCCCAGTCTAGGGGCTTACCGTTGATGCGACGGCAACTACCCGGCTCGGCGTCAGTCCTCGCTCTGCCTGGTGTTGCGGCGCCACTCAGAGATCTTGCGGCCCATCGAGTCGGCCACACTGGTCGCGGCTTGTCCCACCCCGTCGACGACACCACCCAAGCCATCCCGGATGCCCCGGACCAACGGGTCGTCCGACTGATCGAAACCGTCCTTGTAGTGGCGTGCCGCCGCACTGACATCGTCGGCCCAGCTCGCAGTGGCATCGTCGGACCGCCGGGGGTAGTTGCCGGCCATGATCGCGCCATATCCGCCGGTATCGACCCACTTGGTCAGGTCAGCCGCCCGAAGCACCGAGAAGGGATGCGTCTGCAACTCCAGGTTGAGCAGTTTGAGCACGCCGTCGCGCATGTCTCCGGTCGCGTCATAGTCGCGGGCCTGGGCCAGGAACGCCTGCGAGTCGAGTTTGTCGAGGTGCCGGCCCGCCGCCAATTTCAACTCGACCCGAATCGCCATGTCGAAGTCCTGCCCGCACAGCAGTCCCGCCCGATCCCCCGAAAGTTCGGATTTGCGTTGCCATTCCTGCAAGGCCGCGACGATTGCCCGCAACGCCCAGCCACCGATCGGGACGAAGCCGAACGATGAGGCCAACCGCAGCAGATGATGGAGCATCGTGCGGTAGACCGCGTGGCCGCTGAGCGCATGGCCCAGTTCGTGACCGATGACGAAGCGCATCTCGTCATGTGTCATCAGCTCGTACATGCCCGAGGTGATGACGATGAACGGGTCCTCCATGCCGATGCAGTACGCGTTGGCTTCCGGCGACTGGACGATGAACAACTCCGGTCGCACCGGAGCGTCGAGCACCTGTACGCATTCGTCGAGCAACGCATCGAGATCGGCGAACTGCCGCGGCCCCACCCGGGCGGAACTGGCCAGATAGAGCAACCGGTGCTTGCGCTCGCGCAGCATGCCGGACAGCACCTTGAGAACCTGATCGAATCCCTTGAGCCGGCGCAACGCGGTCAGCGCAGTCCGGTCCGCCGGATGTTCCCAAGCGCGCGAACTGATGCCGGGAAATACGGTCCGCGTGGTCGCTGGTGTCTGATCCATCGGTGCGCTGCGCCCTTCGTCGTCTACAGCACAAAGCCTACGGAGGGTTGAGCCACTGCGGACGCACGAATATCAGGCGTCAGGCGATGATGCGGACCAGATAGGGCGTCATGCCCTCGCCGCGCACCGGGGTGACCGCGACAGCGGGCTCGGTGCCCTGAATCATCTGGTTGTTGCCGAGGTAGAGCGCCACGCTCTGAGTGCCCTCCGGGCCGTAGAAGATCAGATCGCCGGGCAGGGCCTGGGACGGCAGTACCTTCTGCCCCACCTTGTACTGTTCGCCCGAGGAACGCGGCATCTTCACCCCGGCCCCGGCGAAGGCGTAGACGATCAAGCCGGAGGCGTCGAACCCGACCACATTCGACGAGGGGTCGGGCATCGCCGCGACACCCGGGGTGGTGAGTACGGGTGCCTGCACTGCCGGGGTGGACAGGCCCGGTGTCAAACCGCCGCCCGCCGCGAGCGGCGGGGTCACCGGCGTCCCCCCCGGAGCGGGCACGGTG
Source organism: Mycobacterium sp. DBP42 (assembly GCF_005924235.1). Taxonomy (NCBI): domain Bacteria; kingdom Bacillati; phylum Actinomycetota; class Actinomycetes; order Mycobacteriales; family Mycobacteriaceae; genus Mycobacterium; species Mycobacterium sp. DBP42. The sequence continues at coordinate 375,633 of NZ_VCMY01000002.1, forward strand.
CGGGCGATACCGCGGGTCGGCCCATTGACATCGCCGCCGCCATAACTGAAGGGCACGCCGCGCTGTGACATCGCGCGCGCGATCACGAGATCGACAAAGCGCTGGTTGCCAGACGGCCGTTCGATCGGTGCGGCGCCGGCCAGTCCGGGAGCCGCTACCAGACATGCCAGACTGAACAGAAGGGCAAAGGTACGTCTCATCGAACATCAACTCTCTCGACCACCAAAAGTTGGCCTCGACTGCTGGTCGTCGTCAGTCGAGTCAACCATTTGTACCGCTCAGCCGAGAGTCTGCCCAATTTGCATGGGGCACAAGCCCGATCAGATGCAGGAACGTGACCGAACGGTTACGGAACCGGCCGTGGCGGCGAAAACCATTGCGGTGCAGAAGTTGCCGACGGACACCACAACGGCTGTCCGCCACCTGAGACCATGGTGTGCATGCACCCCGATGCGAACCCGCAATCCTGGTCAGCCAGTCTCTGGGAGGCGATCGAGCCGACGTTCAGCGCAATCCTGGCGCATCCGTTCCTGACCGGTCTCACCGACGGCAGCCTCGACGACAGCGCATTTGCCCATTACGTGGCGCAGGACGCGCATTACCTGCGTGACTATGCCCGCGCGTTGGCCGTCGTCGGCGCCAAGGCCCCCACGCTGGCCGATACCGCGATGTTCTCCCGGCATGCCGCGGAGATCTTCGACGTCGAACTTGGCTTGCACAACGAATTGCTGCCCGAACTCGGGCTGGACGTCGAGGCTCTGAACGCGACGCCGGTCGCGCCGACCACGCGCGCCTACACGAGCTATCTGCTGGCGGCCGTCTACGGCGGAACCTTCGCCGAGGGGCTGGCCGCGGTGCTTCCCTGTTACTGGATCTACGCCCGGGTCGGGGCCGCGTTGCTGGAACAGGGTTCGCCGGATCCGCGCTATCAGCGTTGGATCGACAGTTACGGTGGCGAGGAATTCGCCGCCACGGTGGCCGAGGTGCTCGATCTGACCGATCGGCTGGGACCGACGCTGGGCGGGACGGACGAAGCCGCCGCACGAGCCCATTTCGTGGTCACGGCGAAATATGAGTGGATGTTCTTCGATGCGGCCCATCGCCGCGAGCAGTGGCCGATCTAGCGGCCCTCCCTCACCGGCGCCAGGCGCCGGTGGGGGGCGGAGTCGGCTACCTGAACTATTTGAGCGCGGCCAGCGCGGCGTCGTAGTCCGGCTCCTGGGCGATCTCGGGCACCAGTTCGGTGTAGGCCACGTTGCCGTCGGCGCCGATCACCACGACGGCGCGACCCAGCAGCCCGGCCATCGGGCCATCGGCCAGCGCGATTCCGTAATCCTCACCGAAGCTGTCGCGGAAGGCCGACGCGGTGGTGACGTTCTCGATGCCCTCGCCGCCGCAGAAACGCTTCTGCGCGAACGGCAGGTCCTTGGACACGCACAGCACGGCCGCGCCGGCTCCGGCGGCACGCTCGTTGAAAGTACGCACGCTGGTGGCGCACACCGGGGTGTCGACCGACGGGAAGATGTTCAGCAGCACTGCCTTGCCCGCGAACTGATCGTTGGTGACGGCGCCGAGGTCGGTGCCGACGAGCGAAAAGCTGGGGGCCGGGCTACCGACTGCGGGCAGTTCGCCGACGGTGTTGATGGGGTTTCCGCGCAAGGTTATCTGTGCCATGGAGCACAGTCTGTCAAAACCGGATGTCCCGCGGGCCGCCCGGGGTGCGACGATGGTGGCGATGATCGATCTGCCCGACGCGGTGCGCGCGATGGGCACGCGGGGTCCGCAGTGGCAATCCTGGGTAGATGGTCTGCCGAGACAGGTTCGCAACCACCTCACCGAATGGGAGTTGCGCGCCGACGGGACCGCCCTGCACGGGTATTGCTCGCTTGTCCTGCCGGTTCAGACGGCCGACGGTGGACCCGCGGTTCTCAAGGCCGCCTACCCGGACGACGAATCCAAACACGAACACTTGGCGCTGCGCCGGTGGAAAGGCGAAGGGGCAGTGCGGTTGCTGCGCGCCGACCCACACCGCAGGATCATGTTGCTGGAACGACTGGAGCAACGAAACCTCAACGAGCTCTGGGATATCGAGGCCTGTGAGATCGTCGCCGGGCTCTACGGCCGCATACATGTGCCGGCCCTGCCCCAGCTGCGGTCACTGGCCGAATGCACCGCGCGCTGGACCGCCGATTTGACCCAGCTCCCCCGCAATGCCCCGGTGCCGCGCCGGCTGGTGGAGCAGGCGATCGCCCTCGGCGGGGATCTGGTCACCGATCCGGCGGCTACCGGCACCCTGATCCACGGCGACCTGCACTATGAGAACGTTCTCGCCGCTGACCGCGAGCCGTGGTTGGTGATCGATCCCAAGCCGCTGAACGGCGACCCGCACTACGAGGTCGCGCCGATGCTGTGGAATCGCTGGGACGAACTGGCCGGATACGTTCGCGAGGGCGTCCGGCGGCGGTTGTCGGCCCTGGTCGACGCCGCCGGCCTGGATGCCGACCGGGCCCGAGCCTGGGTGATCGTGCGGATGCTGCACAACGCGATGTGGGAGCTGACCGAGGCAGCTGAACCCGACGTGGACTGGTTGACCACCTGTGTGGCGATCGCAAAGGCCGTGCAGGATTGAGATGCTCAGATGACTTTGTAGGTGAGGTCGTACAACGCACCTGCCCCGTTGAACTGCTGGGTGAGCTCGCCGCGTCCCTGCTCGTCCGAACGGATGAGTATCGAGCCCACGTCCTGCATCTCGTCGGTCTGGTCATCCACCTCACGCAGCACGATCTCCAGCTGGCCGTCGAACGGCAGCAGCCGGTCCAGATCCACCACGTCCCCCTGGCACATCGATACAGCCTTGAACTGGAACCCATCAGCCCTGCTGATACTGAGCTCGTCGGTTCCACCGGAGTCCTGGGTCTTGACGGCCCGGAGTTCCGACAACTTGGCGAACAACGACATGGCATCCTCCGTTGGATCTTCCCCGCCAGCGGTAGCTGACGAAGTTTGATTCTCGAGTTGCCGGCCCGTAGGCCACATGCGTAGTGCGCTACTTGAATCTGATCTGCGCAAGGGTGCCGGGCGCGGCTCCCGGCGAGCCGCCAGGAACCGCATCAGGCCTGTTCAAGATGCAGATATTGCACTCTGCAGACGCCCTCGCCACCAGGCCAGACGGTCCGGGTCGGTAACCGCGTACCGCTGGAGGCGATCCCGCTCCGGTGCCGGTGGCATCGGAGCCACGGGCAGGTAGCCATCGACCGGCAGCAGGGACCGCGAGTCCGCGACCAGATCGCCGGCAAGCAACCCCCTGGTGCCCAGCTCACACGCGAACGCCAACTCGGGTAATGCCCCGGCCAGCGCGAGCCCTGCGGCCAGGCCGATGGTGGTCTCCAGCGTCGAACTCACCACACAGGGCAACCCGCAGGACTCGGCCACCCGCAACGCGCGGCGAGCCCCGCCCAGCGGTCCACTGGCGAGCACGGCGATGTCAGCCACGTCGCCGAGGCGACGACCCATCGGATCATCGGCGTGGCGAATCGACTCGTCGGCCGCGATGGGCACCTCGACCCGACGCCTCACCTGCGACAGCGCATCGGGCGTCCGGCACGGTTGGGCGACAAACTCGAGTCCGCCGGCCGCCCGCTCGAGCGCTGCGATGGCGTTGACAGCGGTGTCCGGATCCCACCGGCCTTTGGCGTCGCATCGGATCACTCCGCCGGCGCCCAGACCGTCGCGCACGGCCTGCACCCGCTCGACATCCTGTGCCGGCGCCCCGGCAGCCACCTCGACCGCAGCGGTGCGGCAACCGGATGCAGCGGCGATCGCACGGGCGCGGGCGGCGTCGACGGCGGGCACGGTGACCGCGATCGGGACTCGTCCGCGGACCGGGTCGGGCCAGCCGACGGTGCCCGGTTCGGTGGCCGCGGTCAGCCATCGGGCCAGTGCACGGTCGTTCGGCAGTGGGCTGAACTCCCCCCACCCCTGAGGCCCCTCAAGGAGCATGCCCTCGCGGACGGTGAGCCCGCCGACCGGCGCGATGATCGGGATGGCGAAGACGGGCGCGCGCTCGAAGTCGATCAGGGTCTGCACAAGCAGGTGACGCTAGCGGACCGGCCCGGCCTCGCGCCGACAACGGCGCAACTGCCGGTGCCGTCGCAGCGCGCCGCCTAGACTGCGCGCATAGGTCCGGGCAGGTTCAGCTCATGAGGAGACAGCCGATGACGAGCGCAGTGTGGCGCGCGATTTTCACCGTGGTGTCGGCCGCGGTGCTGTCAGCCGGGTCGATGGCGGTCGCCACGATCGTGACTCCGGCCCCCAGCTCGGCGTGCCCGCCCGGAGAAACGGGCGTGACCAATGGTTGCTCACCGTTCTGCCTGCCTGGCCGGCAGCTCGACCTCGCAACCGGGTTGTGCCTGCCGGTGCCGCCGCCGGCTGTCCCGAATGGTGTTGCGACACCGGCTTTCTAAGCCACTACGCTGTGCATCATGGCGCAGGTATTGACGGTCAACGTGGCCCATCCACGGCCCAACACCGCCGAGGGGCGTGCCGTCACCGGCATCGACAAGCGACCCGTCGATACGGCGGTCGCGGTGCGCGCTCCCGGTCCGATGCACGGCGGGCTCGGTAGCGGCCTGGTCGGCGACACGATCGGTGACCAGCAGTTCCACGGCGGCGATGACCAGGCGGTGTACGCCTACGCACGTGAAGACCTCGACACCTGGCAGATCGATCTGGACCGAGAGATAGCCAACGGTGTGTTCGGCGAGAATCTCACCACCGCCGGCGTCGACGTCACCAACGCCGTCATCGGTGAACGGTGGCGCGTCGGGTCCGACGGGCTTGAGCTCGAGGTGTCCCGTCCGCGCATCCCGTGCCGGACGTTCGCAAACTGGTTGCAGATCAACGGATGGGTCAAAACCTTTACCAGAACTGCGATCCCGGGTGCCTATCTACGGCTGGTGACGCCGGGATCGGTCTCTGCAGGCGATGAGATCGTGGTGACCGAACGGCCCGACCATGACATCACCGTCGGTTTCGTGTTCCGGGCCCTGACCCTGGAGCCACAGCACCTGGCCGCCATCCTGCGGGCGCCCGCCCTCCCGGAACCGTTGCGAGACCTGGCCGAACGGCGCACCGCCACCACCTGATTCACGGTGTTCGCTTGCGCTGCAGTCTATTCCGGCCACCTGTTGGCCAAGATCACCTCGACGAAATCCTGGCGCACGAACGAATCGTCGAAGTGGTCCAGCAGATCGGCGTTGACGGTGCCGAAGGTCGACTCCGGCCGATGCCGCACCCCGTCGGTGAATGCCCGCAGGATCCGGTTCTTGAAATCCGGGCGCGGATGGGCGGTCGTCACGGCGCGCAGATCGTCGGCAGACAGGTCCTCGCGGCCGATGCCGAGTACGTCGGTCTCGACACCCGCTGTGACAAGCGCGATCTCGGGATCGAGGAACTCCGGCACGCCCGGCGTGGTGTGCAGCGCAATGCCGAGCCAGACCTTGCGCGCCGCGGCCTCGCCCACCCCGCGCTGCAGCAGGAAATCCCGCGCGGCGTTGGCACCGTCGACTTCGAAACGCAGCGACGAGGTCGTACGGTACGGCTCGTTCAAACCGAGGTCATGGAACATCGCACCCACGTACAGCAATTCCAGATCGGGCTGCAGGCCCCTGCGTAGCCCGTGCAGCGCACCGAAGTAGAACACCCGGCGCGAATGGTGGAACAGCAGGTCACCCTCCACGTCGCGGATGTACTCGGTGGTCTCCCGCACCAGTGCGGTATCGGGCAGTTCGACCCCGGCGAGGTTGTCGGTCAACGGAATCGTCATGACGGTCTCCTTCGAATTCTGATCAACGGGTATGCAGTGGCGGACTGTCCCAGTCTGCGACCGGGCCCGCGGCATCCCATATGTCCGATGAGCCATGTTTCCCACAGAAAGCGACACAATGGACGGATGGCTCAGCGTGACGTCGTCATCGTCGTCTTCGACGGGATGAAACTGCTCGATGCCGCGGGGCCGGCCGAGGTTTTCGCCGAGGCCAACCGGTTCGGTGCCGACTATCGGCTGCGCATCGCCTCGGTCGACGGCGCCGATGTCACCACCTCGATCGGCACGCCGTTCACGGTGACCGATCGAGTCTCCGAAATCGACCGGGCGGACACCGTATTGGTCTCCGGCGGAGACGATCTCGTGGGCCGGCCGATCGATCCCGCCTTGGTGGCCGCGCTGCACGACGTGCCCACGCGGACCCGGCGACTGGCGTCGATCTGCACGGGTTCCTTCATCCTGGCCGCGGCGGGTCTACTCGATGAGCGCCGGGCCACCACGCACTGGCGGCACGTGGGGCTGCTGGCCCGTGCGTATCCCACGATTTCGGTCGAGCCCGACGCCATCTTCGTCCGGGACGGAAACGTCTACACCTCCGCGGGAGTGACGGCGGGCATCGACCTGGCGTTGGCGCTGGTGGAGTCGGATTACGGCACGGATCTGGTGCGCGAGGTCGCGCGGTCACTGGTCGTGTATCTCAAGCGGGCCGGCGGCCAGTCGCAGTTCTCCACGCTGGTCGAGTCGGAGGCACCCGCGGACTCGGCGTTGCGGCCGGCCATCGATTCGATCACGGCCGACCCGACCGCGGACCACAGCGTGAAAAGCCTTGCGGCCCTGGCCTCGTTGAGTACCCGACAGCTGACCCGGCTGTTTCAGGCCGAGCTGGGCACCACACCGGCGCGCTACGTGGAAACGGTGCGGATCGATGTCGCGCGGGCAGCCCTCGACGCAGGCCACCCGGTGGCCGAATCAGCCCGGCTGGCCGGGTTCGGAAGCGCCGAGACCCTACGACGTGTGTTCGTCAACCATCTCGGGCTGTCACCGAAGGCCTACCGGGATCGTTTCCGCACCACGTCCGGCGGTTGACCCGCCACGGTCAGACCCAGCGTGGAAGCTCCTTGCCGATGAGCGGTGCGATCTTGTCGGCCATGTAGGCATGGCCCGCATCGGTGGGGTGTATGCCGTCGGCGCCGATCAGCTCCGGGCGATCGAAGAACCAGCGCTCGGCGATGGGATCGACGAACGTCGCACCCACCTGGTGGGCCTGATCGCGCAGAATGTCGCGCACGCCCAGCAGATTCGGCGGCACCTCGGCATTCACCCACGGCGGTCCGATCACCAGGATCCGCGCGGTCGGCGCGGAAAGACGGGCCCTGGTCAGGGCATCATGGCTCAAGCGCGTGACCGCACCCAGATCGGCGTCCTTGTCGTTGCGCGACCCGAAGAAGACGATCAACGCGTCGTCGGGCTGCACGGCCCTCGCCGTCAGGTCCGCGAAAACGTTTCCATGGTTGCCGCGGGCCTCGTAGCCGGCGCCACCTTCGGCCACCACATCGGCATCCACCTGGACGCCGCGGTCGGCCAGCTCCTTCCAGGCCAGCGGGGCCCAGTTCCGCGGCCCCATCCCACCCTCGGCGAGCATGCCCGTGGTGTAGGAGTCACCGATCACTGCGATGTGGCTGATCTGCGGATCGAGTCCCGAGGTGACATAGCGCCGGGGCGGAGCCTGGGTGAACAGCCCCACCACGAGGGCAAGCGAGACGATGAAAGTGGCCAGACGACTCACTGCAACCTCCACTGCCGGCGAGACCCAGTTCGCCCCGGACCGCGATACCGAAACAGCCTATTGTGTGAACCGCGGCCGTTGATAGGCGGCCGGTGACACAGTGATAACAAGGGCATAACAACCTGTCGCACAGCGGGTTTGGAAGGTTACAACGGTCAGCCGGCGCGGGCGGCGACCTCGTCGGACCGGTCCTCGGTATCGATCCGGTGCAGCTTGGTGTTGGCCTGCTCCACCGGCCGGATATCGACCATTCTGCGCATCCAGCGTCTGGCCGGCTCCTCCACGAGGTGATAGAGCGCGATCGCACCCACCAGTGAGATCGCGAACAGGCCGAGCAGCGTGGCCTTGCCCGAAAGGGTGGGCGTCAGGGTCAACTCGAACTGCCGGGTGGTCCAGATCCAGGCGGTATGCACCAACTCGTGCACCATGTACAGGCCGAACGAGATTTGTCCGCCGTAGACCAGCAGCCGGGTGGACAACAACGCCGGCAGGCTGCCGACCCCGACCGCCATGGCGACCACCAGCGGAACGAACAGAATGTCGACCATGCCGCCGGCGTCACCGACGGTGTTCATCGGATGGTCGTCGAAGAAATACAGCCCGCCGACGATCACGGCGCCCAACACGATCGACAGATAGCCCGCGCGCTTCTGAGTGCGCTCCGTCAGGTGCAGCTTGCGCACCGCCGCGCACGCCAGTGCTCCCGCGGTGAACTGCATGACGATCCGCGGCAACCAACTCCACGGGGTGTAGAAGTGGCCGGTGGCCATCAGGAGCACCACCGGAGGCAACGCCGCGGCCATGGCCAGCAGGACCAGGCTTCGCGCCCGGGTGGCCCGTGCGATCCGGAAGATCACCAGGATCAGCGCTCCGAACAGCAGGTAGGCCAGCCATTCGGCACTGATCGACCACGCCGGCCCATCCCAGCTCGAACCGTCGAAGTAGGGCTCAAACCACAACTGGACCAGGAAGAGTTGGCGCACATAGCTGACGGCGTTGTAGCCGCTGGTGTCCTCGGGCGGGACGTGTCCGACGTTGAGCGTGAAGATCAGCCACAACGCGGCCAGGTGCAACGTGACGAGGTATACCGGCCACACTCGCGACAGCCGCAGCCACAGGAAGTGCAACGTGGCCCGGGTAGACCAGGTCGGCCCCATCCGGTCGATGTAATTCCAGGTCAGGACGAATCCGCTGAGGATGAAGAACAGATCGACGCCCTGCGCGCCCCGGTCCAGCACGGGAGCCAACGCCTCGGTGACGTCAGGTGCCACCTGATAGAGCAGAGGCCGGAAGTGGAAAAGGACCACCCACACCGCCGCGACGATGCGCAGCCCCGTCAGGGCCTTGATCTCTGCGCCGCGCACAACACCCTTTTCCGTCTCCACCCAGCTGATTCGTCACATCGCTGTTTTGTCATGTCATAGCCGCGGCTGACCGGGCGAATCGGACCGCGATCGGCGCAACCGGCAGCCCTCGCAGACTAGCAGCGTGCCGATCAACCGGATGTTGGCCGCGCCGTGTGTAGCTCCTGTGAGATGCCTGGGCATCGCAAACGGCGGCCCGGGTGATCTTGTGCAGCAAGGGATTGCCCCTCCGGCGCGGGCCCACCGGAGTGCCATCGAGCAGCCCACGACGGGGGTGTCCGCTCAATGGCAGTCGGCCCAGCAGCCGGATAGGCTCGAGGGTGTGATCTCTCGGGGAGGTTTGAGATGACCGGCATCATCGGCCGCTGCGCGGCGGGCGTGGGCGCTGTCTTGGCGCCATTCGGTTTGATGGCGGTGGTCACGGTGGCCACACCTGCGGTCAGCTGGGCCGACTGCGGGGCCGGAGAATGGTGGGACCCGGTGGCGAGTGTGTGTCGCCCGCCGGTCGTTCCGTTGGGTTGTGAGAACGGCTCGTGGTGGGACCCGGTGGCCAATACCTGCCGCCCGCCGGTGGTGCCGCCACCGCCGATGTGCGACAACGGCTGGTGGTGGGATCCGGTCGAGAACGCTTGCCGGCCGCCGCTGATCCCGCCGGGCTGATCGCTGCGTGCCGAAGCGTCAGGGCATCGGCACCGAGGAGCCGTCGTAGTTGCGGGCGTTGTTGTTGAGCGTATTCATCCACGCGCGGAGCTTGGCTTGGCCGACCAACGCCGGGATCGGGCCACTGGCCGGGTTGTCCGGTACGGCATCGGTCAGCTGCCACGGCTGGCAACCACTCGTCTTGAACGCCTTGTCAGTGGCGTCGATCGTGATGACCTGTGGTTTCTTGGTGAATGCGTTGTCGATGATGTCGCCGCCGTGCAGATCGGCCATCCGCTTCCAGTAGCACGTTCCACCCTCGACCGGGCCGGCTGATGCGTAGTTGCCCGGTTGGATGTCGGTACCGACCACAAAGAGGCCGTCGTGGTCGATGGCCTGGGCGGCCGCAGGCGCCGCGGGCGGCTGGGCATCGGGTGCCGCCGCGACCGGCCCCGGCGGCGGACCGGGGGGCGGGCCGGGCAGCGGACCCGGCGCGGGGACAGGTGCCGGAGTCTCCGGATCCGCGGCGGCGATGCCACTGAACGCCCCACCTGCGGACACCGCCAAGGCGGCAGCGAAGATCACGGCTTTCATCGGCTTCATGAAAACCCAGCGTACCGGGTACGGCGGTGTGGTCGGACGGGCTCGGCAGGAGCGGTGCGTTGCCAGAACCAGCTGACGTGATCTGTGGCACGCTCGCGGTGTGGAGCCTCCGCATCCCGATTCCGGCGTACCTCACCTGGCCGACGTCGTCCCCTCGGTCCTGGCCGCGATGGGGGTCCCTGGATTCGAGGCGCGCATTCCGTTGCCCGGCCCGATCCGCGGGGCATGTGTCCTGTTGATCGATGGGCTCGGCGCCGAGCTGCTCGCCGAGCATGCCCGGATCGCGCCGGTCATGTCGGGCCTGGCGGATCAGTCGCCGTCGCGGACCCTATGCGTCGGATATCCGTCGACGACGGCAGCGGGGTTGGCGGCGATCGGCACCGGGTGCCGTTCCGGCGAGCACGGTTTCGTCGGCTACTCGTTTCGGGTCCCCGAGGCCGGCCCGGAATTCGACGTCATCAATGCGTTGCGCTGGCGGCCCCATCCGTGGGGCCCAGACCTGCGCGAACGCGTGGTGCCCGAGCAGGTACAGCCGTCGCCCACCACGTTCGAGCGCGCCGTTGCGGCCGGATTCGACGTCTCGGTCGTCTCGAGCGCCGAGCACGCCCGGTCTGGCCTGAGCCGGGCGCTGCTGCGGGGTGCCCGTTATGTCGGTGCACACGCCCTCGGCGACCTGGCCGCCGAAGTCATCTCCGCCGTCGCGGGGTACGGATTCTGCTACGGGTATCACGCCGACCTCGACCTGGTGGGCCACCTGCACGGCCCCGGCTCTCCGGCGTGGTGCATGCAATTGCGGCAGGTGGACCGCCTGGTGGAATCGGTGTTGACGGCGCTGCCCGCAGAGTGCCTGCTGGCGGTGGTGGCCGACCACGGAATGGTCACGGTGGACCAGGCCGCGGTCACCGACATCGACGCGTGCGAGCCACTGCGCGCCGGCGTGGTCGCCGTGGGCGGCGAGGCTCGCGCCCGCCATGTCTATACCGCCGCCGGGGCGGCCGACGACGTCCTCACAACCTGGCGCGGCACGCTGGCTGAGTCCGCATGGGTGATGTCACGGGAAGAAGCCATAGCAGCCGGCTGGTTCGGTGACCGGGTGCGAGACGACGTCCGGGGCCGCATCGGTGATGTCGTCGCCGCCGCCCGCGGATCGGCCGCACTACTGCGACGAACCGCCGAACCCATGGAGTCCGCATTGATCGGCCAGCACGGCTCACTGACGAGTGCCGAGCAGTATGTCCCACTGCTCGCCGCGATCAGTTGAGCAAACCGCACACCCCGAACAGGCTTAGATGGGCTAAGATTCACCGCATGAAGCTTGCAGGGCTGGCAGCAATCGGTGCCGCGGCGGCTATCGCCTTCGCCGCTCCCGCACACGCCGATCCGGACACGGATTTCGCCAACGAGTTGCACACTTTCGGTATCTATGGGCAGAAGGACTACAACGCCTGGATCGGCAAGATCATGTGCAAGCGGTTGCACAACGGCGTCGACCACAACGCCCAGGACTCAGTCGGTTTCGTCAAGAAGCAGCTGGACAAGGACAGCACCGACGCTCAGTCGTGGCAGTTCCTGGGTACCGCCATCAACTACTACTGCCCCGATCAGCGCTTTGTCTACGAACAGGCCGCTACGTAGTCGTAGTCTGATTTCCGACGCCGATCTGAAGATTTTGGAGCGAGATGTTGAACCGCAAGAGTCTCAATAACCTGATCCGCACCAGCGTCGCTGCGTGTGCCGTGGCCGGCAGCCTGGCCGGCGCCGGGATCGCCACCGGCCTGACGGTCGGCACCGCCTCCGCCGATGCCACCGACGACTACCCGATCCCCAACCGCATCCTCAAGACACCGTGCACCGCCGAGCAGATCATGGCCGCCGCCCGCGACGTCGAGCCCGTGTACTACGAGCGCTACATGATCGACTACAACAACAAGCCCGTCGCCGATCAGCAGGGCGCCCAGGACCGGATCCACTGGTTCTTCTCCATGGACTACGCCGGACGCCGCCAGTACTCCGAGAACATGGCCACCAACGCCTTCTTCGAGAACATGTCCTGGCGCTGGCCGAACTGGGCCAAGCTGTTCTTCAACAACAAAGGCGTCGCGGCCAACACCACCGACGTCTGCCAGAACTACCCGCCCAACGACATGTCCGTCTGGAACTGGCACTAGTCCGAAGATTAGTGACGGTTGAGGCTCACCGCCGACACGGCGGTGAGCCTCGCTGATTCCGTTAGCTCCATCACAGTCGACAGTCCCGCCTGCCTCTGTCTGCCTTCGACGCGCGTTAGATCGCGGCGCAGAAGACCGCTTGACCTCCGGTTACGTACCGCGAGGCGGTGAATCGCCATCGACCCCCGGGCAGGCGCGCGGATGCGGCGCCACACCTGCGTCACCGTTTTGCCACTCATTTAAATAGGCTAATATCTCGCTAACTTTAGTTAGCCATTCGGCTAGACAACGAGGCGTGATCGAGGTGAACATGGTGCAGACGTACTGCCCCACCGACTGCCGTGCCGTCGGCATGTCGACACCGCCCTGCCTCCCCATTGCCCATATCGCCCACAATCGACGGACCGGTGCCATTTCACGATGACCAACGCGACGAAAAGCTCTCGCCGGAAACAGTTTTCAATCACAGGCCTGGCCAAGAAGTTCTGGATTCCGTTGATCATCGCCGCAGTGGTGCTGGTCGGCGGCTTCACGGTGATGCGGGTTCGCACGTTCTTCGCCGCAGGCGACGGCACCGGCATCTCCAGCACCAAAGTCGATGACACCAAGCCCTTCGACCCCAAGGTCGTGGTCTACGAGATCTACGGTGAGCCCGGAGCCACCGCCGACGTGAACTACCTCGACCTCGACGCTCAGCCCCAGCGCATCGACGGGGTGACCCTGCCGTGGACGTTGCGGTTGGAATCCACCGCCCCGTCGGTCTTCCCCAACATCGTCGCGCAGGGCAACGGCAACACGATCACCTGCCGCATCACCGTCGATGACGAACTCAAGGACGAGAGAACCTCCAACGGCGTGAACGCCCAGACCTTCTGCTTGGTGAAATCTGCATGAGCACCCACGACGCCCCGACCGAGTCGATCCCGGTCACCGGGCCGAGGCATGCCCAGCACGGCGGGATCGCCAAGTGGATCCGGCGCCTGGCAGTGCCGATCATCATCGGCTGGATCGCCCTCATCGCCGTCTTGAACACGGTTGTGCCCCAGCTCGAAGAGGTGGGCAAGATGCGGTCGGTGTCGATGACGCCGGACGAGGCGCCGTCGATGATCGCGATGAAGCGCGTCGGCGAAGTGTTCCAGGAGTTCAAGTCCAACAGCTCGGTCATGATCGTGCTCGAGGGCGACCAGCCGCTGGACATCAAAGCGCACGACTTCTACGACGAGATCATCGACAAGCTCGAGGCCGACGACAAGCACGTCGAGCACGTCCAGGATTTCTGGGGCGATCCGCTGACTGCCTCCGGCGCCCAAAGCGCGGACGGCAAGGCCTCGTATGTTCAGGTCTACACCGCCGGTAACCAAGGCGAGGCGCTGGCCAACGAATCGGTCGAGGCCGTCCAGGCGATCGTCGAGAGTGTCACCCCGCCGCCCGGGGTCAAGGCCTACGTCACCGGGCCGGCCGCACTGGCGGCCGACCAGCGCATCGCCGGTGACCGCAGCGTACGGATCATCGAGGCGCTGACCTTCACCGTCATCATCATCATGCTGCTGCTGGTCTACCGGTCAGTGGTGACAGTGCTCCTCACTCTGGTCATGGTGGTGTTGTCCCTGTCCGCGGCCCGCGGCGTCGTCGCCGCGCTGGGCTACTACAACATCATCGGGCTCTCGACATTCGCCACCAACCTGCTGGTGACATTGGCGATCGCGGCCTCCACCGACTATGCGATCTTCCTGATCGGCCGATATCAAGAGGCCAGAAGTGTCGGTGAAGACCGAGAGTCGGCCTACTACACGATGTTTCACGGCACCGCCCACGTGGTGCTGGGCTCGGGCCTGACGATCGCCGGCGCCACGCTGTGCCTGCACTTCACGCGGCTGCCGTATTTCCGGTCGCTGGGCATCCCGCTGGCCATCGGCATGGTCACCGGTGTTGTCGCCGCACTGACGCTGGGGCCTGCGATCATCTCGGTGGCCAGCCGGTTCGGCAAGACGCTGGAACCCCGGCGCGCCATGCGCACCCGCGGGTGGCGCAAGATCGGTGCCGCGGTGGTGCGCTGGCCCGGACCGATCCTGGTCGCCACCATCGCACTGTCGCTGGTCGGCCTGTTGACCCTGCCCGGGTACCAGACCAATTACAACGACCGCAAGTACCTGCCGCCGGACCTGCCGGCCAACACCGGCTACGCCGCATCCGATCGGCACTTCTCCCAGGCGCGGATGAACCCCGAGCTGCTGTTGATCGAGAGCGATCACGACCTGCGCAACTCGGCGGACTTCCTGGTCGTCGACCGCATCGCCAAGCGAATCTTCCAGGTGCCCGGCATCTCCCGGGTGCAGGCCATCACGCGCCCGCAGGGAACACCGATCGAGCACACCTCGATCCCGTTCCAGATCAGCATGCAGGGCACCACGCAGATGATGAACATGAAGTACATGCAGGACCGCATGAAGGACATGCTGGTTCAGGCCGACGAGATGCAAAAAACGGTCGACACCATGGAGCGGATGCTCCAGCTGACCAAGGAAATGTCGGACACCACCCACAGTATGGTCGGCAAGATGCACGGCATGGTTGACGATGTCGCCGAAATGCGGGATCACATCGCCGATTTCGACGATTTCTTCCGGCCGATCCGCAACTACCTGTACTGGGAACCACACTGCTTCGACATCCCGATGTGCTGGTCGATCCGGTCGATCTTCGACACCCTTGACGGCATCGACACCATGACCGACGACATCCAGAAGATGATGCCGGACATGGACCGGCTCGATGTCCTCATGCCACGGATGCTCACCATCATGCCGCCCATGATCACCACGATGAAGAACATGAAGAACATGATGCTGACCATGCAGGCCACCATGGGCGGGCTGCAGGATCAGATGGAAGCGTCGATGGAGAACGCGACCGCCATGGGCCAGGCCTTCGACGCATCCAAGAACGACGACTCGTTCTATCTGCCGCCGGAAACCTTCGACAATCCCGACTTCAAGCGCGGCATGAAAATGTTCCTGTCCCCCGACGGGCACGCCGTGCGGTTCATCATCAGCCACGAGGGCGACCCGATGAGCCCCGAAGGCATCTCACACATCGCCGGCATCCAGAACGCCGCCAAGGAGGCGATCAAGGGCACCCCGCTGGAGGGGTCCAAGATCTACCTCGGCGGCACCGCGGCCACCTTCAAGGACATGCAGGAAGGCGCCAACTACGACCTGCTGATCGCCGGAATCGCCGCGCTGTGCCTGATCTTCATCATCATGTTGATCCTCACGCGCAGCGTGGTGGCCGCCGCGGTCATCGTCGGAACGGTGGTGCTGTCCCTGGGCGCATCCTTCGGTCTGTCCGTGCTCATCTGGCAGCACCTGATCGGCCTGGAACTGCACTGGATGGTGATCGCGATGGCCGTCATCGTGCTGCTGGCCGTCGGCGCCGACTACAACCTGCTACTGGTCTCCCGATTCAAAGAAGAGATCCACGCGGGCCTCAACACCGGCATCATCCGCGCGATGGGCGGCACCGGATCGGTGGTCACCTCGGCCGGCCTGGTGTTCGCGTTCACCATGATGTCGATGGCAGTCAGCGAACTGGCCGTGATCGGTCAGGTGGGCACCACGATCGGCCTGGGCCTGCTGTTCGACACCCTGGTCATCCGCTCCTTCATGACCCCCTCCATCGCCGCACTGATGGGCAAGTGGTTCTGGTGGCCGCAGATCGTGCGTCAGCGGCCCAAGCCGGCACCATGGCCCTCCCCCGTCCAGCGCGAGCCGCAGGATTCCCGGGTCTAGTCAGCCTGTTCCAGGCTGGATTTCAGGCTCGACAACTTGAGCGGCCACCGGCGAGCGATCAGATCCCGCACGATGCTGCCCGGCTCGAACCCGTCGTGGGTCACGGTGAGCTCCACCTGATCTCCGACGGGTTCGATGCTCAACGACACCCGTGAGCGCCGTTCTGCCGCGGCTTCGGCAATCGCTTCGCCGCTGAGATCCGGGGCTATCTGCTGGAGTTCAGGCGTGAACCCGTGGAACGTGAAGGCCAACCGCTGATAGGGGTCGGACTCGACGATCACCTGCGCGGGGTCCTCGATCCGAAGTCCGCCCTCGACCCAGGTGTAGGTCGAACCCTTCTGCCAGTCGGACTCGATGGCATGGCCCATGAATCTGCATGAGAACGCCGGATTGGTGACGGCCTGCCACAACCGCTCCGGGGTGGTGCGGATATAGGTCGTGTAGACGAACTCGCCCACCGAGCCGGGGTTCTCCAACACCGTCTTGAGGTCCGACAGGGTCTGCGCCCGCGTGGAGTCATAGCGGTCGATCCAGCGGTCGGCGATGGCATTGATCGGTTCGGCGTTCACGTAGTGCAGCTTTTCCCGGCCTTGCCGGACGGACGTGACCAGATTGGCCGCCTCCAGTATGGCCAGGTGCTTGCTGACCGACTGCCGGGCCATCGACAAGCCGCTGCAGAGCTCGCGCAGGCTCTGTCCGTCCCGGTCATTGAGGCTGTCCAGGAGCAGCCGCCGACTGGGGTCGGCCAGCGCCTTGAATACCTCGTCCACCCTCGCCATCCCCTCAGCCGCGACCGCGCACCAAAACCTCCGTCAATCATGCAGCCAAACGGCTGCCTGTCAACCGGGTCCGATCAGCGAAGACAAGCGATGGAACCGCCGTTGCACACGCCGAACGGGGCCTGTCCAGCCAACCGTCAAGACAGTGCCGACGTTGCCGGCATGAGTCACCCCCGCCCCTCTCTACGGCCGAGGCCGTGGCACGGCGGTCCGCCGATACCCGGGCGGCACCCTTTCCGTGGGATCGATCGAATAGTTCCGAAATACTTGTTACAGCAATATGTTTCGCCGATCGACCGCATGCCGCACGGCGTGAATCCGGCAGGCGAATCACAGCACAAGCCCAGTGCCGCAGCACTATTGGCGATAGTCGAATGCGTACGGCATCGTCCTGGCAAATACGTACCACTGGCAACCGAATTGCCCGCACAGGCAACCACACCCGATCCGTGAAAGCGTGAATCAGTCCATATCCGACACTCCCTGTGAACGGAGTCACATATTTTGCCCGCCCAAAATCCCCTCTGCTAGCGTCCCGCCGCATGTTTGCTATCGCGACGCTTATGGCGCTTGTCCAGCAGGTTTCGGGCACGCCGTACATCTCCGGTGGAGACTCCCCGGCCGGTACGGATTGCTCCGGCCTGGCCTCCTGGGTCAGCAACATGGCCACCGGCCGTCCTGTCTACGGTGACCGCTTCAACACCGGCAACCAGGAGCGGGCCCTGCTGGCCCGTGGCTTCAAGTACGGCAGCCAGCCCGGCGCCCTGGTGATCGGCTGGAACAGCGGCCACACCGCCGTGACCCTCCCGGACGGCACCCCCGTGTCCTCGGGCGAGGGCGGCCACGGCGTGCGGATCGGTGGCGGCGGCGCCTACCAGCGCCAGTTCACCCACCACATGTACCTACCGGTAGAAGCCGCCGCACCGCCGGATGCGCCCGCAGATGCTCCCCCGCCTTTCGGCGCGCCACCGCCGCCCCCAGCCCCGATCAACCCGATGGCCGCCCCGGCTCCCGTTGATCCCTTCGCA